>JAICJM010000121.1 GCA_025928435.1 Thermoleophilia bacterium
CGCCGGCGACCGCACGACGTACGGCAGCGCGCTCTACCGCGACCACGTGCCCGACCGCGACGCCGAGGCCGTCGAGCGGCTCGCGGCCGCGGGCGGGATCACCGTGGCGAAGCTCGCGACGCACGAGCTGGCCTGGGGGACGACGACCCAGAACCCGCACTTCGGCTCCTGCCGCAACCCGCACAACACCGGCCGCGTGCCGGGCGGGTCGAGCGGCGGCTCGGGCGTCGCGCTCGCGACGGCCATGGTCGCGGCCGCGCCGGGCACCGACACGGGCGGCTCGATCCGCTGTCCGGCCTCGTGCTGCGGCATCGTCGGCCTGAAGCCGACCTACGGCCGGGTCAGCCTGGCCGGGATCCGCCCGCTGTGCACGACGCTCGACCACTGCGGGCCGATGGCGCGCAGCGTGCGCGACTGCGCCCTGCAGCTCGAGGCGCTGGCGGGCGGGCCCTCGCGCGACCCGCGCGTGCCGAGCGTGCCCGTCGAGCGCTGGAGCGAGGGCCTCTCCGGCGACCTGCGGGGGATGCGGGTCGGCCTGGCCGAGCGCTACTTCTTCGAGCACACCGCGGCCGACATCGTCGCCCGCGTGCGCCGGGCGGTCGACGCGCTCGCCGACGCCGGCGCGGAGATCGTCGAGTTCGACCTCGAGTGGCCGACGCCGATGGGTGAGGGCGACCCGTTCATCCCCGAGGGGGCGGCGACGCTGCAGCAGTTCTGGCCGTCCCGGCGAGACGAGATCGGGCCGGACGTGGCCCGCGACCTCGCGCTCTCCGACGTGATGGCGGCCGTCCCGTTCGCCGCCGTCAACCAGTACCGGATCGAGTACGCGGGCCGGATGCTCGAGAAGATGCGGTCGGCCGGGATCGACCTGATCGCGACGCCGACCCAGGCGCAGACGCCGCCGCCGGTGGAGGCCCTGGCGATCCCGTACGCGGGCCGCCCCGACATGGACGTCACCTACGCGATGTGCGGGCTCACGCTCGTGTTCAACATGCTCGGCTGGCCGGCCGTGAGCGTGCCGTGCGGCCGCGACGACGCCGGGCTACCGGCCGGGATCCAGCTGGCCGCCCTGCCGTGGCGCGAGGATCACTGCTTGGCCGCGGCGGCTGCGGTCGAGGCCGCGGCCCTCTGACACGGGCCGCCCGCCGAGACGCGCATCTCGGCCCGGGCGGGCTCGATGACGACGGTCGCGAGCGTCGTCCAGCGCTCGCCGAAGGCGGCGCCCTGGGCGGGGTGGCAGCAGATGGCGCCGGCGCCGCCGCGGTGGCTGTCCATCGCCTCGAGCACGTCCTCGGTCTCGATCGAGCCCTCGATCCCGGCGACGCGGCGGCGGGCGTGATCGAGGCGCAGCAGCGTGTCGGGAGCCTCGCGCACCATCGTGTCGGCCTGGCGGCCGGGATCGGCCAGGAAATGGTTCGTGTGGATCAGGACGCCGCGGTTGTCCGGCATGACGAAGCCGGGGCCGGCCGGTGACACCTCGACGGTGCACGCCACGCCGCCGTCCGCATCGTCGGCCACGATGGTGACGGCGGAGGAGGCGGACATCTGCGCGCTCGCGGCCATGGTGAGCGCGGTGACGGCGCCGTCGGCCTCGTCCAGCACCCGCCGGCAGAGTGCGTGCACGGGCACGGCGACGGGCGCCCGGTCGTCCTGGTGGCCGAGGATGTTCAGGAGCACACCGACGCCGGAGCCGTTCACGCCGATCTTGCCGACGATGCCGGCCTCGGTGACCGTCTCGACGCGGCGGCCGTCCGCATGGTCGATCGTCCACACGAGCCAGCCCTCGCGCAGCTCCTCGTGCCAGTCCCAGGTCTGGATCCCGAACGGGCTGCCGGAGGCGGTGGCGGTGCCGAGGCAGGCGATGGTCGAGCACTCGCCGGCGGCCGCGGCCAGGAGCTCGGTGCGGGCGTTCAGCGCGCCGATCAGCTCGACCTCGAACCCGCTCCCGTGGGCGATCCCGTCGATCTCCTCGAGCAGCGCCGGCGACCAGGCCGCGATGCGGTCGAGCGCCTGCGAGCCCAGCCGGCGCAGGTCGTCGCCGGTCAGCCCGGCGCTCACGGCGAACAGCCGCCGGTAGACGTTCATGACCAGCCCGATGCGCTCCTTCTGGGCGCGCCCGAAGGTGACCCCCCGCGCCCCTGGCGTCCGTTCGGCGGAGTGGTGGCGGGCGACGTCCATCGCCATAGGATAATCGCGCTCGGCACAAGATGACCGGGGACAGTCCCCGGACGGGGACAGTCCTCACTCCGGTGCCCACAGCCGGGGCCAGGCCCGCCGCCGGGGCCGCCCCCGTCAAGACTGCGTATCCTCCCCCGGCATGCGCGCGATCGTGGGAGTCGACGTGGGCGGCACGTTCACGGACGTCGCCCTGATCGCCGGGGGGCGGCTCGTCACGGCCAAGGTCGCGACCACGGCCCGCGACCCCGCGGCCGGCGTGATCGAGGGCGTGCGGTTCGCCCTGGTACGGGCGGGGCTCGACGCCGGAGACGTGGCCCACTTCGGCCACGGCACCACGGTGGCCACGAACGCGATGCTCGAGCGCCGCGGCGCCCGCACCGCCTACGTCGCCACCCGCGGCTTCGCCGACGTGCCCGCGCTCGGCCGCCAGGCCAGGCCGCACCTGTACCGGCCCGAGCTCGCCCCGCCCGCGCCGCTGGCCGAGGTCACGGCCGAGGTGGACGAGCGCATGGGGCCCGACGGGGTGATCGAGCGGCTCGACCCGCGCTCGGTGGCCGCCGCCGCCCGCCGGCTGCGGCGGGAGCGGGTCGAGGCCGCCGCCGTCTGCCTGCTGCATGCCTACGCCGACCCGGTCCACGAGCAAGCCGTGGCGGACGGGCTGCGCGAGGCGCTGCCGGAGGTGCACGTGGTGGCCTCCCACGAGGTGGCGGACGAGTTCCGCGAGTTCGAGCGCGCGTCGACCACGATCGCGGACGCCTACCTCGGGCCGGTCGCCGGCAGCTACCTGCGACGGCTGGCGGCCACCGCGGAGGAGGACGGGTTGCCCGCGCCCGCCGTCATGCAGTCGAACGGGGGCGTGTGCGACCTGGACGAGGCTGCCGCGCACCCCGCCCGGCTGCTCCTCTCCGGCCCCGCCGGCGGTGTGGCGGCGGTGGTGGCCGCCGGGATCGGCGATGCGATCAGCTTCGACATGGGCGGCACCTCGACCGACGTGTGCCTGATCCGCGACGGCGTGGCCGGGCGCAGCGCCGAGCGCCGCGTCGGCGGCCTGCCGCTGCGCCTGCCGCAGCTCGACATCCACACCGTCGGGGCGGGCGGCGGCAGCATCGCCTGGATCGACCCCGGAGGCGCGCTCCGGGTCGGCCCGCAGAGCGCGGGAGCCGATCCCGGCCCGGCCTGTTACGGCCGCGGCGGCGAGCGGCCGACGGTGACCGACGCGAACCTGATCCTGGGCCGGCTCGACCGCGATGTGCCGCTCGCGGGTGACCTGCGTCTCGACGTCGCGGCCGCCCAGACCGCCATGAAGGAGGTGGCGGGAGCCTTCGCCAGCCTCCGCGCCGCCGCGGAGGGCGTCGTCGCGGTCGCGAACGCCGAGATGGTGCGCGCGATCGGCGTCGTCAGCGTCGAGCAGGGCCACGACCCGCGCGAGCTGGAGCTGGTCGCGTTCGGCGGGGCGGGGCCGCTGCACGCCTGCGAGGTGGCCGATAGGCTGGGCATGCGCGCCGTGGTCGTCCCGGCCGCGAGCGGCGTGCTGTCGGCGCTGGGGATCGCGGCGGGAGAGCGGCGGCGATCGACGGTGCGGAGCGTCATGGCGCCGCTCGAGCGGTTCCTGGCCGAGCTCCCCGACCTGCCCCGCGCCCCGCGCGGCGGCGCCGTCGAGGTCGAGTGCGAGCTGCGTTACCGCGGCCAGGCCCACGAGCTGACGGTCGGCCTGAAGCCGCCCGCGACGCTCGCCCGCCGCTTCCACGCCCGCCACCGCGAGCGGTACGGGTTCGACGACCCCGCCGCGGAGATCGAGGTCACGAGCGTGCGCACGTCTGTCGTCGCGCCCGGCGCGGGCTACGAGCTCGAGCGTGCGAAGCGTGTCGCGGCCGTCCGCGGGCCCGCGTCCGTGCCGCTCGACGGGGCGACGCTGTGGGTCGCGGACGGGTGGACGGCCCGCCACGGCGGCGACGGCTCCTGGCGGATCACCCGGTGATCGATCCGGCCGCCCTGCAGGTGCTGGCCGCGTCGCTGCGCGGTGTCGCCGAGGAGATGGGCGCGGCGCTCGTGCGTTCGGCCCACTCCGCCAACATCAAGGAGCGGCGCGACTGCTCGACGGCGCTCTTCGCCCCGGACGGGCGCATGATCGCGCAGGCCGAGCACATGCCCGTCCACCTGGGCGCGATGCCGGACGCCGTCGCCGCGGTGCGGGCGCTCGATCCGCGGCCGGGGGCCGTCTACGTCCTGAACGACCCGTATACGGGCGGCACCCACCTGCCCGACATCACGCTGGTCGCGACCGTCGACGACCTGGGCCTCGTGTGCTCGCGCGCCCACCATGCCGACGTGGGCGGGATGCAGCCCGCGAGCATGCCCGCGGGCGCGACCGAGCTGATCCAGGAGGGCGTCGTCATCCCGCCGGTCGAGCTGACCGCCGACGTTCGCCGGGTGTTGGTCGCCAACATGCGCAGGCCGGCGGAGCGGCTCGCCGACCTGCGGGCGCAGGAGGCGTGCATGCTGGTCGGGGCGGAGCGGCTGCGTGAGCTGGCGAGCCGGCTTGGCCGCAGGCGGCTGGCCGAGGGCATGAACGAGCTCTACCGCTACAGCGAGCGCCGCACCCGGGCGGCGATCGCGAGCCTGCCGGATGGGAGCTTCCGGGCCCGGGACGCCATCGAGGGCGACGGGATCCATACGCGCGACATCCCGATCGAGGTCGAGGTGCGGATCGCCGGCGACGAGTTGACCGCCGACTTCGCCGGCACCGCGCCGCAGCAGCCCGGCAACGTGAACTGCCCGCTCTCGGTCACCCGCTCGGCGGTCTACTACGTCGTTCGGGCGGTGTGCGACCCGGACATCCCGGCGTCCGGCGGCGCCTTCGCCCCTGTGACCGTCACGGCGCCCGAGAGGTGCCTCGTGAACGCGGTCGCGCCTGGCGCCGTGGTGGCCGGGAACACCGAGACGTCGAGCCGGATCGTCGACGTGGTCATGTCCGCCATGGGCGGCGCGGTGGACGTCCCGGCGCACGGCCAGGGAACCATGAACAACGTGACCTTCGGAACACCGGCGTTCACCTACTACGAGACGCTCGGCGGCGGCCAGGGCGGCTCGTCCGCGGGGCCGGGGCCGAGCGGCGTGCACGTGGCGATGTCGAACACGCTCAACACACCGATCGAGGCGCTCGAGCGCGAGTACCCGCTGCGGATCGAGCGCTACGCCCGCCGGCCGGGGACGGGTGGGTCCGGGCGCCACCCGGGGGGCGACGGCGTGGTGCGGGTCTACCGGGTGCTCGCGGACTGCCGCCTGGGGATCATGAGCGAGCGCCGCCGCCACGGCCCCCACGGCGCCGCAGGCGGCGCCGACGGCTCGCCGGGCCGCAACACGCTGAACGGCCGCCGCCTGCCGGCGAAGTGCAGCCTCGACCTCCGCGCCGGCGACGTCCTCGAGATCCGCACCCCCGGCGGCGGCGGCTGGGGCCGTGAATAAACGGGGACAGACCCCGTTTATTCACGGCGGTACCATCCAGCCATGGCGACGGTTGCGCCGCCCGTTCGCAAGCAGAAGCCGCGTCGGTCCGGGCCGGGGTCGGGCGCCGGCAAGCCGTGGCTCGTGATCGTGCGAAACGACGACCACAACACCTTCGACGGGGTCGCCTTCGCGCTTGCGCGGACGCTCCCCGGCGTCAGCTTCGAGCGCGGCCAGGCCATGGCCAACACGATCCACAACACCGGCAAGGCGGTGGTGTGGACCGGCGAGAAGGAGCGGGCCGAGCTCTACTGGGAGCAGCTCGCGGGCTTCGGCCTGACGATGGCGCCGCTCACCCCGGCGGGCTGAACGGCGGCGATGGTCGACCCCTGGAGGATCCAGGCCGACCCGGAGTGGGCCGTCGCGATCGCGATCGTGGCGCTCGACTACGCCGTGGTCGTGCGCGCGTGGCGCCGCCGCGGCACGGAGACGCCCACCTTGAGGATCGCGAGCTTCGCGGCCGGCCTCGCCCTGATCGCCGTCGCGCTGCTCTCGCCGCTCGAGCACATCGCGCTCACGTCGCTTCTCTCCGTGCACCTGCTCCAGAACGTGATCCTGGCGGACTGGGCGCCGCCGCTGCTCGTGCTCGGCCTCTCGCCCGCGATGACCGCCGCCTGCGAGCGGCGGCGGTCGATCCGCCTGCTCACCTCGCCGGCGTTCGCGCTCGCCTACTGGGTGGCGGCCTGGTACGTGCTCCACGTTCCGGCCGTCTACGGGTATGCGCTGACACACCGCTGGGCGCTCGGGATCGAGCACCTCGTCTTCCTCACCGCGGGGATCGCGTTCTGGTGGCCGGTGCTCGTACCGGGCCGGATGCAGGCCGGGCCCAAGCTGGCGTACCTGTTCGGCGCGTTCGTCGCCGCGGCGCCGGTCGCGCTCGCCCTGGCGCTCACCCATCCGCAGTACGGCTTCTATGTGCACGCGCCGCGGCTATGGGGGATCTCGCCGTCCGAGGATCAGCAGCTGGGCGCGATCGCGATGGCGGTCGAGCAGGCCGCCATCCTGTTCGCCGCCTGCTCGGTCGTGTTCTTCCGGCTTCTGGCGGAGGACGAGGCCGGCGACGCCGGGGTAGGCTTCGAGGCGTGAGAGCCGCCTGCATCCAGTTCCAGGCCCGGGCCGAGAAGGCCCGCAACCTCGAGGACATGGCCCCGCTCGTGGCGCAGGCGGCGGAGCTCGGCGCGGACGTGATCCTGCTGCCCGAGAAGTGGAACGCCTGGCTGGACGGCCCCGGCCTGCGCGACCAGGCCGAGCGGCTCGACGCCGGGCCGACGGTCGAGATCATGTCCGGCTGGGCTCGCGCCCACGGCGTGAACCTGATCGGCGGCAGCATCGCGATCCTCGGCGAGGGCGACCGGGTCGGCAACGTCTCACTCGTCTACGACCGCGAGGGGACGCAGATCGCCGCCTACACCAAGATTCACCTCTTCGACGTGGACGTGGGCGGGATCAGCTACCGCGAGTCCGACGGCACCGAGCCCGGCTCCCGGCCGGTCGTCGCCGATATCGACGGCGTCCGCTTCGGCCTCACCGTCTGCTACGACCTGCGCTTCCCCGAGCTCTACCGCACGCTTGCCCTCGAGGGCGGGACGACGGTGCTGACCGTCCCGTCCAACTTTACGCTGCTCACCGGGATGGCCCACTGGGAGCTGCTGCTGCGTGCGCGGGCGGTCGAGAACCAGGCGTTCGTCCTTGCCACCGGCCAGCACGGCTACCCGGGCGGCCTGAACAAGCCGAGCTACGGCCACAGCATGATCATCGACCCGTGGGGCACGGTGCTCGCGCAGGCGCCCGACGGCGACGGCGTCATCGTGGCCGACCTCGACATGGCGGCGCTGGCGGACATCCGCGAGCGCCTGCCCGCGCTGCGCCACCGGCGCCCCGAGACGTACGGCCTGAAGGACGCGGTCAGCCCAGGTATTGCAGCGACCAGCTGACGCCGGCGTTCCCGGTGTGCGCGATGCGGGTGGTGCGCCCGTCCGCCTCGGCCACCCATCCCCGGCGCCGGTCCACGAACATGAGGGAGTAGCCGCCCACCCCGCGCGGCACGGACATCCGCCGGTGCACCCACGTCCCCCCGTGGGTTGCCGTGGCGGTGAGGGACGGCCGGCCGCGGCCGCAGGCCACGCACAGGCCGAGGGACTTCACGATCTGCGGGGAGACGACGTCGAACGGCCCGGGATAGTCGTCGATGCGCGGCACCTTGCGGGGGGTGCGGATGAACTGGGCCAGCTCGGCAAGCCAGTGCGCGCCGCTGTCGAAGCTGGCGTAGACGGCATACGCCTGGTGACTGGTCGCCGCGCCGTCGGTGAAGAGCGCCCAGACGCTCCCTCCGGGCGTGCAGTGCACCACCGCCTGGCCGGCCCTGTGCGCGAGCGTGAACTGGAGCTGCCACGTGGCGCCGCCATCGTGGGTGAAGAGCACCTTCCTGCCCTTCCCGATCCAGCCGACCGCCGCCGTCGTGAAGCACACCGAGTGGGCCTGCTCGCCCCGCCCCTTCCAGGTGCGACCACCGTCGTTTGTGCGCACCACCTGCAGGCCGCCTGCGGTCTTGGCCAGGCCCCAGCCGACCCGGCCGTTCAGAAAGTCGACCTCCGCGAGCGTGGTGCGCAGCCCGCGGTGGACCCAGCGGGCGCCGCCGTCCCTCGTGGCCAGCACACCCCGCCGCGAGAGCGCGAAGCCGATCTGCGCCGTGGGGAACTGCACCTCGTGGACACGGTGGCTCGTGTAGCGCTCGAGGCGCCACGTGCGCCCGCCGTCCACGGTGGCGACGATGCCGCGCGCCACGCCCACGTGCCCGCGAAGGCGGCCGACGAAGGCGACCGCGCCGAGCGGGGAGTCGGCCAGCGCAGGCGCCGCGCCCGCGGCCAGGACGATTCCGCAGACGGCGGTCAGGGCCGCGGCCGCCAGCCGCGGTCGGCTCAGCCCGGCGGCGGGGCGGTGGGATCCGGCAGCACGCCCTGGCGGATGAACCACCAGCGCACCGCGTCGATGTAGGCCTTGGGCTGCTCGATGTAGGACATGTGCGCGGCCTTCTCGATGACCACGAGCTCCGAGCCCTCGACCTCGTGGTGGATCTCCTCCGAGCGCGCCAGCGTGCATGTACGGTCGTAGCGGCCGACGACGACCAGCATCGGCTTGCGGATCCAGCGCAGGTGGTCGAGCCACTCGAAGTCTCCGTAACCCTGGGCGGCGAAATGGGCGAGGACGTCGGGAGCGTACACCGTCTCGTCGGACTGCATGAACCGGCTGTACGCGTCGCCCATCTCCCAGAAGTGGAACGGCATCTGGGCGGCGGTGTTCTGGCGCGCCTGCTCGACGGTCTTCAGGCGTGCCTCCTCGTCCCACGAGCGCCGGATCTGCTCGCGCATCGCCGCCGGCTCGAAGCGCTCGATCTCGCGCTCGACGTCGGCCATGAGCGCCTCGCTCGACGCGGCGCCGGCGGAGATCACGTAGTGGCTGGCGCTGCCGCGCTCGAGCGCGTGTGAGAGGGCGATGATGGCGCCGAAGGAGTGCCCGAGCACGGCGTAGTCGGTCAGCTCGAGTGCAGCGGCCAGCCGGTCGATGTCCTGGGCGAACCCCCGTACCGAGAGCGTCGCCGGATCGACGCGAGGCGACTGTCCCTGGCCGCGCTCGTCGACGTAGATGAGCCGCAGCCCCATGTCGCCGAGCGGGTCGAGCCAGGGCTTGAGCTCGTGGTGGTCGAGGCCGGGCCCGCCGTGCAGGAGCATCACCGGGTAGCCGGAGCCATGCTCGACGATGAAGAGCTCGCCGCCGTCCTCGAGCGAGACGACCCGCCCTTCGCTGTCAGCCATTCATCTTCCGGTAGCCGAGGGCGTGCTCGGCCTGCATCATCTTGTGGATCTGGGTCGTGCCCTCGTAGATGATGGGCGCCCGGGAGTTGCGGAAGTAGCGCTCGACCGGGTACTCCGCCGAGTAGCCGTAGGCGCCGTGCACCTGGATCGCGAGATGGGCGGCCTTGAACGCGCTCTCGGTCGCGTGCCACTTGGCGAGCGACGTCTCGCGGGTGTTGCGGACGCCGCGGTTTTTCCCCTCGGCCGCCTGCATGACCAGCAGGCGCGACGTCTCGTAGCCGAGCACCATCTCGGCGATCATGTCCTGGACGAACTGGTGCTTGCCGATCGGCTTGCCGAACGTCTGGCGCTCGTTGGCGTACTTGACCGACGCCTCCAGGCAGCCGCGGATCACGCCGACCGCGCCGGCCGCGACTGTGAACCGGCCCTGGTCGAGCGAGTGCATCGCGATCTTGAAGCCCTCGCCCTCCCCGCCGACGAGGTTCTCGGCCGGCACCTGCACGTTCGAGAAGAACAGCTCACCGGTCGACCCGGCCCAGATACCCAGCTTGTTGGCGATCCGACGGGCCTCGACGCCCTCCCACGCGCGCTCGACGATGAACGCGGAGATGCCCTTGTGCCCCGCATCGGGGTCGGTCTTCGCGAACACGAGCTCGTAGTCGGCCTCGGTCGCGTAGGAGATCCAGTTCTTCTGGCCGTTCAGCAGGTAGGTGCCGTCGTCCTGGCGAATCGCCGTCGTCAGCATGGCCGAGACGTCCGACCCGGCCGCGGGCTCCGTGAGGCCGAAGCAGCCGAGCTTCTCGCCCTTCGCCATCGGCTCCAGGTACTTCGCCTTCTGCTCGTCGGTGCCGAATCGCAGCAGGGACAGCGAGTTGAGGCCGACGTGCACCGAGATCAGCGTCCGGAACGCCGACTCGCCCCGCTCGATCTCCTCGCAGATCAGCGCCTCGCACACGTAGTCGAGGCCGGCGCCGCCATGCTCGACCGGGATCGGCGCGCCCAGGAGGCCGAGCTCGGCCATCCCCTCGATGATCCCCATGTCGAGGTGATGGTTGATGTCGTTCTCCTGCGCGACCGGCATCACGCGCCGGTCGACGAACTCGCGCACGGTCTCCTGGATCGCGCGCTGCTCGTCAGTCAACTGTAGGTCCACACCCGCTCCTCGCCGCCGCTTGCTCGGCGAGTGATCCTATCGGGGCGCCTCCGGCGGGGGAGGCGGTAGCCTGCCGGCGTGGACGAGCCGGCCGTCGAGAGCCTGCTTTCCGAGCAGCGCCGCTACTACAGCGCCCGCGCGCCGGAGTACGACGACTGGTGGCTCCGGCGCGGTCGCTACGCGCTCGACCCGGAGGCCGAGAAGACCTGGTTCGAGGACGTGGCGGCGCTCGAGGCAGCGCTCGGCCGGTTCGGCCCGGCGGGCGACGTGCTCGAACTGGCCGCGGGCACGGGCATCTGGACGAGCCGCCTGGCGACGCACGGCGATCGCCTGACCGCGGTCGACGCATCTCCCGAGGTGCTCGAGCGAAACCGCGACCGCTCCGGCCCGGCCGTCGACTGCGTCGTCGCGGACATCTTCACCTGGGACCCTCCGCGCCGGTTCGACGCCTGCTTCTTCGCGTTCTGGCTGTCCCACGTGCCGCGCGAGCGCGTCGCGGAGTTCTGGAGGCTCGTCGCCCGGGCACTGGGTCCGGACGGTCGCGTCTTCCTGATCGACAACACACACACGGACGGGGGCGATCTGCGCCACACCGTGGGGACGGGCGACCAGGTCGCGCGTCGCAGCCTGGCCGACGGGCGCGAGTTCGACATCGTCAAGCGCTTCTGGACGCCAGCCGAGCTCGAGGGCGAGGCGGCCGGGTTCGGCTGGCGGCTGCGCGCCGGCGAGACGGCCAACGGGCACTTTCTGTACGCCTCGGGCGAACGCGCGTAGCGGTCTAGCTGGCGCGGGGGAGGGCGAAGCCCTCGCCGGGCCGCTTGGCGGCGTACATGGCGGCGTCGGCGGCCCGGAAGAGCGCCTCGGGCGTCGTGCCGTCCGCCGGGCAGACGGCGACCCCGAAGCTGGCGCCGAGCCCGGCCATGTTGCCGGTGAAGGCCGCGGTCATCGCCGTCGAGACGCGGCCGGCCACGCCGACGGCGTCCTCGGCGGACGTCTCGGGCAGGATGAGCGCGAACTCGTCCCCGCCGATGCGGTAGGCGGCGTCCGCGCGTCGCAGGCCGCTGCGCAGGAGGGTGCCGATCTGCTCGAGCGCGGCGTCGCCGGCG
>JAICJM010000090.1 GCA_025928435.1 Thermoleophilia bacterium
GATGCGTCGTGGGCGCTGCCGTTCGACGCGCTCTACCAGGCGGGTCTGCACGCGCTCACCGCCGACACGAACGGCTTCACCGGCGTGATCGTGCACCTCGGGCCGTTCGGCGGCGCGCAGTGCGCGGGGCCGCTGCTCGGCGTGTGGGCGGTCGCCTACGCCGCGGTCGTGCTCGCCGCGACTGCCGTCGGGCTGCAGCGGCGCGATCTATAGATCAATCGTGGCGGGCGAGCCAGTCGCCCACAACCTGCATGAAGCGCTCGCGCTCCTCGACGTGCGGCATGTGGGACGACTCCTCGAACACGACCCATTCGGCGCCGGCGATCCCTTTCTGAAGGGCCTCCTGGAGCGCCGGCGTCGCCTCGTCGTGGCGGCCGGAGACGAGCAGCGTCGGCACGTCGATCCCCCCGAGCCGGTCCTTCGACTGCCAGTCGCGGATCGAGCCGACGACGTGGAACTCGCTCGGCCCGTTCATCGTGTGGTACACGGTCGGGTCGCGCTCGATCCAGGTGAACGCCTCGACCACCTCGGGCGGCATCGGGTCGAGCCGGCACACGTGGCGGGCGTAGAAGACCTGGCACGCCTCCATGTAGGCGGGGTCGTCCGTCGTGCCCACCTCCTCGTGCTTGCGCAGCGTCGCCTCGACCTCGGGCGGAAGGTCGGCCCGCAGGCGGTTCGCCTCGGAGACGAAGTCCGGAAACGAGGCGGCCGTGTCGGCCAGGATGAGCGAGCGCAGGCCGGCCGGATGGGTGAACGCGTACTCCTGCGCGAGGAAGCCGCCCCACGACTGGCCGAGCACGTGGTGGCGGTCGGCGATCCCGAGCGTCTGCACGAGGCTGTGCAGCTCGCGCACGAAGAGCTTCACCGTCCAGAAGTCGGCCCCGCGCTCGGGGTAGTGGGCGCTGCGGCCGTTGCCGAGCTGGTCGTAGTGGATGACCGCCCGGTCGGCGGCGAGGTCGGTCATCGACAGGAGGTAGTCGTGCGTCGCGCCCGGCCCGCCGTGCAGCAGGACGAGCGGCGCGCCGCCGGCGTCGAGATCGCCCGTGACCCGGAACCAGGTCTCGGCGATCTCGCCGTTCTCCAGCTCGAACTGGATGGTGCCCTCGCGCGTCTGGTCGGCCGCCTGCGCCACGGCCCGATCCTACACTTGCCGGATGCTCTGGGCCTTCGGCGTCGTCTCCGGCCTTCTCCAGGCGCTCGCGTGTGTGCCGTACGTCAGGGACATCGTCGCGGGCAAGACCACGCCCCACCGCGGGACCTGGGCGATCTGGTGCACCCTGTCGCTCATCGTCCTGCTCTCGCAGCGCGCCGACGGAGGGGCCTGGAGCCTGCTCATGGCCGTCTCCCAGCTGCTCGGGACACTGCTGATCCTCCTGCTGTCGATCCGCAGGGGCGTCGGAGGCACGGGCCGGTTCGACATCCTGATGGTCGCGATCGCCGCCTCCGGGGTGGTCGGCTGGTACCTGGCCGGCGACCCGACCATCGCCACGCTCTGCGTGGTGCTCTCGGACCTCGTCGCGGTCGTGATGATGATGCCGAAGACGTACGCCGACCCGTACTCGGAGACGCTCTCGGCCTACGTCATGAGCGCGATGAGCGGGGCGTGCGCGCTCGTCGCGGTCGGGTCGCTCGACTTCGGCCTGATCGTCTATCCGGCCTACATCGTCTGCGCCGACCTGGCGGTCGCCGCCATCGTGCTCGCGCAGCGCCCGCAGATCCCGACCCCGGCCGAGTAGGGGTAGCCGGATGCGGCCGCGCGGACGCCGGTAGACTCCCACCCTCACGCGCCCGTAGCTCAGGGGATAGAGCGCTGCCCTGCGGAGGCAGAGGCCGCACGTTCGAATCGTGCCGGGCGCATCGGGTCAGAAGTGGGCGCACACGGGGGAGCCCGCTCCTCCCCCGTGTGCCCCCGCGACGATGCCAGCACGGGATCCGTCGAGGCGCGCTGCTCGGGCAGCCGGGGCGCGGCTACGCGGCCGGCCTGTCGGCTCCGACGAGGGTGATCGCGCCGACCGGGCAGGCCGCACAGATCCGCTCCGCGCACTCGCGGTGGAGCGATGCGAGCCGCGCGCGGGCGCAGCCGTCGCCGTCGAGTTCGACTGCCTCCGCGTCCTCGGCGACGCACTCGCCGTATCCGACGCAGGTGTCGGTGTCGATGATCAGCCGCACGTCCATGGGATCCTCCCGAGGGTCATCGTGGTGGGTCGTGTCATGCCGCGAGCATGCGGCGGGCATCATTGAGGCGGCCGGGGGCGCCGAGCAGGATCACGCACGCTGGTGTGCCGCGGTCGTCGTGGCCGACGTGGAGATCATCGCGGCGCTCCCACTCGCAGGCGGCCGAGGCGAGCCCGACCTGCTGGATGCGCAATGGGCCGATGTCCGAGAACCAGTACGGGTCGCGGGCGTAGGCCTCGGCCGCTCCTAGCACCGACCGGGCGGCGTGGACACCGCTCGCGCGGGCGTTGTCCCAATGTGGAACTGCGATCCGCCCGTAGCGCGGGTGGGGGAAGGCCGCGACGTCGCCGCACGCCCAGACGCGGTCGGCCGCGCGAACACGCAACTGCTCGTCGGTGTCGACGTGGAGGCCGCCGCCGAGCGCGGGCGGCAGGGTCGCACGGACGCCCGCGGCTGTGATGACGACGTCGGCGGGAATGTCGCCGTGGGTCGCCGTGCGCACGATCCAGCCGGCCTGCGCCCGCGCGATGCCCGCCACCGCGCACCCTCCCACGAAGCGGACGCCGAGATCCGTGAGCACACGCCGGGCCGCGCCGATCACGCCCGGATACTGGCGCCCGAGTGGCTCGTCGCCCCGTTCGAGCAGCGTGACCCGGTGGCCGCGGGCGAGCGCCGCCGCGGTCTCACATCCGATCAGCCCGGCGCCGATCACGATCACCCGGCGCCCCGGATCGGCAAGCCGCGGCACGAGCGCCTCCGTCGAGGCGGCGTCGACGTTCTGGTCGGTCGACTCGACTCCCGGCACGGGCGGCCGTGCGATCGCAAGGCCGGTCGCCCAGACAAGCCGGCCGAACGGGCGCTCCCCCTCGGCACCGCCCTTGCGACTGCGCACCGCAAGGTGACGACGGCCGAGATCGAGCGCGTCCACCCACCCGTCCACGTGGTGGATCCCCGCCGCCTCGAGCGCGCGCGCGTCGGTGAGGTAGGGCAGCCTCCCGCGCAGGAGGGCGCGCTTCGAGAGCGGCGGGCGGTCGCACGGCAATCCGGGCCCGATCAACTCGACCGGCACCCCGCCGGAGGCGAGCCGTGCAGCACAGGCGTAGCCGGCGACGCCGTTGCCGACGACGGTGACGGGGTCCTTCGCAGCCATGTCAGTCACCTCCATCCGAGTCGGCGACGGCGATGGCGGCAGGCCGCGTCGGCGCGGGCGAGGCGGTCGTGCGTCGCACCGGCCCACGCCGTTCGATCCAGCGGTACCAGGCCGCGCCGACGACGATCGCGGCGGAGACCGCGTAGACCGCGATCGCCCAGGGCGAGCGGGCGTTGGTCCCGGTCATCACGCCGTGCACGAGCGCGGCGGCCCAAACGGCATAGCCGAAGTAGTGCAGCCCACGCCACGCGCGCTGGCTCATGAACCGCGCCTGCTTCAGCCGGAACGACAGCGGGAGCGCCGCTGCCAGCCACAGGGCAACCGCGCCCAATATCACACCGGGGCGCGGGTCGAGGCCGACCAGCGAAGCGACGGTCACGCGCGCGTACCTGTCGAGCATCAGCGTCGCGACGTGGATTGCGAGCGCGACCAGGCCGAGCGACGCGAGGAACCGGTGGAAGCCGAGCGCCGCCGCCGGCGGCCGCCAGGCGCGCGCGGAGAGCCCGATTCCCCAGGCAACCACGAGGGTGTAACAGGCGAATGCGATGAACGCGCTGGCCCGGGAGACGTCCCACAGCATCATCAGCGCACCACCTCGTCCCAGCGCGCGTTCGTGCGGACGACGTCGCCGGCACACACCATCGCGGCCTCCTTCGTGGCGGCGAGCCGTTCGGGCCGAAGCGCAAGCACCTTCGCAAGCACATCCGCCGCCACCGGGTCGTCGCTGACGACGGTGGCGTGCGTCGCCGGCCCCGGCCGCCCCGTGTCCGGGTCGATCAGGTGATGAGCCTCCTGGCCGTCACCGTTGCGCCATCGCCGCCGCCCGTATCCGGACGTCGCGACGCCCTGTCCCGTCCTGACGAGCACATGCGCGACCACCGGCGGGGCGTGTCCGACGCCCAAATCCGTCCCGCTCGGCGCCTCGACGGCCACGACGTGGTCACCCCACGCGGCCACCAGGTCGCCGCCGGCGTCCACGAGGATCGCCGGGTCGTCGCAGCGGGCCTGGAGCAGCGCAGCGGCGCGGCAAGCGATCCAGCTCTTGGCGATCCCGCCCAGGTCGAGCCGGGTCCCGCGAGGGATCCGGACGGTGCGGCGGTCCGGGTCGAGCTCCACGCGGCCGTGGAGCGCGCGGGCGCGCGGGCTTGTCGCGGCGTGGGCCGCCTGGTCGAGGAGGCTGCGGCGATAGCCCCACGCCACCAGCGCGCCGCCGACGAGCGGCTGGAAGACCCCGTCCGTGCGCGCGGCCCAGCCGACGCACGCCTCGAGGATGCGGAGCGTGTCGAGCGACACCTGGATCCGAGTACCGGCGGCGGTGTTGATGCGCGAGACCTCACTCTCCGCGCGGAACCGCGACCAGCGCGCCTCGTCGCGTTCGACTGCGGCAGAGACCGCATTGGCCAGCTCCGCGGTGACGCCACCGGCGTGATGGATGCGCCAGGTCGTTCCCGTGGCCCGCCACTCCCACGCGGCCGTCGTCGCGGGTGTCAGGGCATGTGTCACGGCACCGGGCTCGTGTGAGTCGTCGGGGCGGGCGCCGGGGCCACGGGGGCAGGCGCCGGCGCCGCCGGGAGCGGTGCCGCGCCGGAGGACGGCGACGCCAGGCTCGCTGCCGCTACGGCACCGGCCCGGGACTTCGCGATCGCGACCAGGAGCTTGTGCTGCGACCGGCGCGTGCGGACGACCAGCCGGTCGTACCGCACGACCGTCGTGTGCAGGCTCCGCGCCGTGAGCCGGTCGTGCGCGACGGCCTGGGCGGCGAGGGCGTGCCACAACCGAGCGTCCGCCTGCCAGGCAGACGCGATGGAGCTCTGGTGGATCGACCAGGCGACCGCGAGGCCGCAGACGATCGCGATCGCCGCCGTGTAGATACGGAGCGCCGTGCTAGTCATCGCCGCCACTTCCGTCGTCGTCGCTGCCCACCGGGCTGGTGCGGGTGGTCGGGGCGACCGGGCTCGTGCGGGTCACCGGCGCGGTCGTCGGGACCGGTGCCGCGGTCACGTATGTCGGTGCGTACCTGATCCCGCCCGTCGACGGCCGTGGACGAACGCGGATCTTCGGCACGTGCGGCGGGTGCCATCGCAGGGTGTGGGTCGCGGCACGCCGCGGGCGGCCCAGAGGAAGTTCCTCCTCGAGCTTGAACCGGGCCGTCGCGGATGCCTGCAGGGCCGACCCCAGTCCCGCGTCGTGCCGCGCGGCGTACGCGCCGCCGGCGACCAGCAGGCCGGCCAGCACGGCCGCGCCTGCGACGGACGGGTGGCTGGTCACGGCGATCCTCCTTTGTCTGGGAACTCGGGAGCGGATCGCTCCCGTACCCCACCGTAAGGACGCCGGCTGAGCTAGACGTGAGCCGGAGGTGAGACTGCCCTCACCCGGTCGCCGTCCGGGGTGCTGGGCGTGCGCGGCAGCGAGATGACGAAGGTCGCACCGGTCCCTGACGCGCTGCGTGCCGTGATCGTCCCGCCGTGCGCGGAGACGATCGCGTGACAGATCGCGAGGCCGAGCCCTGCGCCCCCGGTATCGCGGCCGCGAGCGCTGTCGGCCCGGGTGAAGCGATCGAAGAGCTTCGGCAGGAGCGCCGGATCGATGCCTTCACCCGAGTCGGCGACCTCGACCGATACCCACTCTCCGTCGACGGCGGTCACGACCGCGATCTCGTCGCCGGCGGCCGTGTGCCGCACGGCATTCGAGAGCAGGTTCAGGAAGACCTGCTCGAGCGCCCCCTCGTCGCCGTCCACGTAGGCCCCGTCCGCCGCCTCGATCCGCCATGAGCGATCGCCGAGAACCCGGCAGCGCTCGACCGCCGCCCGGGCGAGCGCGGACACGTCGACCGGCCGGTGCTCGCCGGCGCTTCCGGCACCGGCGCGCGCGAGCCGGAGGAGGCTGTCGACGAGCTGGCCCATGCGGTCGAGCTCGGCGATCGCGACCGTCACGGCCTGACGCAGCTCGTCGGGCGCCTCGCCGCCCGGGAGCGCGACCTCGAGGTGGCCGCGGGCGATCGTGAGCGGAGTCCGCAGCTCGTGCGAGGCATCATGGACGAACTGCCTCTGGGTCGCGAACGCGACCTCGAGCCGATCGAGCATCGCGTCGATCGCCGTCGCCACATCGCCGATCTCATCGTGCGTCGTGACAGCGCCCATCCGGACGGAGAGGTCGCCCGCAGTGACCCGGGACGCGCGCTGGGCGATGCGCGAGAGCGGCGAGAGGGCACGGCGCGCAGCCCACCAGGCAGCGGCCGTCGCGGGAACGAGGCCGATCAGGCACACGATCAGCATCGCGTCGAGAAGGCGGCCCACGGCCGCGTCGGCCTCGGCGGCCGGCAACCCGGCCATGACGACACCTGCCCCGCGCGCGGCTGTTGCGACCACGTACCCGTCCCCGTCGATCGTCACCGTTCTGACGACGCCCGGCAGTGACGGCCCGAGCGCGGCGAGGCTCCCGGCGAGACGCCGGTTGTACAGCGCTCTGCCCTGCAACGGCTTGTAGACGAGCAGGTCGCTCGAGCCGCTCCGCGCGCCGAGGTAGATCCTCATCGCCGTCTCTTCGGTGCCTTCCCGGTCCGCCTCGCTGGGCCCGGAACGCCGCACGAACGCGATGTCGATGCGCCCCGAGCCCGCCATCGAGTTCGAGGCGCCACCACCTCCCCGATCCGTCCCGCCGTCGCCGCTCCCCTCGTCCTGGGTGGTGCCACCGGACGTCGCCGGCGGCCTCCAGGTCGAGCCGTCGTTGCCGGACGAGCTCTCGGTCCCGGTCACCGGTGGCGGGACGATCACGCCGCTCGACCCGGTGCCGGCCGGAGCCTTACGACCGTGCGGCCGCGGCGGCGTGGGTGTATGCGTGGTCGGGGTGGAGCGCGTGGTCTTCGCCGGGCGCTCTCCGGCAAGCGCCAGGTCGCGCGCAGCGGCCCGAGCGTCGGCCACGAGTGTCTGGTGCACCTGGTGGGCTTCGATCAGGTACACCGTCAGCAGCCCGGCCGCGAGCACGCCCGCGGCGAGGCCGGAGCTGACGAGCGCGAGCCGCAGCCGGATGGGTAGCCGGGTCACGCCGCGCGCCGGCGCACCAGCCGGTAGCCCATCCCGCGCACCGTCTGGATCGGCGAGTCGCCTTCGGTCGTGAGCTTGCGCCGGAGATAGCCGATGTAGACGTCGACCAGGTTCGAGCGCGGATCGAACGTGTAGCCCCAGACGCCGTCGAGGATCTGCTGGCGCGAGAGCACCTGGCCGGGATGACGCATCAAGTAGGCCAGGAGCGCGAACTCGCGCGCCGACAGGGCAACGCGGACGCCGTCGACCTCGGCCTCTCGGGCGAGCAGGTCGAGCGAGAGCGGACCGACCTCGATCGAGGCCGCGCCTCGCCGCTGGTCCGACGGGCGCCTCGTGTGCGCACGCAGCCGCGCGGCCAGCTCGGCGAACGCAAACGGCTTCACCAGATAGTCGGTCGCTCCGAGGTCGAGCCCCCGGACCCGGTCCGCGATCTCACCGCGCGCCGTCAGCAGGATTACGGGCAACTCGGGATCGATCGCACTGATCGCGGCCAGCACGTCGAACCCGTCGATTCCGGGCAGCATGACATCAAGCACGACGACGTCGGGTCGCCCGTCACGCAGGCGGTCGAGCCCGCCCTCGCCGGACGCAGCGGTGTCCACGGTGTACCCCTCCGCGGTGAGCCCGCGCTCGAGGAACGACAGGATCAGCGGCTCGTCCTCGATGACGAGGATCTTCATAGGTTCCCAGTCTGGGCGTGCCATGTGAGGAACTTCTCACCCATCGCCCTCCTACGATGCCCGCAGACGGGCCCCGCCCGTATCCGTGCGTACCACGATCCGCGGTACGAAGACCCGCGTATCCACGCGCACCGGCCGTCGTGTTACCGACCCCCGATGCCGGATCGCAGGCTCATAGGGAGTGGACGTCGAGCCGGCCATGAAGCCGCGCGGGGCTTTGGAGCCGCCACTGGGCGTGCACCCGGCGCGAACTCCCGTCGGGCATCCGGCAGCTGGCGTCGAATCCGAAGTGCCGCACAGCGGCCACCTGACCGGCGCAGATCGCGCCGCTGGGAAGGAACTCCATGCGAAAGCTGGTGCTCTCGAGCCGGTTGGGAGCCACGAGGAGGTCGGCTCGGACGAGGACATTCTGGCGCCCGGTCCCCTGTCCGGCCATCGACACGATCGCGCGCGTCACGGCCGACTGCTGGACGATACGCCCCGCGAGCGTGTCGGTGAACGCGGCCGCATTCCAGGGTCGCGTGTGGGAGTGCAGCGGACCTGCGAGCAGTCCCACCACGAGCAGCGCCGCCGTGCCGCCGGCCAACACCATCCCGGCGGGCTGCACCCTGCGTGGCAGCCTCCCGGCCGCGGCAAGCCGCCACGCAACGGCGCCCGACACCGCGGCCACGGCGACGGCATACACGGCCATCATCCATGGGGCGTTCCGATCGGTGCCGCTGCCCATCCCGTGGAGCGTCGCTGTGGCCCATACGGCGAAGTTGGCGTAGTGAGCGGCTCGCCACCAGCGCCGCGGCATCCGATCGCGGTAGTGATTGGTGATGGCGAGCGCGAGGAGCAGCTCGGCGGCGACGATGCCGAGGGCCACCCATAGCGGCCGGTAGGTCGATGCCAGAGGTACGGCGAGCTGGATGACCGAGAAGGGCAGGAAGGCGTCGATCGCGATGGTGAGCACGTGAATCGTGATGAACGCTCCGACGAGGAGGCCGCCCGCACGGTGCACGTCCTCGACCGCGAACATCGGCCATCGTCGCCACCGCCCGCGTCCAGGAGCCCGGCCGGCGAGCGAGATGCCGACCACGACGACCACCGTCAGCAACACGTACGCGACGATCCCCGCCGCGCGGGCGGCATACCAGTCGACCGGGTTCGACGTCAGGTGCATGCAGGTGCCTCGAGCATCGATCGCCATCTGGTGGTCTCGACCGTGGCGCCCTCGGTGGCGACGAACCGCCCTGGGAGCTCGCGGTCTTCGAGCCAGGCCGGTCCGTTCACCCCGGCCAGGAACGCCGCCTTGGCCGCGACGTCGGCATCGAGGCACGTCGCTCCCGCGACGGTGACCTGCTCCCACGGGCTCACGGCGGATTCCCCGGTGGACGGATCGATCAGATGGTGATGCCAGTTGCCGTTGCGCCGCCAGCGCCGGCGGCCCGATCCACTCGTGGCGAGGCCACCGGTGACCACGCGGACGGCGCCCTCGCCTGGGAGCGCGACGTCGATCGCCCCACGCGCAGCAATGTCACCTCCCGCCGCCACGAACCCCGGTGCGTCGAGGAGATCGGCGGCTTCGTCGATGGTGAGCGACTTGACGACGCCGTTCAGGTCGAGCTCGCATCGCCGCGGCAGATGGACGATCTGTCCCCACTGGCGGACCGCGCGCCACCCCGAGACCGGCGCCGCGGTTGTCGCCGGTTGCGGGTCGTCACCGAGCAGCGCGAAGTCACGGTCGTAGCCCGCATTCCTGAGGGCGCCGCCAACCGTCGGGTCGACGAGCCCGTCGGTCAAGGCCGCCATCTCGAGCGCGCGCGCCAGCACTCGCGCAAACTCGCGGGAGACGTGGGTCGGACGACCGGAACGCCCGTTGACCCATGTGAGCTCGCTGTCCGGGCGGAACCGGCTGAACTTGCGATCGCGGGCCATGAAGAGCCTGGCGATCTCCTTGAGGCAAGGGCCGGCCGCTCCCGAGACCTGCACCGAGCAGCCCATGGATTCGAAGCGGGTCGCGGCGTTCACGACTGCGCGGTGGCGACGCCGGGCGATGCAGCGGGCGGCGCGAGAATGCCCGCTTGAAGCGCGTCGCGCCGGACCGTGTGGACGAAGCGCGGTGGAGCGGCGAGCGGGCGGACCGGATGATGTGCATGTCCGGCGACGGTCGCGCGGGTCGCGGCGACGCCGGCCCCGAAGATCACGACCGAGGCGGCCAGGAGCCCGAGCTTCGCCCGGGCGGCCCGGCGCCGGGCCCGTGTGAGACGCGATTCCGTCGCTGCGTCAGGCTGCATGAAAAAACACCATACGGCTGCGACATGAGAATCGACTGAACGTGGCTCGTGAGACTGGCCCGTCCTCGCCCCGGTGGAGCGCTTGCGTCAATCTGACGCCAAGATTCACTGCCGCTTCTCAGGATCGCCGCCGATAGTCAGGGTGTGAGGCGAATTCGTCGGTTTACGGAGAGCGAGCGAGCGGCACACTGGCTGGTCGCCGCTGCATTCGCCGTCATGCAGCTTTCGGGCGCCCAAGTGCGGCACGAGTGGACGTGGACGACCCCCGCCCTTGATGTCCATGTCGGCGCGGCCGTCGTCCTGGTGGCGGGACTTGGGGCGCTCCTGCTCTTCGGCAACCGCCGCGCCCTGAGCACCACCGCCCGCCAGCTGATATCGCTGCGCGGAGACGACCGCGCATGGCTGTCCCCGCGGCGCATCCTGACGCGGCAACCCGCCCCGCCGGTCGGGCGGTTCAACGGCGGCCAGAAGGTGAACGCCATCCTGGCGACGCTCGGCCTGGCAGGCCTCTACACGACGGGCATCTACCTGCTCACCCTCGGGCGCTCGGCTTTCGGGCACCTCCACGGACCATTCGCCTTCCTCGCGACCGCCCTCATCGTCGGGCACATCTTCATGGCCGTGGTCAACCCCTCGACCCGCCACGCACTACGCGGCATGACCCTCGGAAGCGTCGACCGGGAATGGGCGCGCCACCACCACGAGCGCTGGGTGAACGATGGAAGTCGCCGAGTCGGTCGAGGTTCTCCCCGACCGCGCGCCATAAGGGCCGCCGGTTTCGGTTCAGCCGTCCAGACCGGTGGCCACGCTCGATCCGGCGATCGCGCGGTCGCCAAGCACGTGCCAGACACTGGCGAACGCCCGGATGGTGAACGTCGCCACGGTGCCGTCCCACGGATTGTCGTAGACGAGCACGCCGGGTCGCCATCCGACGAGTGTGATCGTGTGCTCGGCGAAGTTCGCATGCACCGTCGTGCCGTCCGGCGCGAGCCAGGTGCGAGGCAGGCTCGCCCCGAACCGGATCCACGCCTCGACGGGACGGGCGTGCTTCACCGCGGCAACCACGCGCCGAACCGACGTCCCGGTGAGGTCGAGGGCGCCGGGGTCGAACCGCCGGGCGACCACAAGCACCGGCCGCTCGTAGACCCCGTATCCACCCCCTTGCACAGGGCCGACGAACCCGTGCTCCGGGTCGCCCCACTCCTCGCCGCGAGCCGTTTCCACTGGAAGGTAGGGCTTCGCGATCGGAAACAGCGCTTGTAGGCGGTACTGGCTCACCCTGCCGCCCAGCAACATCGAGAGCGCGGTTGCCTCGCAGTCGTTCCGGTAGGCCTGCCGGATCGGCCGGATTCCGAGGCTCACGGCCGAAAGCGCCCCGGGCACCCGGACGGTTCCGACAGCTGCGCGGGCCGCCTGCGTGATCCTGGTCACATCGGCGGTCGACCACGCGTACCGCAGCCGCCATCGGCGGCCGTGCATGAGGGCCCGTGCGGTCAGGAAGCGTCTGACGAGGCGGCGAGCGCGCGAGCCGGCCGACCTGACCCGACGCCGGAAGCGGGCCGGCATGGCGATCGGCATGCCGTCACTCGTGATGCGAAGCGGGCCGACGAGCCGGACAGATGGTCGAGACACCGGCGGGGCATGGTTGGAGGAGTTGCCCGAGCACGCGGCGCAGACGGCGAGGAGCGCCAGCGGGGCTGTGCGGAGCCCTCGACCCCTCAATGCCGGATCACGGCCGGCTTGGTGCCCGTGGCAAGACCTGCCTCGTGCTCGAGTGCCCGCACCTCGACTCCGGCGAACCCGCGCCGCGCGAGCATCTCTCCCCACCATTCCATCGACGCCGGGTGCTCCCAGCGGCGGCGGGCGATCCGGACAGCGTTCTTCCCCAGCCTCCACGCCCCGGCCGGGCCACGCCGCAGGAGCGCCCCCACCTTGGATGCGATGATCCTTCGGTCGCGCCGACGCAAGCTGAGCTGGAACATCATGTCGATGACGACCATCCGGCCGCCCGGACGCAGCACCCGCAACGCCTCCGCCGCGGCGAGCTCCTTGCCGTCATCACCGAGATGGTGAAACGCGTAGCTCGACACGACCAGGTCGACGGACCCATCCGGCAGCGGGATCCTCCGCATGTCGCCATGGATCAGCTCCACATCATCCATCCCCTCGGTGCCGACGTTCCGGGCCGTCCGGGAGAGCATTTCGGCTGACGCATCGAGCGCGATCACGTTGCACGCCTTCCGAGCGGCCGCGAGCGAGAGCAGGCCCGTCCCCGAGCCGAGGTCGAGCACCGTGTCCCCCTGCCTCGGCGCCGCGACCTCCATCAGCACATCCCGGAGTCGCACGAAGGCGTCCGACCGCGCGACCTGCTCCCATGCACTAGCCCGGCCGTCCCACGTGCCGCCGATGACACCCTCGAAAGAATGCCCGCGACGCATCCCGTCGTGTCGAGAGGACGACGACGATGCGCCTCGCGGGTAGACCCGTCGCTCAGCCACCCAGCCACGCTAGGTGTTCCCCGTGGAACCACCGTTGGGGAGATTGGAACCCTTCAACAGGGAGACGAATTCCGCGCATCTCGAACTTCGACGGCGCCACGCCACAGAAGCCGGCCAGGTATGCGCGCGTGTGGGGCACGGTCAGGGGCACGATCCAGGTACAGACGTTCAACCCCGTCTCGCCGAACGCGCTCAGGCGTGTGCGTACCTTCCGGGCAGTGAATGCCAAGACGCAGGTGAGTCACACGTTCACGGTCGGCGGCACCGGCTCGATGAACATCAACGCGCCCGTGTATCCGAACTCGGTCACCACCTTCGTCATCCGCACCGGGAAGCCGGGCCACTATTCGTGGCGGTGCTGGAACCCGTGCGGCAGCGGCCCGCAGGGATGGACGGAAGCGATGAGCCAGAAGCGCAACCTGACCGGCACGATCACCGTCGCCTGAGCAGGTCGAAGGCCACGCCGAGGCCGTGGAGTCGAGAGACGTCCACGGCCTCCCCGTCATCACCGGCTTCCTGGGCGTGGAGATTCTCGCGGCCTGGCCTGAGCGGGCCCGCCCGAGCTTCCCAGGCCATCGAGCCAGACGACCGTCCCCACCAGCAGCACGAACGGCGCGGTGACAAGCGCCAGCAGACCCACCACTCGCGTCCACGCCTTGAGGAATTCGTTCACGGCCATGTCTCGTCCTTTCCCGAACCGGGGTTCATGTTTCGTCCCAGCCTTGGACCTCCGCCATCGGCCCATCCGTGCGCAGACCGGTTCTTCTGCAGAAGAACCACGGTTGCGGGTGCGGGAATTCAGAATCGCTCGAGCTCGCAAAGGGCGGGCAGAGCACGTGCGCGGTGGCCCGCCCGATCGGACCGAGTCGTCGGCGCGCGTAACTCCCAGGCGCCGTGGCAGAACTTCCACTTGCGGCCGCTTCCGCACGTGCACGGGCCGTAGCGGTCGCGCTGGACATCCGTGTCGTTTCAGATCGGGAGCGGCGGGCCGGGCGCCGGCCGCTCCTCGCCGCCCCGTTCGGGCCCGAGTCGATACGCTCTCGCGGGTGCCGCTCGATTCTCCGATCACCACCTCCGCGCGGGACGCAGCTACCGAGCATGTCGCCTCGCACGTCCGCGGCGAGCAGGCTCGCATCGAGCGGCTCTCCCGGATTCGCGAGCTCGTGCTCGGGGCCCAAGACGGCCTGCTGGTACCGCTGGGCGTTGTTACCGGCATGGCCGCGGCGAACCCCGGTAAGGCCGCGATCCTCGTGGCCGGCTTCGCCGAGGCGGTCGCCGGCGCGATTGCGATGGGCGGCGGCTCATTCCTCGCGTCGGAGGCGGAGGAGCAGTTTTATCTCGCCGAGATCGCAGACGAGCGCGCGGAGATCGTGGATCACCCCGAGCGGGAGACGGCTGAGCTTGCGATCGCTCTCGAAGACGAAGGCCTACCCCGAGTCCAGGCGGAAGAGGTCGCCCGAGGGCTCGCGGCAAACCCGAATGTTTTCCTGCGGACCAAGGTGCAGAAGGAGCTCGGCCTCTCCCCGGATGTCGGTGGCGCCGCACTCGGCGACGGTGTGGTGGTCGGGTTCAGCTACCTGATCGCCGCCGGTATCCCCCTGTGGCCCTACGTCTTCTTCGACCGGCTGACAGCATTCCCAATCTCACTCGCATGCACACTGGTGGCGCTGTTCGGTCTCGGCATCCTCAAGGGAATGCTCGGTCGCCAGCGCCGCGCGCTCGCCGGCACACAGGTACTCGTCATTGGTGCCGTCAGCGCGGCGGTTGGCTTCGGAATCGGGCACGTCGTCACTGCCATCGTCGGGTAGACGAACCCGCCCGCCCCCCCAAGTCCGAAGCGGCGCAAGCACAAACTCGGCGCGCCGGACCTGCCGACGCCTATTGTTGGTTACGTCCAGACGTCGCCTCTACTGATATGGAGGGTGTGGCTGTCAAGTGGCAGGCGTTCGCCGGCCGGTGGTGGGGCGGCCGGCGAAGGCGGCTGCTTGGGTGAGCGTCGGGCGCGCTTGCGACGGGTGTCAGTCTGATATGCGGGGGTTGGTTACCC
>JAICJM010000188.1 GCA_025928435.1 Thermoleophilia bacterium
ATCGGCATCGACTTCATCACGAAGCTCGGTCTCGGCAGCGCGCTGGGCGTGCTGACGGCCGTGCTCCTGGCGCAGTCGCTGCTGCCGGCGGTGCTGGCGCTGCTCGGTCACAAGATCGATCGCGGCCGGCTCGGGATGCGCGGCTCCGACGACTCCCGCGAGGGCCAGGCGAAGACCCCGGTCGCCGCATGGGGCCGGTTCGTCTCGGGGCGGGCGAAGTACGTCCTCCCGGTCGTCGCGGTGATCCTGCTGGCCGCCGCCTCTCCCGTCGTGAAGGCCCGGCTGGGCCTGGCCGACGCGGGCACCGCGCCCAAGGAGCAGACGACCCGGCAGGCGTACGACCTGCTGTCTGCCGGCTTCGGCCCCGGCTTCACCGAGCCGATCCCGGTCGTCGTCGACCTGCAATCCGACCACGACGCCGCGGCGAAGCTCGACGCGGCCTTCAAGCGCGTCCCCGGCATCGCCGAGGTCGTGAACCCGATCTACAACGCCAAGTCGCCCGACAAGGCGTCCGTGGCGATCATCAACACGTACTCGAAGTACAAGCCGCAGGACTCGCAGACCGACGACATCGTCTCGACGCTGCGGAGCTCCGTGATCCCGAACGCTCTCGCAGGCTCGTCGGCGCACGCCTACGTGTCGGGGACGAACGCGGCGTTCACGGACATCGGCAACCGGATCTTCGACCGGGCGCCGTGGTTCCTGCTGTACATCATCGGGATCACGTTCCTCGTGATGGCGATGGCGTTCCGGTCGCTGGTCGTCGCCGTCAAGGCGGCGCTCACGACCCTCGCCTCGGCGGTCGTCGGCTTTGCGGTGCTCACCTTCGTGATCCAGCTGGGTCACGGGATGGGTTTCCTCGGGCTGGATCGCACGGGCCCGATCGAGAGCTTCGTGCCCCCGATCGCGTTCGCCATCCTGTTCGGCCTGTCGATGGACTACGAGGTGTTCCTCATGAGCCGCATCCGCGAGGAGCACGTCCACGGCAGCAGCACGTTCCAGTCGGTGCGTGACGGGATGGCCGGGGTCGGCCGTGTGATCGTGGCCGCGGCCCTGATCATGTCGGCGGTGTTCTTCGCCTTCCTGCTCAACCTGGACCGGGTCTCGAAGGAGTTCGGTCTGCTGCTGGGCGTGGCGATCCTCACCGACGCCCTGATCATCCGGCTGACGCTCGTGCCGGCGCTGCTCTCGCTGCTCGGCGACCGCTCGTGGACGATCCCGGCATGGCTCGATCGGGCCCTGCCCAATATCACGATCGAGCCGCCCGAGGAGCATCGACCCGCTCGCCCGCCGATCACGACCGGCGAGCCGGTGCACGCCACCGACTGACGGCTGCACCAAACGCCCGGTGGGCGGCCGCTACCCCCTCGGCGGCCGCCCACCCACGGCGTCGGCGCGTGTACGATCGGCCGATGGCGACCGACCTCGGCTCCCGGCTCGACCGGGGCATCACGCTCCCGTTCGACTGGTTCTGCGACCCGGAGATCTTCCGCATGGAGCAGCGGCGGGTGTTCGCGGACAGCTGGGTCTACGCCGGCGTGGCCGACTGGGCCGCCGAGCCCGGCCAGTTCTTCACGACCCGCGCCGGGCTCGTCCCGATCGTGGTCGTCCGCGACGAGGACGGCAAGCTGAACGCGTTCGTGAACATCTGCCGTCACCGGGCCACCGAGGTGGCCGAGGGCCGCGGCAGGCGGATGTCGCTCCAGTGCCCCTACCACGCCTGGACGTACGGGCTCGACGGCTGTCTGCGCTCCGCGCCGCGCAGCGAGCTCGAGCCGGAGTTCGACCTGGCGGACTTCGGGCTCGTGCCGGTCGCCGTCGACACCTGGGGGCCGTTCATCTTCGTGAACCGCAACGTCGACGCCTCCCCGCTCGCCGGCTATCTGGGGCGCCTGCCGCAGATCCTTGCCGACGCGGGCGTGGATTTCGGCCGGATGCGCTTCCGGGAGCACGTCGAGAGCGAGATCGCGGCGAACTGGAAGGCGGTCGTCGAGAACTACCTCGAGTGCTACCACTGCCCGACGGCCCATCCCGGCTTCTCCCGGGTGATCGACGTCAGCCCGGAGACCTACGCGCTGACCTCCGAGGAGTGGTTCTCGAGCCAGGTATCGCGCACCCGGGCGGGCGCCGAGCGGGAGAAGGGCGGCCTCCCGTACAACCCGGTGGGCCCCGTGGCCGAGGCGCACTTCCACTGGCTGTGGCCGACATTCACGATCAACGTCTTCCCCGGCCCGCCCAACCTCTCGACGTTCTACTTCATCCCGGTCTCGCCGGACCGCACGATCGCCGCCTCCGACAGCTTCTACGGCGACGACGTCTCCGAGGAGGAGATCGCCGCCCTGGACGAGTTCGGAGGCCAGGTCTTCGACGAGGATCAGGCGCTGGTCGAGTCGATCCAGCGGGCGGCCGCGTCCGGCGGCCTCTCCGAGGGCCGCCTCATGCTCTCGAGCGAGCACCTGATCCAGCACTTCCAGCGGCTCGTCGAGCGCGCGCTCGCGTAGGTCGAGACCTTACGCTACGAATTTCCGGAATAGGGTTGTACTTTCCGGCGCGACGCGCTATGTTAGTAACGATGATCAGCTCGATCACAACCATGTGGGCGCCGGAAGCCGGTCTCGTACCGGCCGTCCCGGCGCATGCCCCGTACCCGATGCAGCCCGATCGGAAGGATCGCATCGTCCTCAGCTAGACCGCTCTCCATACGGATCTGGCCGAGGGCGGCCCGGGAATACCGGGGCGCCCTTCGTCGTTTCAGGAGCCGGCGATCGTGAAACAGATCGATACCGAATACATACCGGCGAGGCATCGCCTCGTACACGAAGACGCGTTGTGTATCGACGTGCAGCCGCATGCCGTAGATACACACGCCTTCGGCGAAGCATGCCGACGTACGCTTCCCTCAGCTCGCGCCCCGAGGTCGCACTGACGTAACGACGAACGTGCGACAACGAGCATTCGAGTTGAGGGCGGCCCCGCGGGCCGCCCTTTTTCGTGGCCCGCCGCACGACCCGCCCTCCAGGTTGGGGCGAGGGGGTTCGAATCCTCCTCGGGGCACTCCGGGAACCCAGGCGCTGCTTGGGAGGACCCGCACAGTGGAGCAATCCGTGCGGGGCCGGGAGCCTCATCTGAGGCGACCGGTGGCCACCGGACCGAGCGGGACGAGAAATCCCCGCCGGGACGGACGGGTCGACGGCTGGAAGGTAACTGGAGCTGTGGAACGCACGAAACGAGATTTACGCTCGACGGGGTTGTGCTGCGGGGAGCCGGCGATCCTTGCACGGTCGCTCGCGAGGGTTCGACTCCCTCCAGCTCCATCGTTCCCGCCGACGTAGCCCAACCGGAAGAGGCGCCAGGCCCAGACCCTGGTGAGTGTCAGTTCGAATCTGACCGTCGGTATCGCGCGTGTCCACGCCCTCGTAGCTCAGCGAATGAGAGCGCCTGGCTTCGAACCAGGAGGTCGGGAGTTTGAATCTCTCCGGGGGCTCCACGGGACGTAGGGGAGTCTGGCCACCCCGCCTGCTTTGGGAGCAGGAGCTCGCAGGTTCGAATCCTGCCGTCCCGACTCATCACCAGGGGGAGGCCGGTCATCGGCGAGACCAGCTGGCCGTAACCCAGCCGCCTCCGGCTCTGGGGGTTCGATTCCCTCCCTCCCCATGTCACAGCGAGCGGGGCATGGTGCCCGGCAGCGCCCATACGGCTGTGGTTGAGCCGGTTCGATTCCGGCGCTCGCTACTCGATGCGGGCTCCACCCCCCGTAAAGCGTGGCCGTAGCTCAACGGCAGAGCCGCCGGTTGTGGGCCGGCAGATGTCGGTTCAACTCCGACCGGTCACTTCGAAGGGACGTGGTGTAACGCGGCAGCACGGCCGGCTCCAACCCGGCGGTCCGGGTTCGAATCCTGGCGTCCCTGTCCTTCCCCGCGCGATCGCGTAGCTCAGCGGCAGAGCACCTGCACGACACGCAGGAGGCCGGAGGTTCGAGCCCTCCCGCGATCACCTGGTCGAGGTCGTCAGCCTGTGCCGGTCGTTCCGGGTGGCCCAGGTCGCCGATCCATCCTCATCGCATCGCCATGCCACCGGACGATCCTGGCGGCGACTCCGGCGACGTGTGCGCGACCCGCATCGGTGTCGTTGAGCCCCATTCGTTGGAGCTCCATCGCTGTGAGACTACTCAGCCGGAAAACGGCGACACCGGGGCGCCCTCCTCACCCGCGGGATGAAAGCTCAGTCCGGCAGAGCAGGCGGCTCTTAACCGCAAGGCTCCGGGTTCGATCCCCGGGCATCCCATGGAAGGACAAGCCGACGGCCGGCGACGGCAGCGGTCTCGAAAACCGCCGAGCGCACCCGCGCCTTGGGAGTTCGATCCTCTCTCCTTCCGCCAGCCCCGTTCGTTCAATGGCAGGACACCTCGTTGTCTGCGAGGAGACGACGGTTCGATTTCCGTCACGGGGCGCTACGGGAGCGTGGGCGTCGGCCGCCCGCCGGCCTGATATGCCGGTTCCCGCCTGGTTCGACTCCAGGGCTCCCGACCTCCCCGGCTCCATCGGCTAACGGCAGGCCGCCAGGCTCTCAACCTGGAAACCGGAGTTCGACTCTCCGTGGAGCTATCACTCCATCCACGCCCAGAGAGGTGATGACCATGACCGAGTTCCCCGACGACGCAACGACGGTGCGCGAGAGCGAGCCCTACCGCGAGTTCGACGACGGCCGGATCCGGGTCTTCGGCTACAGCTACGACACCGTCGCCGTCTCCCAGATCAAGACGGTGGCCGGCCACGGATGGGTCAGCGACGCGGCGCTGATGGCGGACAACCACGTCGGCTACTCGATGCCGATCGGCGGCGTCGCCGCCTACCGCGACATGGTCTCGCCGAGCGGCGTCGGCTACGACATCGGCTGCGGGGTGATGGCGGTGCGCACGCCCCTCTCCCTGGCGGACATCCGTCCCGACCTCGGCCGCCTGGCCGACGAGATCGGCACCCGCATCAGCTTCGGCCTCGGCCGCAGGAACGAGACGCCGGTCGACCACGAGCTGTTCGACTCAGCCATCTGGGGCGAGGTCCCGGAGCTGACCGAGGTGGTCGCGGGCCGCAAGCATCGCTGGTCGCTGCGCGCCCGGGCGGAGGCGCAGCTCGGCACGGTCGGCAGCGGCAACCATTACGTCGACCTGCTGGTCGAGCCCGCCGACGGCTCGGTGTGGGCGGCGTGCCACTTCGGCAGCCGCGGCTTCGGCCACGGCATCGCGACGGGGTTCCTGAACCTGGCCGCGAACCGGGCGTTCTTCGCGCAGATGCCCGGCGGCGAGTCGATGCACGCGGCGCCGTCGCTGCTCCCGCTGACCGTGGACGCGGCCCGGGAGCTGGGCGCGCGGCCGCACCACGCCGAGGCCCGGGCCGAGACCGGCCGCCGGTACGAGCGGGCGATGGAGCTCGCCGGCGAGTACGCCTACGCCGGCCGCGAGCACGTGATCGGTCAGGTGCTCTCGCTGCTCGGCACCACCGCGCTCGAGACCGTGCACAACCACCACAACTACTCGTTCACCGAGACCCACGGCGGCGAGTCCCTCCGTGTCGTCCGCAAGGGCGCAACGCCCGCGTTCCCCGGGCAGTCCGGGTTCATCGGCGGGTCGATGGGCGACTGGGCGGTCGTGGTCGAGGGCGTCGACTCCGAGCTCGCCCGGCGGTCGCTGCGCTCGACGGTGCACGGCGCCGGCCGCGTGATGAGCCGCTCGAAGGCGAAGGGCAACCGCAAGGGCACGCGCAAGGGCCTGATCACGCGCCAGATGATGGCCGAGCGCCTGAACGAGTTCCGTGCCGAGACGGGCTACCCGCTCGAGGTGCGGGGCGGCGACGTCGACGAGTCGCCGTTCGTCTACCGCAAGCTCGACGACGTCGTCCGCGCCCACGAGGAGACGGGCACGATCAACGTCACCCATCGCCTGCTCCCCGTCGTCGTCGTGATGGCGGGCGCGAACATCGTCGATCCGTTCAAGGACTAGCCACCCGGCTTGTCCGAGAACGCCAAACCGCTTCAGCATCGCCGACCGAGGCGAGCTGGAGCTGCGGGGAGGGTGGGGCGCAGGGATCCGCCTGCGCCCCACAACGCGTCCCGCCGGACAGGTGGCTTCCGAGCCCTCCGGCCGGATGGCCGGTGGGGCGGGCGTCGGCGTGGTCCCGGGGCTACTCGCGCAAGGTGCCTAGAGAGTCGTCCGCATGTGGCGCATCGGATTCAGGACCGCGGGTCTTCGGCGCGGGCCCCAAGGTACTCTGCGCCGGTGTACAGCGGGCCGATCGTCGACTGTGACATCCACCACGACTGGCCCTCGCAGGACGCGCTCCTGCCGTACCTCTCGGCGGGCTGGCGCGAGTACGCGACCCGCTCGGGCGGACGGCAGCCGATGCCGGTCATCCCGAGCGAGATCCACCCCAACCCCGGCGGCGTGTTCCGCGACGACGCCTGGCCGGAGGAGGGCGGGCCGCCCGGCTCGAGCCGCGCCCTGATGGCGCAGCAGCTGCTCGATCCCTACCGGGTCGAGCGCGGCCTGCTCACGTTCGGCGCCGGAACCTACGTCGCCGCGAACCCGAACCCGTACTTCGCGACGGAGCTGGCCCGCGCGGCGAACGACTGGTCGATCGATCACTGGCTGGACGGGGGCGACGGGCGCCTCTACGGCACGGCGCTCCTCGCCAACCAGCTGCCCGAGGAGGCGGCCCGCGAGCTGCGCCGGATCGGCGGGCACCCGCGGATCGCCGCCGGCCTGCTGGCGACGAACGCAATCGGCAAGCCGTTCGGCCATCCGCTGTTCCACCCGATCTACGAGGCGGCCGAGGATCTCGGGCTTCCGATCGCCATCCACGCGGCCGGCGAGTCGTTCGCGTCGATGCGGCTCTCGCCCGTCGGCAGCGGCGTGCCCAGCCTCTACCTCGAGCACCACACGCTGATCCCGCAGGGGATCATGACCCACCTGGTCAGCATGATCGTGCACGGCGTGTTCGAGAAGTTCCCGCGGCTGCGGGTGCTCCTGATGGAGGCCGGCGTCGCCTGGATCCCCGCCGTCCTGTGGCGGTTCGACATGGACTTCCGCGGCCTGCGGCGGGAGGCGCCGTGGCTGCGCCGGGCACCGAGCGAGTACTTCTACGAGCACGTCCGGGTGACGACCCAGCCGCTCGAGATCGCCCCCAGCCGCCGGCATATGCTGGGGCTGCTCGAGCTCGTCGCCGCCGAGGACATCCTCTGCTTCTCGTCCGACTACCCGCACTGGGACACGGACGACATCGCCGACATCGGCCGCAACATCCCCGAGGCCTGGCACCGCAAGGTCTTCCACGACAACGCGATGGAGCTCTTCGGCTGGAACGGCGGCTGACACCGGTCGGCGAGCTCGAGCGGTTCCCGCA
>JAICJM010000275.1 GCA_025928435.1 Thermoleophilia bacterium
GGGTCGCCTGACCGACGCCCAGGGCCGCCACGTCGACTTCCGGAACACCATCGTGATCATGACCTCGAACATCGGGGCCGCCTCGATCGCGAAGAACACCTCGCTCGGGTTCAGCGTGGAGGAGTCGGAGACGGGCGTCTCCTACGACGACATGAAGAACCGCATCATGGGCGACGTGAAGAAGATGTTCCGGCCCGAGCTCCTGAACCGGATCGACGAGATCATCGTGTTCCAGAAGCTGACGAAGGACGAGATCAAGCAGATCGTCGATCTGTTGATGAAGCGCCTCCGCGAGCAGATGAAGGTGCACGAGGTGGCGATCGAGCTCACCGACAAGGCCAAGGACTTCATGGTCGACAAGGGGTACGACCCGACCATGGGTGCGCGGCCGCTCCGGCGCGCGATCCAGCGCTACATCGAGGATCCCCTGGCCGACTTCGTGCTCGGCCGTTCGCTCCAGCCCGGGTCGACCGTGCTGGTCGATCACGTCGACGGCGACGAGGAGATCTCGCTGCAGATGATCGAGCCGGTCGAGGTGCCCGACGCGCCTCCGGCCGACCTCGTGCCCGCCGAGGGCCCGTCCGAGGACCCCAAGTCCGAGGGCGACGACGACGACGGCGGCGACGAGCCGTCGGAGGGCGGCAAGTAGCCCTCCGCCGAAAGACCGAGTGAATCCCGAGGGGCGCCCACAAGGCGCCCCTCGGTCATTCCGGACCGTCTAGCTGACGGTGAGCGTGCCCTTCATGCCGGCCTCTTCGTGGCCGGGCACGGAGCAGTAGAACGTGTACGTCCCGGGCTTCAGGTCGACGGTGACCGTGGAGACGCCGCCGCTCGAGACCTGGTTTCCCTGCTCGTCGACGCCGTTGCCCTTGATGGAGATGTCGTGCGTCAGCGACTGCGGGTTCATCGACTTCAGCTCGACGGTGCCGGCGTTCGCCGTGGCCGTCGTCTTCGTGAAGGCGAGGCCGCTCTGCGCGACGTCGATCTCGACCACCTGCGCGTTGGCCGGCGTCGACCCTGCCGACGACGAGCCGCCGCCCCCGCCCGAGCCGCCGCAGCCGGCGGCGAGCACGGCCGCGACGGCGACCGTCGCGGCGGTATGGAGCAATGGGATTCGCATGAGGGCCAACCTACCACCGCAGGCACCAAACGGGGTCAGACCCCTTCCCGCGGGTCCCGGTGACGGCCGACCCGGCTGCGACAATTGTCCGTCCATGGCACGCTCGGCAACCACCTTCGTCTGCTCCGGGTGCGGGCACCAGACCCCCAAGTGGCTCGGCCGCTGCCCGGGCTGCGGCGGGTGGAACTCGCTCCACGAGGAGGCGGTGCGCGCGCCGTCGCCGGCCGCCCGCCGCCCGGCCGGGGCGCCGGCCGTCGGCCTGCTCGGCGACGTCGATGTGCTCGCGGCGGCGCGCCTTCCGACCGGCGTCAGCGAGCTCGACCGCGTGCTCGGCGGCGGGCTCGTCCCGGGCTCGCTCGTCCTGATCGGCGGCGAGCCGGGCGTCGGCAAGAGCTCGCTCCTGCTCCAGGCGCTGGCCGCGATCGCGGCCGCCGGCGGGCGCACGCTGCTCGTCTGCGGCGAGGAGTCGCCGGCGCAGGTGCGGCTGCGGGCGCAGCGGCTGGGCGCGGGCGACGCGATCCGCGTGCTCGCCGACACCGATCTCGACGCCGTCTGCGCGGCGATCGCCGCCGAGGCGCCGGCGGTGTGCGTGGTCGACTCCGTCCAGACCCTGCGGAGCGCCGACCTCGGATCGGCCCCGGGCAGCGTCGCCCAGGTGCGCGAGGCCGCCGAGCGGCTGCTGCGGGTCGCCAAGGGCGGGTCGACGGCGATCGTGCTCGTGGGGCACGTGACCAAGGACGGCGCGGTTGCCGGCCCGCGCGTGCTCGAGCACCTGGTCGACGCGGTGCTCCAGTTCGAGGGCGACCGGTACCGCCACCTGCGCGTTCTGCGAGCCGTCAAGAACCGGTTCGGCTCCACCGACGAGATCGGGATCTTCGAGATGACCGATGCCGGACTCGAGCCGGTCGCCGACCCGTCGGCCGCACTGGCCGAGCCGGAGCCGGCCGGGCCGGGGTCGGTGCTCCTGCCCGCGATCGAGGGCACGCGGCCGATCGTGCTCGAGGTGCAGGCGCTGGTCGCGCCGAGCGACCTCGCGATGCCCCGCCGCCAGGCGACCGGCTTCGACCGCAACCGGCTCTCGATGATCGTGGCGGTGCTCGGCCGTCACGCGGGCGTGGCGCTCGGCTCGTCCGACGTCTTCGTGAACGTCGCCGGCGGCGTGCGCGTCGACGAGCCCGCGGCCGACCTCGCCGTGGCCCTCGCAATCGTGTCCTCGGCCCGCGGCCGGGCGGCGCCCGAACGGCTCGCCTGCTTCGGCGAGCTCGGCCTCACCGGCCGCGTGCGCCCCGTCTCGCACACGGGCCCGCGCCTGGCCGAGGCGGCCAAGCTCGGGGTCGCCGGCCTGGTGTGCCCACCGCGCACAACGGGGCCCGCGGGTGGGCCGCCGCTGCGCTGCGCTGATACTCTGGAAGGAGCGATCGGGCTGGCATTCGGCCGGCCCGCTTGAACCGAGGGGCGGGCGCGTGACCGAGCTACTTCCGGACGTTCGCAAGGATCCCAAGATGCTGGACGCGCTGCGGCGGATCTCGCCCGGCACGACAATGCGGCAGGGGCTGAACGACATCCTGCGCGCGCGCCTGGGGGCGCTGATCGTGATCGGCGAGCCGGCGGAGCTCTCGTTCATGTTCTCGGGCGGCATCCGGCTCGACCAGGCCTTCTCGCCGTACCTGCTCTACGAGCTCGCGAAGATGGACGGGGCGATCATCCTGAACGCGGGCGCGACCCGGATCGTCTACGCGAACGTCCAGCTCATGCCCGACCCGACGATCCCGTCCGCCGAGACGGGCACCCGCCACCGCACCGCCGAGCGCGTCGCCAAGCAGACGGGCGCCTTCGTGATCTCGATCAGCCAGCAGCGCGACGTCGTCACGACCTACGTGGGCGACGTCCGCTACCAGCTCGAGGAGATCTCCGACATCCTGGCCAAGACGAACCAGGCGGTGACGACGCTCGAGACCTACCGCACCCGCTTCGAGCAGGTCTCGACCCGGCTGACGGCGCTCGAGTTCCAGGGCGCGGTCATGCTCGACGACGTCCTGGTCGCGCTGCAGCGGGCGGAGATGACGTCACGGATGCGCGACGAGATCGAGCGCAACATCGCCGAGCTCGGCGTCGAGGGCCGGCTGATCAAGATCCAGCTCGACGAGATGTCCGAATGGGTGCCCGGCGACGAGGTCGCGATGGTGCGCGACTACGAGATCACCGACGTCACGGGTGGCCACCGGCGCGCGCTCGACCACCTGCGCACGATGCCCGACAACCAGCTCCTCGAGCTCGAGCAGCTGGCCGAGGTGCTGGGCTATCCCCGCAGCGTCTCGCCGGTCGACTACGCTGTGACGCCGCGCGGCTACCGCGTGCTCTCGAAGATCCCGCGGCTGCCCGAGATCGTGATCGCCCACGTCGTCGATCACTTCGACGGCCTCGAGGCGTTCGTGCGCGCGTCCCAGGCCGAGCTCGAGGAGGTCGAGGGCGTCGGGGGCGTGCGCGCCAGGGAGATCCGCGAGGGCCTGCGCCGGCTGCAGGAGCAGAATCTCGTCGACCGCTACCTGAATCTGTAAGCGCCGGCGGCCGGGCAGCGAGCGCCGGGACGTCAAAATCGGACTTCGGCGGTGTCTGCCGAAATTCGTTTGCGATGTCTACAGAATGCTGTGATCCGTTCGCCTCAACGTGCCAGATCTGATAGAATCTACGCCCTAGGCGCGAGGGGTTTCGCGGGCGTGCAGGCGCATTTTTGCCGAGGAGGTCGAGCGACTTTTGTATGAGGTTGGCGACAAGGTCGTGTACCCCCATCATGGGGCTGGGACGATCACAAGCAGGGATATGCGTGTCGTCGGGGATCAGGATCGCGAGTATCTGACGATCCAGATCCTCCACAACGACATGACCGTCACGA
>JAICJM010000067.1 GCA_025928435.1 Thermoleophilia bacterium
CGCGTCGAGGTTGTCGAGCGCGATCAGGTAGCCCTCGAGCACGTGCGCCCGCCGCTCGGCCCGGTCGAGCTCGAACTTGGTGCGGCGGGTGACGACCTCCTTCTGGTGGTCGAGGTAGTGCACGAGCATCTGCCGCAGCGAGAGCGTGCGCGGGACGCCGTCGACCAGCGCGACCATGTTCACGCCGAAGGTGCTCTGGAGCGGCGTGTGCTTGAAGAGCTTGTTCAGGACGACCTTGGGGATCGCGTCGCGCTTGAGCTCGACGACGATCCGGGTGCCGGTCCGGGCGTCCGAGAAGTTGTTGACGTCGGCGATTTCGGTGATCACCTTGTCCACGGCCAGCTGCGCGATCTTCTTCTCGACGCCCTCGTCGCCGCCGCGCCGCACCTGGTAGGGGAGTTCGGTCACGACGAGCGCGGTCCGGCCGCCCTTGAGATCCTCGGTGTGCACCTTCGCTCGCATGACGACCCGGCCGCGGCCCGTCTCGTAGGCCTCACGGATCCCACTGATGCCCATGATGGTCGCTCCGGTGGGGAAGTCCGGGCCCTTGACGTGCGTCATCAGCTCGTCGATGCCTGCCTCGGGGTCATCGATGAGGGCGATGCAGGCGTCGACCGTCTCGGCCAGGTTGTGCGGCGGGATGTTCGTCGCCATGCCGACCGCGATGCCGGCCGAGCCGTTGACGAGCAGGTTCGGGAACCGGGATGGGAGCACCACGGGCTCGCGATGGCGGCCGTCGTAGTTCGGCTGGAAGTCGACCGTGTCGGAGTCGATGTCGCGCAGCAGCTCCACGGCCAGGCGGTCGAGGCGGCATTCCGTGTAGCGCATGGCCGCCGCCGGCCAGCCGTCCTGGTTGCCGAAGTTGCCCTGGCCGTCGACGAGCGGGTAGCGCAGCGAGAACCATTGCGCCAGGCGCACGAGCGTGTCGTATGCGGCGGTGTCTGAGTGCGGGTGGTACTTGCCGAGCACGTCGCCGACGACGCGGGAGCACTTCGAGTAGGGCCGGCCGGGCTGGAGGCCGGCCTCGTTCATCGAGTGCAGAACGCGCCGGTGGACCGGCTTCAGGCCGTCGCGGACGTCGGGGAGGGCACGGGACACGATCACGCTCATGGCGTAGTCGAGATAGCTCGTGCGCATCTCCTCCGTCAGGTCCTGCGGCTCGATCCTCCCGCCGCCGAGCGTGTCAGTCGCCATCGATCGGGCCTCTCACCTCAGACGTCAAGGAATTTCACGTCGCGGGCATTGCGCTCGATGAAGTCGCGACGCGGCTCCACCCGCTCGCCCATGAGCATCGTGAATGTCTGGTCGGCCGCCGCGGCGTCGTCGACCGAGACCTGCTTCAGCACCCGGTTCTCGGGGTTCATCGTCGTCTCCCAGAGCTGGTCCGGGTTCATCTCGCCGAGGCCCTTGAACCGCTGGAGGTTCAGGCCCTCCTTGGCCATCTCCAGGATCATCGGGCGGAGCGCCTCGAACGTGTGCACGACCTCGGACAGCTTGCCCATGCGCACGGTGAACGGCGGCGCGCCGGCCAGCTCGACGAGCCGGGCGTGCGTGTTGCGCAGGCTCTGGTAGCCGGGGCTCGAGAACAGCTCGAGCGAGATGACGGCCGTCTGAGCGGCCCCGGTCGCCTTCTCGATGATGCGCACCCGGAGGTCGCCGTCCTCGCGGCCCACCACCTCGACCCGATGCGGCTCCTCGTCGGGCACCTGCTCGGCGAAGTAGCGCTCGAGGTCGGAGACGGTGGCGATGTCGTGCTCGATCAGACGGTGGTCCTTCGCGTAGTTGACTCCCACGGGGCGGAACTGCTCGCGCAGCTTGGAGGCCCAGCCCTCGTACTCCTTGACGGCGCGCTGAAGCCGCTGCAACCGCGACTCGGTAAGCCTGGACGGCGTGCCGTCGCGGTCGGTCACCTCGACCTTCGCCAGGCGCTCGCGCATCAGCCACTCCTCGAGCTGGAGCTCCTTCTCGAAGTAGCGGTCGTCGGAGCCGACCCGCAGCTTGTAGAGCGGCGGCTGGGCGATGTAGACGTAGCCGGCCTCGATCAGCTCCGTCATGTGCCGGAAGAAGAACGTCAGGATCAGCGTGCGGATGTGGGCGCCGTCGACGTCGGCGTCGCAGGTGACGACGATCTTGTGGTAGCGGGCGCCGTCGATGTTGAACTCCTCGCCGATCCCGGTGCCGACGGCGGTGATCATCGCCTGGATCTCGTTGTTCGAGAGCACCTTGTTGATGCGGGCCTTCTCGACGTTGATGATCTTGCCGCGCAGGGGCAGGATGGCCTGGAAGCTGCGGTCGCGGGCCTCGACGGCGCTGCCGCCGGCGCTGTCGCCCTCGACCAGGTAGAGCTCGGCCGACTCGGGGTTGCGCACGGAGCAATCGGCCAGCTTGCCGGGCAGGCCGCCGCCGCCGAGCGCCGTCTTGCGCCGGATCAGCTCGCGGGCCTTGCGCGCGGCCTGGCGGGCCCTGCTCGCGGCGATCAGCTTGTTCACGATCGCGCGGGCCTCGTTCGGGTGCTCCTCGAGGTACTCGCTCAGGCGCGCATTGCACGCCGACTGGACGACGCCGCGGATGGACGGGTTTCCGAGCTTCGTCTTCGTCTGGCCCTCGAACTGGGGCTCCTGCAGCTTCACCGAGACGATCGCGGCCAGGCCCTCGCGGCAATCGTCGCCCGTGAGCTCCTCGTCCTTCTCCTTGAGCAGGCCCTTGCTGCGGGCGTACTCGTTGAGCGTGCGCGTGAGCGCCGCCTTGAACCCGGAGAGGTGCGTGCCGCCCTCGTGCGTGTTGATGTTGTTCGCGAAGGAGAACGTCGACTCGACGTACGAGTTGTTCCACTGCATCGCCACCTCGACCTCGCCGTCGCCGTTCTGGCTGTCGAAGTAGATGACGTCCTTGTGCACAGGCTCCTTCGTCGCGTTCACGAACTCGATGAAGTCGCGGATGCCGCCGTCGTACTTGAAGTCCGCCCGCTCCCCGCCGGCGCGCTCGTCGACCAGCTCGATCCGCAGCCCCTTCGTCAGGAACGCCATCTCGCGCAGGCGCTGGGAGAGGGTCTCGAACGCGAAGTCGGTCTCCTCGAAGATGCCGCCGTCGGGGAGGAACGTGATCGTCGTCCCCGTCTCGCCGGACTTCTCGGCCTTCTCGAGCGCCGTGGTCGGCTCGCCGCGCTCGTAGCGCTGGCGCCAAACATGGCCGTCGCGCTTGATCTCCAGCAGCAGCTCCTCGGAGAGCGCGTTCACGACGGAGATGCCGACGCCGTGGAGGCCGCCGGACACCTTGTAGCCACCGCCGCCGAACTTGCCGCCGGCGTGCAGCTTGGTCATGACGACCTCCGCGGCGGGCAGTCCCAGCTCCGGCATGACGGCCACGGGGATGCCGCTGCCGTTGTCGGTGACGGTCACCCGGCCGTCGGGGGCGAGGTCAACCCGGATGTGGTCGCAGCGGCCCTGCAGGGCTTCGTCGACGCTGTTGTCCACCACCTCGTAGACCAGGTGGTGGAGTCCGCGAGGCCCGGTCGAGCCGATGTACATGCCGGGTCGGCGGCGTACGGCCTCCAGGCCCTCGAGGACGGTGATGTCTTTGGCGTCGTAGCCTGATTCTGACAAACGAAACCCGCTTGAATAGGCGGAAAATGGACTCCCCGAAGTGTACCAGAGGACGGGGTCGGATCCGGCCGCCGGAGGGCTGGAAAAGGTGTCACAAATCAGCCGCGCAGCGTGCGGCTGATCGCCCGCTCGAGGCTGGCCCGGAGCTCGGCCGACGGCACGTCCGCGGCCAGCTCCTGCGCCTGCCGTAATGCGTCGGGAACCGGGGGCGGGAGCGGCGCACGGGCCGCCGGTTCGGGGGCCGGCACCTCGCCCACCTCGAACCGCACGTCGAGCGGGCGGCCGAGCTCCGCGCGCAGCCGCTCGCCGATCGCCGGCGCGAGCATCGTGAGCTCCGACGACCAGGCCGAGCTCGAGCACGCGACCACCAGCCCGCCGGCGCTCATCCGGGCCGGGACGGCGTGCCTGGCCACCGTCTCGCCCACCACGGCCGCCCAGCGCTCGCGCACGGCCGCCAGCTCCGGATCGGGCGCCGGGGCACGACGGCCGACGACGGACTCGGGCCGGATCCGCTGGAGGTCGCTCATGCCGCCAGCTTCCCCGCGGCGACGCGCACGATCGATGCCGCCCGGCCGCCCAGGTCGCCCTCGTCGGTCGTCGTCACGATCGCCTGCTCGAAACGGCTGACGGCGTCGAGCAGCAGCGTCCGCCGCCCGACGTCGAACTCGCCGGTGACGTCGTCCAGCAGCAGGAGCGGCTGCTCGCCCCGCTCGGAGGTGAGCAGATCGGCCTCGGCCAGGATCAGCGCGAGCAGGGCCCGGCGCTGCTCCCCCTGGGAGCCGAACCGGCGCAGGTCGCGGCCCGACTCGCGCAGCTCGACGTCATCCAGGTGCGGCCCGGCGCCCGTGGCCGCACGCTCGACGTCGCGCCGGCGCCGCTCCCGCAATGCCGCGGCCAGGTCGCCCGGCTCGGTGTTCGAGACGAGCCGCAGCGGCTCGTCGCCGGGCACCCCGCCCAGCTGCTCGAGCCTGGTCGCGAAGGCGGGCGCGAGGCGGCTGCACAGGCGCGCGCGGGCGGCCGAGAGGTCGGCCCCCGCCCTCGCGGTGACGTCATCCCAGCCGACGAGCGCCTCGGGGTCGCCCCCGCCGGCCCGGAGCCGCCGCAGCAGGTGATTCCGCTGCGCGAGGGCGCGCGCGTACGCGGCGGGCACGTCGGCGAGCGCGGGCCACAGGCGCACCAGGGCGCGGTCGACGTAGGTGCGCCGCAGGGCCGGCCCGCCCTGGACGAGCCGGATCCGGTCGGGGGTGAAGACCAGCACCGGGAAGCGGGCGAGCAGGCCGGCGGCCGAGCGCTCCGCGACACCGTCGACGACGACCCGCTTCGGCTCGCCCGGCCGGAAGCCCACCTCCACCCGCGACGGGCCCGCCGCGAGCCGCACGGCCACCTCCACCCGGGTGACCTCCTGCCCGAAGGCGACCATCTGGGCCTCGGTGGTCGTCCGGGGCGAGTACGCGAGCGCGCCGAAGTGAATCATCTCGACGAGGCTCGTCTTGCCGGCGCCGTTCGGCCCCACGATCCCGATCAGGCCGGCGCCGAACCCGGCCTCGACGCGCTCATAGCAGCGAAACCAGCTGCCGCGCACCGACGTGACCAGCACTCAGGTTGACAGCCTGATCGGCATGATCAGGTAGGAGAAGCTGCCGTCCTCGCCCTGGACGAGGCCGGGCCGCAGCGGGCTGATCAGCTTGAGCCGCACCGTGTCGCCCTCGACGCTCTCGATACCGTCGCGCAGGAACTCCGCGTTGAACCCGATCTCGAGCGGCTCGCCGTGGAAGTCGACGGGGATCGACTCGTGGGCCTCTCCGACGTCCTGTGTCTGCGCGCTGATCGTCAGCTTGCCGGGCTCGAAGGCGAGCCGCAGCGGCAGCGTCCGCTGCGCCATGAGCGCGGTGCGGCGCACGACGTCGAGGAGCTCCGACCGGCCGGCCGGGATCTCGTGCTCGAACGCCTGGGGCAGGAGCTGCCGGTAGTTGGGGAACTGGCCGTCGATGCGGCGGGCCGAGAGCCACACGCCCTCCAGGCCGAACAGGATCTGGTTCTCGCCGATCGAGACCTGGATGCTGTCGGCGTCGAGCGCCGCGGCGATGCGGCCGAGCTCGACGAGCGCGCGGGCCGGCACGATCGCCTGGGCGTCGCCGCCCGACCCCGGCACGTCCGCCTCCTTCACGCTCAGCCGGTAGCTGTCGGTGGCCGCCATGGTCACCCGGCCGTCCCCGAACTCGACCAGGATGCCGGTCAGCACCGGTCGCGACTCGTCCCGCGAGGCCGCACGCGCGACGTAGTTGATCGTCGCGACGAACGACTGGCGCTCGAGCGTGAACGACGGGCCGGAGGCCTCGGGCAGGTGGGGGAAGTCCTCCGCCCCCTGCGCGTGCAGCGAGTACTCGCTCGAGCCGCACGCGATCCGCACGGCGCCGGTGCCGGGCGTCTGCTCGATCGTGACCTCGGACTGCGGGAGCGCGCGGACGATCTCGAGCAGGAGCCGGCCCGGCAGCACCGTCGACCCCGGCTCGTGCACCTGGGCGGGGACGGTGACGCGCACCGAGAGCTCCATGTCGGTGGCGGCCAGCTCGACGGGGCCGTTGGCCTCCGCGCGGACGAGGATGCCGGACAGGATCTGGACGGTCGAGCGCTGGGACACTCCCCGAGCCGCGATCTGCAGCCGGCCGAGCAGGTCATCCTGGGAACAGACGATTTTCATTCGGGGTCAGTGACCTCCCGCTTCAACGGGTTCTTCCTACAAGGAAATTCTTTCAGAGGTTATAGGAGTAGGGGCTGGGGACGATGGGGAAAAGGCCGGCGCGCGAGTCGTGGAGCGGGATCCCAGTGTGGAGGAGCCTGCGGACGGCACGGGCCCCGGTCCCCCAGGTCCCCCGGCCGCCCCTGTGATGCAGGCGGCCTGCGAAGCCGGCTGGGGGTCCACGGGGCGGACCTCACAGGCTGTCCACAGGGAAACCACAGGGCAGCGCGCGGGGTTGTTCACCGGCCGCGCTTGATCCGGGCGGTGAGCTCCTGGACGACGTTGAAGACGTCGCGGTCCTCCCGGATGAGGTCGCCGATGCGCCGGACGCCGTGCATGACCGTGGAGTGGTCGCGGCCGCCGAACTTCGCCCCGATCTTGGGGAGAGACTGGTCGGTGAGCTCGCGGCACAGGTACATGGCGATGTGGCGCGGGTAGGCGATCGACTGGGGCCGCTTGTCACCGCGCAGGTCGGCCTGGCTGACGCCGAACCACTCGCACACCGCCGCCTGCACCTGCTCGACGGTGATCGCGCGCGCGCTGCCGCCGGGGAAGAGATCCTTCAGCACCTCGTCCGCGACGCTCGCCGTGATCGGCCGGCCGGTGAGCGACGCGTAGGCGATGACGCGCGTGAGGGCGCCTTCGAGCTCGCGGATGTTCGAGGTCACCCGGTCGGCGATGAACGTGAGGACGTCGTTGTCGGCGACGTCGATGCGGTCGGTCGCCACCTTCTTGCGCAGGATGGCGATGCGCGTCTCGAGGTCGGGCGGCTGGATGTCGGTGATCAGGCCCCACTCGAACCGCGATTTGAGTCGCGCCTCGAGCGTCGCGAGCTCGCGCGGCTGGCGATCGGAGGAGATGATGATCTGCTTGCCGGCCTCGTACAGACTGTTGAAGGTGTGGAAAAACTCCTCCTGGAGCGTGTCCTTGCCCTCAATGAACTGAATGTCGTCCACTAGGAGGACGTCGTACGTCCTATACCGCATTTTGAATCCGGCAGTGTTTTTGTCCCGCAAAGCGTCGACAAACTCGTTCAGAACGGTCTCGGTCGTCACATAGCGGACGCTCATGTCGCGATGTTGTTGCGCGACGTACTGCCCGACGGCCTGCAAAAGGTGTGTTTTCCCCAGACCGGTCGACCCGTAGATGAAGAGCGGGTTGTACGCCTGAGCGGGGGATTCGGCCACGGCGAGCGCCGCCGCGTGGGCGAAGCGGTTGCTCGGGCCGATGACGAAGAGGTCGAACGTGTAGCGCGGGTTCAGGCCGCGCAGGCCCGGCGGCGGCCGATCCTCGCCGGCGGCCTCCTCCGGGCTCTCCGCCGCCGCCTCGGCCCTGGCGGCCGCGACGGCCTCCGACACGGCGACGCGCAGCTCGAGCACGAGGTCGTGCTCGGCTGCGGCTGCGTTCAGCAGGCTGCCGAAGTGGCCCTCGATCCAGGTCTTCGTGAACTCGTTCGGAACCGCGAGGACGAGTTTGTCGGCGTCCTGCTCCACGGGGGTGGCGGCGCCGAACCAGTTGGCGAAGGTGCTGGCGTTGAGGGATTCGCGCAGGCGCTGCGAGATCGTGTCCCATGTCTGGGACGCGGCCGGCTCGGAGGTCATAGAGCGGCGAGTCTACGCCGTGGCAGGTCGGGCGGCAAGGCGGTACGGCGGTCTGCGCAAACCGAGAAATAGCGCATTTTGCAGGGATTTCGAGGATGCCCACAGAACGCTCCACAGCTGTGGATAGATCCCGGGCCGGGCGTGGGCGGTCCCGGAAAGTGGCCGTTTGCGCGGGGTTTGTCGCCCGCGCCGGTCACGAGAAGTCGACATGCTTTCCACAGCGGAACTTTGGCCGGAACGGGACGGAGGGCCGATCCGGGACGCTGCTTTATACTCTCGGGCACTCCATGAAGCGCACCTATCAGCCGAACACCCGCAAGCGCGCGAAGACGCACGGATTCCGCAAGCGCATGAGCACCCGCGCCGGGCGCGCCGTGCTCAAGCGGCGGCGGGCACGCGGCCGAAAGCGCCTGTCCGCATAGACAGCCAGTGACCTCCGACGCACCGTTCCCGCCGAGCCGGCGCGGCCGCCTGTCCCGCGCGGGCGAGTTCGACGCGGTCGCCCAGCTGGGACGGGCCGTGGGCGGGCGCTACCTGACGCTCCGCTATCGCAGCCGCGAGGATGGCGGCGAGGCCCGCGTCGGCTACGCCGTGCCCCGCCGGGTCGGCGGCGCCGTCGACCGCAACGGCGTCAAGCGCCGCCTGCGCGAGGCGATCGCGCGCGAGGAGGGTCTGCTCCACGGCAGCACCGACTACGTCCTGATCGCGCGCCCCGGCATCGCTGCGACGGTCGAGGCGCGGGGGTTCGACTGGCTGTGCGAGCAGGTGGCCGACCTCCTGCGCTCCGCCGAGGCGGCGCCGTGATCTCCCGCGCGCTGATCCTCGTGCTGCGCATGGTGCGGCTCGCGCTCACGCCGTTCGTCTCGATGACGTCGATCACACCGCGTGTGTGCAAGTACGAGCCGACCTGCTCGCACTACGCCGAGCAGGCCATCCGCGCCCACGGGCCCGCGAAGGGCCTCGGCCTGGCGCTCTGGCGGCTGCTGCGCTGCAACCCCTGGTCGCGCGGCGGCTTCGATCCGGTGGTGCGGCGGTGATCCTCGGCGACATCGTCATCTGGGACCAGATCGTCTCGGCGCTCGTCTGGCTGCTCAACCACTACCACGACGCGCTCGGCTCCTGGGGCTGGTCGATCGTGCTGCTCACGTTCACGATCCGGCTGGCGATGCTGCCGCTCACGATTCGCCAGTTCCGCTCGATGGCCGCCATGCAGGTCATCCAGCCGAAGGTGAAGGCGCTGCAGAACCGGTACAAGGGCAAGACGGCGCGCGAGGACCGCGCCAAGATGCAGCAGGAGCTCATGCAGCTCTACAAGGAGCACAACGTCAACCCGTTCGGCTCCTGCCTCCCACTGGCGATCCAGGCGCCCGTGTTCATCGCCCTGAACGCCGTGCTGCGGTACCACATCCACCCGACGGGCGACCAGAGCTTCCTCGGAATCAACGACATCTTCGTGAAGCTGAACGAGATCGGCTCGTTCGCGGAGTGGACGCTCATCATCCTCTACGTGGGATCGATGCTGGGATCGACGCTGCTGTTCTCCTTCGTCACGGACAAGCAGCAGAAGTACATGCTGGCGGCGATGCCGATCATCTTCGTCCCGTTCGTCCTGAACTTCTCGACCGGCGTCATGATCTACTGGATCACGTCGAACTTCTGGACGATCGGGCAGCAGGGCATGATCAAGCGCACCATGGGCCACCGCTTCCCCCAGCCCGCCGCCAAGGGCGGATCGACGGGCAAGGGCGGTTCCTCCGGGAAGGGCGCCGCACCGGGGAAGGGCGAGAAGCCCAAGCCCGGGGGCGACGGCGGAAAGCCGCCGCCCGAATCGCCCAAGGCGGCCGCGACGCCGCCGCCGCGCGGCAGCGGCCGCCGGTCGGCCCAGCGGTCCGGCCGCCGCTCCGGCCAGCGCCGGGGCGGGCGGAAGCGGTGACGGAGCCCGCGGTCCGGGTCGAGGCCACCGGCGAGACGGTGGGGGAGGCGCGCTGGGCGGCGCTGCACGAACTCGAGCGCCGCTACCCGAGCCTCGACCGCGACCTGGTCGAGTTCGCCGTTCTCTCCGAAGGCCAGCGCGGGCTGCTGGGGGTCGGCTACGAGCCCGCCCGCGTCGTCGCCGCGCTTGCCGAGGCGCCGCCCGCCGCGGCCGCGGCGCCTGCGCCGCCCGCCCGGGAGCCGGCCGGCCCCGCGCCGGACGACTCGGAGGCGGCCGGCCTCGTCCGCGAGCTGCTCGGGCAGGTGGTCTACGGCCTCGGGATCGACGCGGACATCGACATCGACGAGCGGGCGGGCCGCGTCACGGGCACCGTGTCCGGCGGCGACCTCGGCCTGCTGATCGGCCGCCATGGGCAGACCATCGACGCGATCCAGTATCTCGCGAACGCCGTCGTGCACCGCCGGCAGGCCGAGTCGGTCGAAGTCGTCATCGACGCCGAGGGGTACCGCGAGCGGCGCGAGCGCGCCCTGTGCGGGGTGGCCGACCGGGCGGCGGCCGAGGCGATGCGGACCGGCCGGCCGGTGGCGCTCGAGCCGATGACCTCGGTCGAGCGCAAGATCGTCCACCTGTACCTGCAGGAGATGGACGGGGTCGGCACCTCGAGCGAGGGGGTGGAGCCCAACCGGCACGTCATCGTCCTCCCAGAGGGCGATTCCGCCGAGGTGTAAAACGTGAAACACCCCGACCCGCGGCTGGCGGCGTACCGCGACCTGCTGCTCGCGGCGCCCCTGTCGGTGACCTCCGTCCGCGAGCCGGATGCGGCCTGGGCGGTGCACGTCGAGGACGCCCTCGTCGCCGTTCCGCTCGTGGAGCGGCTGGATCCCGAGCGGATCGTCGACGTCGGGTCGGGCGGCGGCAGCCCCGGGATCCCGCTGGCCATCGCGACCGGCACCGCGGTCGACCTGCTGGAGGCGACCAGGGCCAAATGCGCCTTCCTGCGCCGCTGCGCCGAGACGCTCCCCGTTCCGTGCGAGGTCATCCACGACCGCTCCGAGCACCTCGCCCGCGGCGCCGGCCGGGACGCATACGACCTCGTGCTGGCACGGGCGCTGGCGCCGCCACCCGTCGCCGCGGAGCTGTGCCTGCCGCTGGCACGCCCGGGTGGCCACGTGCTCCTGTGGACGGCGGAAACCGATCCGGAGCCGATCGCGGCGGCGGCGGCCGCGGTCGGGGGCGAGCTCGCGGAGACCGTCGTCGTGGGCCCGAACCGCCGGCTCCTCGTGCTCGGGAAGGCTTCGGCGACGCCGGACGGGTTCCCGCGCCGGCCGGGAATGGCCGCCAAGCATCCGCTTCTGCGGGTACGATCTCGGCCATGAGCGCGCGCGTCTACGCCCTCGCCAACCAGAAGGGCGGTGTCGGAAAGACGACGACGGCGATCAACATGGCCGCATGCGTGGCACAGGCGGGCACGCCGGTGCTGCTGATCGACCTCGACCCGCAGGCGAACGCCACGACGGGACTCGGCTACCGCCCGGAGCAGCTCACCGCCAGCACCTATGACCTCCTGCACGGGCGCCCGCTGGACGAGGTTGTGCTCGAGACGGCCGTCCCGAACCTGTATCTGGTGCCCTCGCACCCCGACCTGGCGGCCGCCCAGGTGGAGCTGCCGAGCGGCTCGGAGCAGGGCACGCTGCTGCGCGACCTGCTCGCCGGCACCGAGGAGCGGTTCCCCTACGTCTTCGTGGACTGCCCGCCCTCGCTCGGCCTCCTGACCGTGAACGCGCTGGCCGCCGCCAACCGCCTCATCGTGCCCGTCCAGTGCGAGTACTACGCACTGGAGGGTCTCGCGCAGCTGCTCCAGAGCGTCGAGCTCGTGCGCACGCGGATCAACCCCCGCCTGGGCGTGACCGGCGTGCTCCTGACGATGTACGACGCCCGCACGCGGCTCGCGAGCGACGTCGCGAGCGAGGTGCGCAGCCACTTCGGCCCGCTGGTCTTCGACACCGTCGTGCCGCGCAGCATCCGGCTCGCGGAGGCGCCCAGCCACGGCCTGCCGATCACGAGCTACGACTCGTCGTCCGCCGGCGCCGACGCCTACTACCGGGCCGCCCTGGAGGTGGTCGAGCGTGGCTGATTCCGCCCGCCCCCGCGGCCTGGGTCGCGGCCTGGCCGCCCTCGTGGCCGAGTTCCCGACCGGCGGGACGTCGATGGTCGAGCTCGAGGTGGCCCAGGTGCGCCCCAATCCGCGCCAGCCGCGGCACGCGTTCGACGACGACGCCATCGCACGACTGGCCGAGTCGGTCAAGGCGGACGGCGTCGTCCAGCCGATCGTCGTGCGCGACGTCGGGGACGGCTACGAGATCGTCGCCGGCGAGCGGCGCTGGCGGGCCGCCCGGCTGGCCGGCCTGCGCACCATCCCGTCGATCGTGCGCACCGCCGACGACCGCGAGCTGCTGATCCTGGCCCTGGCCGAGAACGTCGCCCGCGAGGACCTGAACCCGGTCGACCAGGCCCGCGCCTACGCCGTCCTCTCCGACGAGCTCGGCCTGTCCCAGACCGAGGTGGCCCGCCGCGTCGGCAAGAGCCGGCCGGCCGTGGCGAACACGATGCGCCTGCTCGAGCTGCCCGACGACGTCCTCGACCTGATCGCCGAGGGGGCCCTGTCGGAGGGCCACGGCCGCGCGATTCTGCTCGCCGCGGGCCAGGACGAGCGCTCGACCCTCGCCCGCACCGCCGTCACCCGCGGCTGGTCGGTGCGCGAGTGCGAGGCCGCCGCCAAGCGCGCGCCCAAGGGCAAGAAGGAGGCCAGGCGGGCGCCGGGCGTGATGGACGACGAGCTCGCCCACCTCGCCGTCGACGCGGCCTGGCAATCGCTCGGCCTGCGCGCCTCGGTGCGGCGCGGGCCGCGAGGCGGCCGCGTGGAGCTGCACTTCTCGTCGGCGGCCGAGCTCGGTCGCATCGTCGACCAGCTGCGGGCGGATCGTGTCAGCTGGGCCGACTGAGCCGCGGTAGTATGCGGGCTCCCTTCGGGGGCGATTAGCTCAGTCGGTTAGAGCGCCGCTCTGATAAGGCGGAGGTCCCTGGTTCGAATCCAGGATCGCCCATTGGCAGCCATGGACGACACCCGACCCCGTTGCGGCTGGGTGCCGGCCGGCGATCCGCTCTACGCCGCCTATCACGACGAGGAGTGGGGCACGCCGTCGCACGACGACCGCCACCTGTTCGAGATGCTCGTCCTGGAGGGCGCGCAGGCCGGGCTCTCGTGGTCCACGATCCTGCGCAAGCGCGAGGGCTACCGGCGGGCCTTCGCCGGCTTCGACGCGGACGCCGTCGCCCGGTTCGGCGCCGCCGACGCCGAGCGGCTGATGGCCGATGCCGGCATCGTCCGCAACCGGCTCAAGGTCGAGTCGGCGATCGCGAACGCCCATGCCGTCCTTGCCGCTCGCGAGGAGCACGGGAGCCTCGACGCGTTCCTGTGGGGGCTCGTCCCCGGAGCCCCGCTACGCCGCCGCGACGGCCAGGTCCCGGCGGAGACGGCGGAGTCGCGGAGCATGAGCAAGGCGCTCAAGCGGGCCGGCTTCCGGTTCGTCGGACCCACGGTCTGCTACGCCTTCATGCAGGCCGTCGGAATGGCCGACGACCACTCGCCGGAGTGCTTCCGCTACGCCGGATGAGGCCCAGGGGAGCGTGGCTATACTGGACCTCGGATGCAGGAGATGAGCATCTACGGGGTGTCCTTCGACATGGTCGGCAAACAGCCGATCGTGCTCCTCCGGACGCTTGACGGAAGCAAGTTCCTGCCCATCTGGATCGGCCATCCCGAGGCGGCCGCGATCCTCATGAAGCTCCAGGGCACGCCCACCCCGCGGCCGATGACGCACGACCTCGTCACGTCGATGCTGGGCGAGTTGAACGCGAAGGTGGAGAAGATCGCGGTCACCGAGCTGCGCGACAACACCTTCTACGCGTGCATCACCCTGCGCATCGACGGCTCGGAGGTCGAGATCGACTCGCGCCCGTCCGACGCGCTCGCGCTGGCCGTACGGGCCGACGCCAAGATCTTCGTGGCCGACCAGGTGATCGACGACTCCGCGATCGAGTTCGGCCAGGAGCCCGAGGAGGCCGGCGAGGTCGTCGAGGAGTTCAAGAAGTTCCTCGAGAACGTCAGCCCCGAGGACTTCGCCAACTAGCACTAGCGCGCCGCCATCCGCTCCAGCTCGCGGCCGATCACGAGCCGCTGGATCTCGGCCGTGCCGTCGACCACCTGCAGCATCTTCGCCAGGCTGATGAAGCGCGGGAGGGGCGTGTCGTCGAGCCAGCCGTACGCCCCCAGCGCCTCGCTGCAGGCGACGGCCGCGCGCAGGGCGGCGTCCGGGCAGAAGCGCTTGGCGTGGGCGACCGCCGTCGGCCCGGCCGGCGTCCCCAGCAGCTCCGCGGCGCGGGCGTAGAGCAGCCGGCTCGCCTCCAGGTCGGTCAGGACGTCGGCGAGCGCGAAGCGCATGGTGTCGAGGGCGATCAGCGGCGCCCCGAACGCCTCCCGCTCGCGGGTGTACCGCAGGGCGATGTCGAGCGACTCGGCGTGGAGGCCGCAGGCGATCGCGGCGATGTCGCAGCGGGCGACGTCGATCGCCCCCAGCGCCGCGCGCATGCCCGATCCCGGTGGCACGAGCATCGTCGCGGGGACGTCGGCGAGCGCCATCTCGCCGATCGGCAGGAAGGGGGCCGCCGCGGTGCGGTAGCGGCGGGGGAAGCTGACGCCGTCCGCCCGCCGGTCGATCGCCACGACGGCGATGTCGGCGTGGCCGGGCTCGTCCGCCGTCTTGCAGACGACCAGGAACAGATCCGCTTCGCCCGCGAGCGAGACCCAGGCCTTGCGCCCCGTCACCCGCCAGCCGCCGCCGTCCTCCCGCGCCCGCGTCGTGATTGCGGTCGCGTCCGACCCGGCGTGCGGCTCGGTCAGCGAGAAGCCGCCGAGGGCGCGGCCGGCGACGAGCGCCCGTGCCCAGCGCTCCCTCAGCGGCTCGTCGTCGCAGCCCGCCACCACGGCCGCGACCGCGTTGTGCATTGAGAGGGAGAAGGCGAGCGCCGCGTCGCCGCGGCCGAGCTCCTCGAACACCTCCATCCCGGCCGGGTAGCCGAGCCCGGCGCCGCCGTGCTCCGGCGAGCAGAAGAGGCCGGTGAGGCCCGATCCCGCGACCGCCTCACGCGGGTAGGAGCCGGCCTCGTCCCAGCTGGCGACGGCCGGGCGGACGACGTCGCGGACGAATGCGGCTGCCGCCTCTCGCATCGAGCCGCGATCATATCCGCGCGGCTTGCCCGCGACGCCGGCCGCGGCCTAGACTGGTGGTTCCGCGACGACTGGAGGCCCGTGATGCAGGCAAACGGCAATGGCGCCCAGTGGTTTGCCGAGCGAACGATCCGTGGTGTGGGCGACGACGGTGCGGCGGAGGTCGTCACGATCTGGATCGAGCGCAAGCCCGGAGCGCTGTGGGCGGTGGGCAGAGCGGTCGGCCTGGCCGAGCGGCACGACGGGCTCGTGCGCCGGGACGACTACGTGTTCGAGGGTTACGAGATGGGCGACGCGCTCGAGGCCGCGAACGCGGCGCTCGACGACGACCTGGACGTGTCGGCCGGCGACGGCCGGTCGCAGGAGGTCGAGCCGTTCACCGAGAGCGAGCTGCTCATCCCGCTGGAGCGGTGGTTCTTCGGCCGTTCGCCGCGGATGGAGCGACCGCTCCGCTAGGCGCGCCGCCGAGCACCCGTAGGGGCGCCGTCTCGCGGGGCAGGATGCCGGCGGACGCGGCCGTGCGCTCGAGCGTCTCGAGGGCGCGGATACCGTCCTCGCCGAGGTCGACCGTGTGCTCGGTGACGTACAGCTCGACGTACGGCCAGATCACGTCCTCGTCCAGCTCCTGGGCGTACCGGCGGATCGTCCCGAGCACCTCGGCGCGGTTGGCCCAGGCGTACGCGATCGAGTCGCGCAGCACGGCCGTGAAGCGCTCGACGACGTCGTCCGGCAGCTCGAGGCCGGCCAGGATCCCACCCAGCGGGATCGGCGCCTGCGCGAGCCGCTCGAACGACTCCCCGAGATCCTCGATCAGCACGAGCCCGTCGCGCTCGTAGGTGAGCCGCCCCTCGTGGATCAGCACGCCGAGGTCGGCGTCGCCGCGGCGCAGGACGGCGCCGATGTCCGAGAAGACCGCGTGGTCGACCGTGCCGCCGTCGGGGTGCAGGCACCGGTAGAGCAGGGTTGCCGTCGTCGTCGGACCGGGGCAGAGGACGCGCGCGCCGGGCTCCGGCCGGGCGTCCGGCCGCGCCGCCACGAGCAGCGGCCCGACGCCGAAGCCGAGCGCCGAACCGGCCCGCACGACCCCGTAGTCGCGGGCGAGGAGCAGGGCGGCGTGGAAGCTCGCCTTCGACACGTCGTAGCGGCCGGCGAAGAGCCCGTCGTTCAGCTGCTGGACGTCGAGCAGCTCCGGCTCGAACTCGAGCCCGCGCAGGTCGATCCGCCGCTCCAGGATGGCGTGGAACGCGAACGTGTCGTTGGGGCAGGTGGAGAGGCCCAGGCGCAGCTTCATCGCGCCAGCCCCCGCACCAGCGCCGCCGCCCGCCCGAGCGCCTCGTCCATCCGCCAGCCGGCGTGGTCGCGGTCGCCCGCCGCGTTGGAGAAGCCGCGCACGATGGTGAGGTTGACGCCGAACAGCCAGGCCGCCACGGCCACAGCGTAGCCCTCCATCTCCTCGCCGGCGGCGGCCGGGTACCGGGCCTGCCGCTCGGCCGCCTCGGCCGTCGACCCGGCCGCGGTCGCGACCGAGACCAGCTCGGCGCCGTGGCCGAGCGCGATCGCGTCGGCCGCTGCGAAGCCGAGCTCCGCCGCCGATCGGTACCCGTCCCCGGAGCCGGCGCCGATGCCGTCGCAGTGCACCGACCCCGCCCTGACCGCGGTCCCGATCGGGTGCCGGCCCGGGTCGTACGTGCCGGCGGCGCCCACGAGCACGACGCCGTCCTCCGCCGCGCCGCGGTGCTCGGCGATCGCGTGCGCCGCCCCGGCGCCCGCCGCCGCAAGGCCGAACCCACACACCGCGAGCGGGCCGGGCGCGCCGTCGCGGAAGAGCAGGCCCGACTCGAGCTCCGTGGGCACGAGGATCAGCACGCCGGCCCTACCCCACCAGATCCCCGAAGGCTCGTGACATCATGGCGGGTTTGCACCGGAGGATGATCCACCACCCGCTGCGGAGGCGAGACCGCGCGCTCGCCGGAGCACCACCAGCGATCCGCCACGCAGCCTGAAGGAGGGCCCGTGGGGGAACCATGGGTTCCCCCACGTTAAGCGATCTCGACCATACGCGTGATGGCCCCCCGGGCGCGCGCGGCCACGTCCTCGTCGACGGTGACGACGTGCCGCATGTCGCGGAGGGAGTCGCGCAGCTTCTCGAGCGTGATCATCTTCATGTAGCGGCACACGGCCCGCTCCGACATCGCGTAGAAGCGCTTGTCGGGCGCCTCCCGCGTCAGCCGGTGCAGGATGCCGGTCTCGGTCGCGACGACGAAGTCGCTCCTCGGCGATCGGGCGACATGGTTGACCATGCCCTCGGTCGAGAACACGTGCGTGCGCCGTGCGAGCGCGGCGTCCTGGGCGGCCGCGTACATGCACTGGCTGGCGCAGCCGCACTCGGGATGGATCAGGAGGTCGGCGTCCGGGCGCTCGTCCAGCATCCGGGCGACGTCATCGGTGCGGATGCCGGCGTGGACGTGGCACTCGCCCGGCCAGATCTTCATCTTGCGCCCGGTGACGCGCTCGAG
>JAICJM010000316.1 GCA_025928435.1 Thermoleophilia bacterium
CGAGGTGGAGCGCTGGCGCGCCCGTCGTACCGCTCGGATGGAGGAGGCCCGCCGTCGTCGTGCCGCCGCCGAGCGCGACCTCGCCGAGGCGTCCCGTTCCGTGCGCCGCAACCCGCTGAGGCGCCTGGTTCCGCGGCGCAGAGCCCGCTGAGGCGTCCCGTTCTGCGAGCCGCGACCAGCTGAGGCGTCCCGTTCCGCGAGCTCATCGACAGCGAACCGCAGAACAAGACGCCTCGGCGCGCACGGGACCGCGGAACAAGACGCCTCGGCGGTCTCGGGACCACAGAACGGGACGCCTCGGCGAGAAACCCGGCAGCGAGGTCAGGACTCCTGCATGGGGACGCGGACCCCGCGCTCGGCGGCGGTGGTCACGGCCTCGTCGTAGCCGGCGTCCACGTGCCGGAGCACGCCCATGCCCGGGTCGTTGGTCAGCACCCGCTCGATCTTCTGCGCAGCCAGGTCGGTGCCGTCGGCGACGGTGACCTGGCCGGCGTGGATGGAGCGGCCCATGCCGACGCCGCCGCCGTGGTGGATCGAGACCCACGTCGCGCCCGAGGCGGTGTTGACCAGGGCGTTGAGCAGCGGCCAGTCCGCGATGGCGTCGGAGCCGTCGAGCATGGCCTCGGTCTCGCGGTACGGCGAGGCGACGCTGCCGCTGTCGAGGTGGTCGCGGCCGATCGCGATCGGGCCCTTGAGCTCGCCCGAGGCGACCATCTCGTTGAACCTCAGCCCGGCACGGTGCCGCTCGCCGTACCCGAGCCAGCAGATCCGCGCCGGCAGGCCCTGGAACTGCACCCGCTCGCCGGCCATCGTGATCCACTTGCGCAGCCGCTCGTTCTCGGGGAACAGCTCGAGGATCGCCCTGTCGGTGGCGGCGATGTCGGCCGGGTCGCCGGACAGCGCCGCCCAGCGGAACGGGCCCTTGCCCTCGCAGAACAGAGGCCGGATGTAGGCCGGGACGAAGCCCGGGAACTCGAAGGCGCGGGTGTAGCCGCCCTTGCGGGCCTCGTCGCGGATGGAGTTGCCGTAGTCGAACACCTCGGCGCCGCGGTCCTGGAACTCGACCATCGCCCGCACGTGCGCGGCCATCGACTCCCGGGCCCGCTCGGTGAGCCCGGCCGGGTCCTTCTCACGCAGCGCCGCCCAGTCCTCGAAGGCGACGCCGACCGGCAGGTAGTACAGCGGGTCGTGCGCGGAGGTCTGGTCGGTGACGATGTCGACGGGTGCGCCCTGATCGAGCAGCTCCGGCAGCATCTCGGCGGCGTTGCCCAGGACCCCGATCGACAGCGGCCTGCGGGCGTCGCGCGCCTCCACCGCCCTCCGGACGGCGTCCTCGAGCGAGTCGGCCTGTACGTCGAGGTAGCGGTGCTCGATGCGCCGGGTGATCCGGGACTGGTCGCACTCGATGCAGATCACCACGCCGTCGTTCATGGTGACGGCCAGCGGCTGGGCGCCGCCCATGCCGCCGAGCCCGGCGGTCACCGTGATGGTGCCGGCGAGGGTGCCACCGCCCTGCCCCTGCCTGCCGGAGGCAGCGAGCTTGTCGGCGACGGCCGCGAACGTCTCGAAGGTGCCCTGCAGGATGCCCTGGGTGCCGATGTAGATCCACGAGCCGGCGGTCATCTGGCCGTACATCGTCAGCCCGAGGTGCTCCAGGCGCCGGAACTCCTCCCAGTTGGCCCAGTCGCCGACGAGGTTGGAGTTGGCGATCAGCACGCGCGGCGCCCACTCGTGGGTGCGCAGGACGCCGACGGGCTTGCCGCTCTGCACCAGCAGCGTCTCGTCGGACTCCAGCGTGCGCAGCGTCCGCACGATCGCGTCGTACGCCTGCCAGCTGCGCGCGGCCTTGCCGGTCCCGCCGTAGACGACGAGGTCCTCGGGGCGCTCGGCGTTCTCCGGGTCCAGGTTGTTCATCAGCATCCGCAGCGGCGCCTCGGTCTGCCACGACTTCGCGGACAGCTCGGGACCGCGGGGGGCACGGACGGTGCGGGACTGGCTCATGACAGCTCTCCTATCGCTTGCTCGACGGCGGCCACCAGGGCGCCGCCGCGGACGTCGTCGTACGCGTGCTCGATCTCGGGGGCCAGGTGCCGGTCGGGGCCCGGCCCCGCGACGTGGCGGCGCAGCAGCGCCAGCGCGGCCCCGGTGGCCGGCGAGGGCTCCAGCGGCGCGCGCAGGTCGAGGGCGCGGGCCGCGGTGAGGTACTCGACCGCCAGCACCCGGGCGAGGCCGTCGACGGCGCGGCGCAGCTTGCGGGCCGCCGACCAGCCCATCGACACGTGGTCCTCCTGCATCGCGCTGCTCGGGATCGAGTCGACGCTCGCGGGGTTCGCGAGCCGCTTCATCTCCGAGACGATCGCGGCCTGGGTGTACTGCGCGATCATGTGGCCGGAGTCGACGCCCGGGTCGTCGGCCAGGAACGGTGGCAGTCCGCGCGAGCGCGCGACGTCGAGCATCCGGTCCGTACGCCGTTCGCTCATGCTGGCCACGTCGGCGGC
>JAICJM010000047.1 GCA_025928435.1 Thermoleophilia bacterium
CCGCCCCGAGGAAGTGGCCGCCGTGGCCGACCTCCTGGTGAGCGTCGTAGGCCAGGCTGGCCTCGTCGATCTCGAGCGGCGTGAACTCCTCCTGCAGCATCCGCAGGATCTCGATGTCCACGATGAACTTCTCGTAGCAGCTGACCAGGCCCGACTCGAGCCAGCCGGCCGAGTGCATGACGTAGTTCGCGCCGGCGAGGAACGTCGGCAGCATCGTCATCAGCGCCTCGTACGCCGCCTGGGCGTCGACGGTCTGGCTGGAGGTGAGGCCGCCGCCGCTGCGCCACGGGAGGCCGAAGTGGCGCGCGATCTGGCCGGTGCAGAGCAGGCCGACGGCCGACTCCGGGGTGCCGAAGCTGGGCGAGCCCGACTGGAGGTCGGTGTTCGAGAGGAACGAGCCGAACACGACCGGGCAGCCGGGGCGCACGAGCTGGGTGAGGGCGATGCCCGCGAGCGCCTCGGCCATCTGCTGCACGAGCGTCGCCGGGATCGTGACCGGCGACATCGCACCCATGAGCAGGAAGGGCGTGATGATGATCGCCTGGTTGGCGCGGTTGTACTCGAGCATCGCCGCCAGCATGCGGTCGTCGAACCGCAGCGGCGAGTTCACGTTGATCAGCGAGATCGTGACCGGCGCCGCCTCGATCTGCTCGCGGCCGCCGTGCAGGATCTCGCTCATCGCGACGGTGTCCGCGGCGTTGGGGCCGGACGTGACCGAGCCCATGTGCGGCTTGTCCGAGAGGGTCTGGAGCGCGAACACCATGTCGAGGTGGCGCGAGTCGAGCGGCGTGTCGTTCGGCTCGCAGATCGTCCCGCCGGCCGAGTCCAGCTGCTCGAACTGCTGCGAGAGCATGACGAACCGCTCGAAGTCGGCCATCGTCGCGTCGCGGCGCTCGTCTCCCTCGCGCACGAACGGCGGCCCGTAGACGCCGGTGAAGACCATGTTGTCGCCGCCGAGGCGCACGGATTTCTCCGGGTTGCGGGCGACGAGGTCGAACTCGCGCGGCACCTTGGCGACCTGTTCCATCACGAAGTCCGGGTCGAGCCAGACCGTCGCGTCCTCGGTGCGGCAGCCGGCGGCGCGGAAGATCTCGACCGCCTCAGGCAGGATGAACTCGACCCCGATCTCGGACACGATCCGGCGCCAGCCCCGGTCGAGGGTGTCCATGGCCTCCTCGGAGAGGATCTCGTAGCGCGGCATGGTGTTGCGGAACATGCTTGACGGCCCCCAGGTCGATCCCTATGATCCTTATCGTGGAACAATAGTTCCACATCGTGAGTCGATTTTCAATGCCGAACACCTCCGGGACCCAGTCGATCGACCGCGCCGCCCAGCTGCTGATCGCGGTTGCGGACAGCGCCGCCCCGATCGGGGTCGGCGAGCTGGCCGAGGCCACCGATCTGCCCAAGAGCACCGTGTCGCGGCTCGTCGCCGCGCTCGAGCGGCACGCGCTCGTCCAGCGCGACGGCGTCCGCGGCCCGCTGCGGCCGGGGCCGGTGATGATGCGCCTGGCCCGCCGGGGGGTCGGCGACCGCGACCTGACGGGGCTCAGCGCCGACGCGCTGCGGCATCTGGCCGAGGCCAGCGCCGAGACGATCAACCTGGCCGTGCCGACGCCGCTCGGCGTCGAGCACCTGAGCCAGGTCGACAGCCACCACTTCATCGGGTCGACGAACTGGATCGGGCGGCGCGTCCCGCACGAGACGACGGCGGTCGGCAAGGTCTTCCTGGCCTTCGGCGCCGTCCGGGTCACCGAGCAGCACGCCGGGCTCGTCCCGGAGCTCGAGGCGGTGCGCGTGCGCGGCTACGCGACGGCGATCGGCGAGCTCGAGCCCGGGCTCGCGGCCATGGCCGCGCCCGTGCGCGCGGGCGCCGGCGACGTGGTGGCCGCGCTCTCGATCTCGGGGCCCGAGACGCGCCTGACACGTGAGCGCATCGCCGACCTGGCGCCCGTGCTCCTGCACGAGGCGGCTACGGTGTCGGCACGACTGGGGTACGGCACGACCACGCAAGGAGCAGCATGACGCACGAAGAGATCATCCAGGGGCTGTACGACAACACGCTGATCGGGAACGCACCCGAGGTCAAGGATCTGACGAACCAGGGCCTGGCCGACGGCCTCGACCCGGAGCGGATGCTCTATGACGGCCTGATCCCCTCGCTGGAAGAGGTCGGCGCCCGGTTCGAGCGCGGCGACTTCTTCGTCCCCGAGATGCTGATCGCCGCCCGCGCGATGCAGGGGGCGCTGGACATCCTCCGCCCGCTGCTCGCCGAGACGGGCGCGAAGCCGATCGGCACCTTCGTCATGGGCACCGTCAAGGGCGACGTGCACGACATCGGCAAGAACCTCGTGAACATCATGCTCGAGGGCGCCGGGTTCACCGTCCACGACCTGGGCGTGAACGTCGCGCCGGAGCGGTTCGTCGAGGAGGTGCAGAAGCACGAGCCCGACATCGTCGGCTTCTCCGCATTCCTGACCACCACGATGCCGATGTTCAAGGCCAACATCAACGCCCTCCAGAAGGCCGGGCTGCGCGACCAGGTGATCGTCATGGTCGGCGGCGCGCCCGTCACGAAGGAGTACGCCGACGCGGTCGGCGCCGACGGCTACGCCGCGGACGCGTCGACGGCGGTGCGGATGGCGAAGGAGCTGATCGAGCAGCACCGGCGCGAGCCTGCAGCGGTCTGAAGTGAGCCTCCTGACTGCCATGGAGGCGGCGGTCAAGAAGCCCGTCTTCGGCTGCCGGATGTGCGGCCAGTGCGTGCTGCACTCGACCGGCATGACGTGCCCGATGAACTGCCCGAAGACGCTCCGCAACGGCCCCTGCGGCGGCGTGCGCGCCGACGGCGGCTGCGAGGTGAAGCCGGACATGCGGTGCGTGTGGTTGCGCGGCTACGAGCGCTCGCGGCGGCTGCCGCTGCTCCCGGCCGCGTGGCGGGACGAGTTCAACCACCTGCGGCCGCCCGTCGACAACACCCTGCGCGGCACGTCCTCGTGGCGCAACTTCGCCAGCGGGCGCGACCGCCGCACCCCCGCGGGCTGGGAGGCCGGCGAGCGTTGAGCCGGCTGGAGCAGGCCCTCGAGCAGGGGCGGTTCGTGGTCACCGCCGAGATGCCGACCATCGACGGCGGCGGCATGGACGAGGTGCGCTTCCAGCTCGACCCGATGGCGCCCTACCTCGACGCCTGCAATGCGACCGACAACACGGCCGCGCACGCCCACGCCTCGCCGCTCGCGATCTCGATCGCCCTGCGCGAGTGCGGGATGGAGCCGATCATGCAGCTCGTGTGCCGCGACCGCAACCGGCTCGCGCTCCAGGCCGAGATCGTCGGCGCGTCGCTGCACAACATCGAGAACGTCTGCTGCCTGACCGGGGACGACGTCACCGCCGGCGACGAGCCCGAGGCCCGGCGCGTCTTCGACCTCGACAGCCCTCAGTTGCTCGCGACCGCCCGGTCGATCGCGTCCGGCCGCTACCTGGGCGGACGGGCGGTCGAGCCGCCGCCGCACCTTTTCCTCGGCGCCGTCGAGAACCCGGGCGCCCCGCCGTTCGAGTACCGGGCGCAGCGGGCGCTGAAGAAGGTGTGCGCGGGGGCCCGCTTCCTCCAGCTCCAGATCTGCTTCGAGCCCCATCTGCTGGAGGGGTTCATGGCCGAGTCGGTGCGGCTCGGCGTCACCGAGCGGGCGGCGATCCTGCCGTCGATCACGATCCTGCGGTCGGCCCGGGCACTGCGCTTCATCGACGAGAAGGTGCCCGGCATCTCCGTGCCCGCCGGACTGATTGCGCGCGTCGAGGCCTCCGACGACCAGCAGGAGGCGTGCTTCGACCTCGCCTACGAGCTGGCCCGGCACGCCATGGCGCAGCCGGGGGTACGGGGCCTGCACTTCATCAGCTTCCGCAAGGATGCAGGCATCGCCGCGCTGTGCCGGCGGCTCGGCATCCCCACGCACGCCGAAAGGGTTCAACATGGATACGGTTCTCCAGTCGCGGTCTAAGACGGTCGTCATCGGGTCGGACAAGCCGTTCTGCATCATCGGAGAGCGGATCAACCCGACCGGGCGCAAGGGCTTCCAGGCCCAGCTGCAGGCCGGCGACCTGTCTCAGATCGAGATCGACGTCGCCGAACAGGTGGCGGGCGGCGCGGACGTCCTCGACGTGAACGTCGGCGACCCGCTGGCCGACGAGGTCGAGCTGATGCGCAGCGCGATCGGGCTCATCCAGGGCCTGACCGACCTGCCGCTCGTGATCGACTCGTCGGTGATCGAGGCGCTCGAGGCCGGCCTGGACGCCTACGAGGGCAAGGCGCTCGTCAACTCGGTGACGGGCGAGGACGAGCGGCTGGAGGCGATCCTGCCGCTGGTCGCCAGGCACGGCGCCGCCGTGATCGCGCTCGCCAACGACGACGAGATCCCGATGGAGCCGGAGCGGCGGCTGCAGGTTGCGCGCAAGATCGTCTTGGCCGCCGGCGACCACGGCATCCCGCCCGAGGACATCGTCATCGATCCGCTGGCGATGCCGGTCGGCGCCGAGCCGCGCGCCGTGACGCTCTTCATCGAGACGGTGCGGCTGATCCGCGAGAACCTGGGCGTGAACATGACCTGCGGGGCCTCGAACACGTCGTTCGGCCTGCCCGGCCGGCACGTCCTGGGAGCGGGCTTCCTCGGCATCGCGGCCAGCCACGGTCTGACGAGCGCGATCATGGACGCCCGCGCGCCGGTCTGCGTGGAGGCGGTGCGCGCGGCCGACTTCCTGCTCGGCCACGACGAGTGGGGCGGGCGCTGGATCGCCGCCCACCGGGCCAAGCAGGCGGCCCAGGCGGCCGGGGCAGCATGAGCAACGCTCACCTCCGGCTCGCGTTCGTGGGGGAAACCATGTTTCCCCCACGGGACCCCCTTCTTCTGAAGCCGTGGGGAACCTCCCGGTTCCCCACACCCTTCCCCGCTCATGCGCCGAAGGTCGTCGCATGAGCGAGGCGGCCGCCGCCGCAGGCACCGGGAGGGTGCGGCTGCAGTTCCGCCCCGACGGCGGCGACGTGCGCGTGCCCGCGGGCACGACGGTCTTCGACGCGGCGTCCTGGAACGGGATCGCAATCGATTCCACGTGCGGCGGCCATGGCACCTGCAAGAAGTGCAAGGTGCGCGTGCTGGACGGCTCGGTGCCCGTCTCGAGCGTCGACCCGCGCGCGTTCACGATCGACGAGCTGCGCAATGGCTGGCGGCTGGCCTGCCGGGCCGAGGCCACCGAGGATCTCGAGATCGACGTGCCGCCGCTGCAGACGCGGCCGAAGGCGGCCCTCGTGGGCGTCGGACGCCACGTCATCCTGCGCCCGTCCGTCCAGAAGCGCTACCTGGAGCTGTCCGAGCCGTCGCTCGAGGACCAGGTCTCCGACGTCGAGCGGGTCGTGGCGGCCGTCGACGACTTCGAGCTGCGCGTGCATCCCGGCGCGGTGCGGACGCTCGGCCGCACGCTGCGGGCCGCGAACTACGAGGTGACGGCGGTGATCTGCGACGACCTCCTGATCGACGTGGAGCCGGGCGACACCACCGCCGAGCGGCACGCCATCGCCTTCGACCTCGGCACGACCACCGTCGTCGCAAACCTGCTCGACCTGGCCACCGGCCAGCCGCTCGCCGTGCGCTCGATGCTGAACCGCCAGCAGCCCTACGGGGCTGACGTGATCTCGCGCGTCTCGGCGACGATGCTCGACCCCGACGCCCTGGAGGCGCTCCAGGCCCGCGCGGCCGAGACGCTGAACCAGCTCGCCAGCGAGGTGTGTGAGGAGGCCGGGATCGAGCGCGAGCGCGTCTACGAGATGGTGGTCTGCGGCAACGTGACCATGACCCAGATCGCGCTCGGAATCGATCCCGAGCCGCTGGCGATGGCGCCGTTCATCATCGCCGCCCGCCGGCTCCCGCCCGTGACCGCGGCCGATTTCGGCGTCCACCTCCACCCCCGCGCCCCCGCGTTCACGTTCCCGGCCCTCGGCGCCTACGTCGGCGGCGACATCGTGGCCGGCATGCTCGCGACCGGCCTGACCCGCGACCGGCGGGTGCGGCTCTTCATCGACGTCGGCACGAACTCCGAGATCGCGCTCGGCTCGCAGGACCGGGTCGTCGCGACCGCCGCCCCGGCGGGCCCGGCCTTCGAGGCCGCCCAGATCAAGTGCGGCATGCGCGCCGCCGAGGGCGCCATCGAGGGCGTGCGGATCGACGGCGACGAGCTCAGCCTCGAGGTGATCGGCGACACCGACCCCGTGGGCATGTGCGGGTCGGGCTTGGTCGACGCGGTCGCGCAGCTCGTGGGCGCCGGCCTGCTCGACCACTCCGGCCGCTTCGTGCCCGACGAGGAGGCCGCCGAGGCCCACCCGGTGCTGGCGAAGCGGCTCGTCAAGGTCGGGGAGGAGCGGGTCTTCGTGCTCGCCTGGCGGGGCGACGAGCCCGAGAACGCGGTCTATCTCTCGCAGCGCGATGTGCGCGAGCTGCAGTTCGCGAAGGCATCCATCGCGACCGGCTGGAGCATCCTCATGACCCAGCTCGGCATCGCGCCGGAGGAGGTCTCGCAGGTGCTGCTCGCGGGCAGCTTCGGCTCGTACCTCTCCCCCGCCAGCGCCGTCCGCATCGGCCTCGTGCCGCGACTGCCGCTGCCGCGGATCGTGTCGGCCGGGAACGTGGCCGGCGAGGGCGCCAAGATGGCCGCCCTGTCGCTGCGCGAACGCTCCGCCGCCGATGCCATCCTGGACGAGGTCGAGTACGTCGAGCTGTCCGGGCGGGCGGACTTCAACGACATGTTCATCGACCAGCTCGCGTTCCCGGGATGAGCGCGCGGGCGCATGCGCCGGTCGCGGTCGTCGCGTGCGGCGCACTCGCCCTGCACGTGCAGGGGATCGCGCGGAGGCGGGGATGGGACATCGACGTCCACCCGCTGCCGCCGGAGCTGCACAACCGGCCGGAGCGGATCGCGCCCGCGGCCCGGGAGCTGATCGCCGGCCTGCGCGACGAGTACGACCGGGTCCTGCTCGCCTATGCCGACTGCGGCAGCATGGGCGCGCTCGACGACCTCGGGCTCGAGCGGCTCGAGGGCGACCACTGCTACGACGTCTTCGGCCGGTCGGAGGTGCGCGAGGCGCTTCGGGAGGAGCCGGGGACGTACTTCCTGACCGACTTCCTGGCGCGGACGTTCGACCGCACCGTCGTGCGCTCGCTCGGCCTCGACCGCCATCCCGAGCTGCGCGACGAGTACTTCCGCCACTACCGCCGGGTCGTCTGGCTGGCCCAGCGGCCGACTCCGGAGCTGCGGGCGAAGGCGGAGGCGGCGGCGGAGCGCATCGGCCTCCCGCTGGAGGTGGTCGAGGTGGGCGAGAGCGGGCTCGAGCGCGACCTCGAACGGATGGTCGGGGCGAGCGGTCGTGGCTAGCGCCGTCACCATCCGGGCGGCGCTCCTGCCGGCGGTCGGCACGCCCCTGCGGGTGGTCGACCTCGAGCTCGACCCGCCCGGCCCGGGCGAGGTGCGCGTGCGCCTGCACGCGAGCGGCGTCTGCAGCGACGACCTGAACGCGTTCGACGGCTCGATCGAGGTGCCGTGCCCGCTCGTGCTCGGCCACGAGGGCGCGGGCGTCGTCGAGGAGGTCGGGGAGGGCGTCGAGGGCCTGCACGTGGGCGATCACGTCGCGCTCTCGTGGGCGCCGTACTGCGGCCACTGCGAGGAGTGCCTGCGCGACCTGCCCCATCTGTGCGGCACCGCCTGGCCGAAGATGCTGGCCGGCGGGCTGCTCGACGGCACGACCCGGCTGCGGTTCGGCGGCGCGACCGTCCACCACTACTGCTTCCTGTCGTCGTTCGCCGAGCGGGCGGTGGTGCCCGAGCGCTCATGTGTCCGCATCCCGGCGGACGTCCCGTTCGATGTGGCCGCGCTGGTCGGGTGCGCCGTGGCGAGCGGGGTCTGCGCCGTGTGGCGGACGGCCCGCGTGCGGCCCGGCGAGCGGGTGGCGGTCTTCGGGCTCGGCGGGACGGGGCTCGCGGCCATCGTCGGCGCCGTCGCGGCGGGCGCGTCGGACATCGTCGCCGTCGACTCCCAGGAGTCGCGGCTCGAGCGGGCGCGCGAGCTGGGCGCCACGGCGTCCGTGCGCTGGGAGGGCTCGCCCGCCGACGTTGCGGCGGCGGTACGGGACGCGAGCGGCGGCGGCGTCGATTACGCCTTCGAGGCGCGCGGGCGGCCGGCCGCGGCGGAGGCGGCGTTCATGTCGACCCGCGTGCGCGGCGCCGCGGTGCTGTGCGGCATCCCCCGCGCCGACGCGACGATCACCCTGCCCGCCCTCTCGATCCCGCGCATGGAGCGCAGGGTGCTGGGATCGATCTACGGCTCGGCCCGGCCCGACCGCGACTTCCCGCTCATCCTCGACCTGCACCGGCGCGGACACCTGCCGCTCGACCGGCTGATCTCGCACCGGCTGCCGCTCGACGAGGCGGGCGCGGCGATGGACCTCGTCCGCTCGGGCGACGCCACCCGCGTGATCCTCGAGTGTGAATAGACGGGGTCAGACCCCTTTTATTCACAGCGCCGCCGCGAGGGTCGACATCCCGAAGGCCCGGGCTCCCTGGCCGCGGCCGGAGTCCGGGTGGTAGTACTCGCGGAAGCCCGACTCCGTCACGAGGGCGCGCACCCGGGCCGCCAGCTCTTCGGCAGCGTCGGGGCGGCCGTGCAGCACGAGGCCCCGGTGCAGGAGCCAGGACGAGGCGATCCAGGTCGGCCCCCGCCAGTAGCGGAACGGGAACCGCGTCCGCGGCCGGAAGGACGGCTCCTCGACCGACGTCGAGGGCACCGGGAAGCGGCGCCAGTAGCGGCGTCGGTCGAGCAGGTGCTCGTCGACGAGGCGGCCGGCGACGGCGGCCGGGAGGTCGGGCAGCGCGAGCGGCGCGAGCGCGTCCCAGGTCGACACGACCCGGCGGCCGCTGCGGGGCACGTCGGCGAAGAGCCCGGCAGCCTCGTTCCAGCACCGGTCGAGCAGCGCGCGGCGCGTGTGCGCGGCCCGCTCGGCGAACCGGGCGCCGCCGCCCATCCGCGCGAGCGCGGCGGTCGACAGGGCGTATGCGACGTTCGCCAGCACCTCGTGGACGACGAAGCCGCTGCGCGCCCGGATCGGCTCGAGCCGGAAGCGATCGCGCCGGTTGCGGCGGACGAGCGCGACGAATCCCGGCAGACCGTGGGCGCGCCAGCGCAGGCGGGCGTCGAACTTCGGCGACGCGTCGAGGCCGGACTCGTCCGGTTGGATCAGCGCCAGGAGGCCGGTCGCGCCGGGATCGCGATGCGCGTGCAGCCAGTCGTAGTGGGCCGCCAGCCGATCGAGCGCCTCGCCCCGGAACGCGGGCTCGTCGTCCGACGCGTCGGCGACGAGCTCCCAGGCGAACGCGAGCAGCGGCGGATGGATCGTCCGCGTCATCCGGTCGCGCGAGGAGAGCAGGTTGTAGAACGCGCGCCGCGACAGCCGCACGGGCGCGTTCCAGAAGACCGTGTGGCCGATGAACCCGTCCGGCTCGGCCGCCGCGAGCAGCGTGCGCAGCTCGTCCCGGGCCGGGCGCGGATCGATCCTCGCCCACGCGATCGCGTGGTAACAGGAGTCCCAGTAGAACTGCGCCGGGAACTTGTCGACGTCGGGTGCGGTGAAAGAGTAGGGGCGGCCGGCCGATGTTCTCCCCATGCACCAGTTGCCGGCGAGCACCCGGGAGGCCTCCCGGACGACGGGGTCCGCCCGGATCCGCCCCACGGTCTCCATGGAGCCGCTATACCCCCGGGATGAGGTCGGCACGCCTCCCGGGCGCGGGCGCCTGATGACGCTCGCGTTCCCCGTCGCCGCGCTGGGCACGTTCGTGGCGGTCGGGCTCGGCAGCCTCGCGGTCGCCGCGCTCGCCCTCGCGCACATCGTCGCCCCCTGGGGCGTCTTCTTCTTCTACGCGCTGCCGGCGCTCGTGTTCTTCGCGTGGACGGTGGTCGAGCTCGCGCCCGCCCGCGCCCATCGCTGCACGTCGGTCCTGCCCCGCCGCCGGCAGGCGGCGTGCCCGCCGCCGCGGCCGGCCGCCTGCCCGCCCGAGCCCGCCCCGGGGGAGGGTGACCGCGAGTGGACGCTGATACGGCGGCTGATGGGGACGTGGCTCGTGGGCATGCGCCCCGTCGTGGATGCCTGGAGGGCGCCGCGTGTGCGCCGCTGGGTGAACGCAGGCTTCGGAATTGCAGCGCTCGGCACCATCGCGCTCGTGGCCCACGACCTGATGAGCCAGCGGTGGCCGTTCCCGCGGACGAGCGTCGACCTGGCCGCGGCCGCCGGCGCGCTCGCCCTGACCGCGGCGGCGCCGAAGGCGCTCGGCTGGCAGCGGCTCTTCCGCGACTCGGACCGGCCCCGGTCGCTGGCACTCGCGTCCGCCACGGCGGCCGCATCGGTGGCCGGGGTCGCGCTTCCGAGCCGGCTCGACGACGCCGTGCGCGTCGCGATCGCCCATCGCCTCTCCGGCCGCCGGCCGCCCATGGCCGCGCTGGTGCTCTCGCTCTTCCTCCTGGGCATGATCGACGCCGGTGCGCTGGCGCCCTTCGCCGCCGCCGCGGCGTTCGTGGCGCCCGTGGGGGCGGCGTCCCGGGCCGGATTCGGCATCGTCGCCGCGGCCGGCGTCGGCGCGGTGCTGGTCGTCGCCGCGCTGCCCCGCATCCGCGGCCACGCCCGGCTCGGCCGCTACGCGCTCACCCGCTGGCTCGACCGCCACGCGCTCGACTCCCCCGCCGACGCGGCGCTGGCGTGGTGGCTGATCACGGCCGCGTGGGCGCTGCGGGCCGTCGCCATCATGCTCCTCATGCAGGCCGTCGGCATCCCGGCCCCGCTCACGCTCGCGCTCGGCTACGTGACCGCCTGCGCGGCCGTGGGCGCGCTCCCTATCGGCCCCGCGGGCGCCGCCACCCAGGCCGGCGTGGGCGCCGCGATGCTCGCGAGCGCGGGCGTCGGCACCCGTGAGGCGATCGCGTTCGCCGTGGCCGCACAGGCGCTCACCCTGGTCACCTCGGTCGCGGTGCTGGCGTTCGCCGGCCTCGTGCGCACGGCCCAGATCCTGCGCCCCCAGCGCGCCTGAGCTACTCCCCGGCGGCGGCCGCCTTCGGCTGGTGGCGGTAGAAGTCGACGTGCTGGGGCTCGAGCGGCGTGTTCCCGAGGATGACGTCGGCCGCCTTCTCGGCCGTCATCATGGTCGGGGCGTAGATGTTGCCGTTCGTGACGTACGGGAAGACGGACGCGTCCACGACCCGCACGCCCTCGAGCCCATGCACCCGCATGGTCTGCGGGTCGACGACCGACATCGGGCCGGTGCCCATGGCGCACGTGCACGACGGGTGCAGGGCCGTCTCGGCGTCGCGGCGCACCCACTCGAGCACCTCCTCCTCGGTGGCCACCCCGGGCCCCGGCGAGAGCTCGCCCGCGTTGTAGAGGTCGAACGCCGGCTGGTTCAGGATCTTGCGGGCGATCTCGATCGCCTCCTTCCACTCCTGCCGGTCCTCGGGCGTCGAGAGGTAGTTGAACTGGATCGCCGGCTTCACCCTGGGGTCGGGCGACGTGATCCTGACCCACCCGCGCGAGTTCGAGTACATCGGCCCGATGTGCACCTGGTAGCCGTGCCCGCCCGCCGGCTGGGAGCCGTCGTAGCGGATCGCGATCGGCAGGAAGTGAAACATCAGGTTCGGGTAGGCGACGTCGTCGTTCGAGCGCGCGAATCCGCCGCCCTCGAAGTGGTTCGTCGCCCCGTCGCCGCGCCGGGCGAGCCACTGCAGGTACACCTTCGGCCGGTTGCGGTAGAGCATCGACGGCGCGACCGAGACGGGCAGCTTGCTGCCGTACTGGACGTACACCTCGAGGTGGTCCTGGAGGTTCTCGCCGACGCCGGGCAGGTCGTGCACGACCTCGACACCCTGCTTCTCGAGCTCGGCCGGGTTGCCGACGCCGGAGAGCTGCAGCACCTGCGGGCTGTTGATCGCGCCACCGCAGAGGATGATCTCCTTCGCGTACGCCCGCCGCGTCGGGCCCCGCAGCAGGTCGAACGAGACGCCCGTCGCGCGGTTGCCCTCGAACACGATGCGGCGCACGAACGCGTTCGTCTTCACCGTCAGGTTGGGCCGGTCCATCACCGGATGCAGGTAGGCGCGGGCGGCGCTCAGGCGGCGGCCGCGGTGGATGTTGCGGTCGAAGGGGGCGAAGCCCTCCTGGCGGTAGCCGTTCACGTCGCTCGTCAGGTGGTAGCCGGCCTGCTGCACGGCCTCGAAGAACGCCAGGAAGAGCGGGCTCGTCGCCGGGCCCCGCTCCATCACGAGCGGCCCGTCGCCGCCGCGGTACTCGTCCGCGCCGGCGAGGCACGTCTCCATCTTCTTGAAATACGGCAGGCAGTGGGCGTAGTCCCAGCTCTCCATGCCGGGATCTCCCGCCCAGCGCTCGTAGTCCAGCGGGTTGCCGCGCTGAAAGATCATCCCGTTGATGCTGCTCGAGCCGCCGAGCACCTTGCCGCGGGCGTGGTAGATGCGGCGCCCGTTCATGTGCGGCTCGGGCTCCGACTCGTACTTCCAGTCGTAGAAGCGGCTGCCGATCGGGTACGTGAGCGCCGCCGGCATGTGGATGAAGACGTCGGCCTTCCAGTCCGGGCGGCCGGCCTCGAGCACGAGCACGCGGGTCGACGGGTCGGCCGAAAGGCGGTTCGCGAGCGCGCAGCCCGCGCTGCCGCCGCCGATGATGATGTAGTCGTAGGGCGTTCGCGCCATGTCCCCTCCCCGGGGTCGCCGACGTGGAGCCAGCGCGATTCTACGCCCTGGGCGTTACGCGTCGAGCATCGACGCCAGCCGGTCGGGCGGGTGGGACTCATCCAGCTCCGCGGCGACGCGGGTGGCAACCTCGTCCGCCGAGCCGTCGGCCTCCTGCCAGTCGCCCTGGGCCCACGCCTCGAGATACTCGTCCGAGCCGGCCAGGCCCTGCCGCATCGCCGCCTCGTCGACGGCCTCCTGGAACCGGTCGGGGAGGGCCACCTTGGCGGTGGCGCCGCTCGCGTCGCGGGCGGTCACCATCGTCGGGATCTCGCGCCAGCTCGTGATGCGGTACTCGGCCACGGCGCCGGATGATAGAGGCCCACCCGTCAATCCGCGCCCGCCGCCGCCGATAACCCTCGCGTGAAGTTCGACTACGACCTCCTCGTCATCGGCTCCGGCCCCGGCGGCCAGCGCGCCGCCATCCAGGCCGCCAAGCTCGGCCGCCGTGTCGCCGTCATCGACCGCCGCGAGACCCTCGGCGGCGTCTGCACGAACACGGGCACGATCCCGTCGAAGACGCTCCGCGAGGCGGTCGTCTTCCTGACCGGCATGAGCCAGCGCGGGATCTACGGCCAGAGCTACCAGGTGAAGGACGACATCACGAGCGAGGACGTGTTCGCGCGCATCCAGCACGTCGTCCAGCGCGAGATCGACGTCGTCCGCAGCCAGCTCGGCCGCAACAAGGTGCAGGTGCTCTCCGGGCACGGCCGCTTCCTCGACCCGCACGCCGTGTGCGTCGAGAGCGCCTCCGGCGAGGAGCGCCGCGTCACCGCCTCCAAGATCGTGATCGCGACCGGCACGCGCCCGGCCCGGCCTTCGACGGTCGCCTTCGACGGCCGCACGGTGCTCGACTCCGACGACATCCTCTCCCTGGACTGGCTGCCGAACTCGCTCGTCGTGGTCGGCGCCGGCGTGATCGGGATCGAGTACGCCTCGATGTTCGCGGCGCTGGGCACCCGCGTCACCGTCGTCGAGCAGCGCCAGCGCCTGCTCGAGTTCTGCGACTACCAGGTCATCGAGGCGCTCCAGTACCACCTCCGCGACCTGGGCGTGATCTTCCGCTTCGACGAGACCGTCACCGCCGTCGACAAGCACAAAAACGGCGCGGTCACGCACCTCGCGAGCGGCAAGCTCATCCCCGCGGACGCCGTGCTCTACTCGGCCGGCCGTCAGGGCGCGACCGACAAGCTCGACCTGGCCAAGGCCGGGCTCGAGGCCGACAAGCGCGGCCGCATCGAGGTGAACGACCGCTTCCGCACGGCCGTCCGCCACATCTACGCCGTCGGCGACGTGATCGGCTTTCCCAGCCTCGCCGCGACCTCGATGGAGCAGGGCCGCCTGGCCGCATGCGACGCCTTCGGCATCGCCGCCCACGCGATGGATCAGACGCTCCCGATCGGCATCTACACGATCCCCGAGATCAGCTTCGTCGGCCGCACCGAGGAGCAGCTGACCGAGGCGGCGGTGCCGTACGAGATCGGCGTCTCGCGCTACCGCGAGCTGGCCCGGGGCCAGATCCTGGGCGACACGTCGGGCATCCTCAAGCTGCTCGTCTCGCCCGTCGACCGCACCGTGCTCGGCGTGCACGCGTTCGGCACCGGCGCGACGGAACTCGTCCACATCGGCCAGCTCGTGATGGCGATGGGCGGCACGATCGACGTCCTCATCGACACGGTCTTCAACTACCCGACGCTGGCCGAGTCGTACAAGGTGGCGGCCCTGGACGCCGCCAACCGCCTGAGCGCCATCGAGCGCATGGCCGCCTGAGCGGCGTCAGGCGCCTTCGAGGCTCTCGTGGTCGCCGCGCCGCGAAGGTGGGGCGCGTCCGTCCCGTGTGCGTGCCCGTCGAACCATCCCTCGACGACCTGCACGGCACCTCTCCCGAACGCGATCGCTCCGACGGCCAACGCGATGACGGCGGCGAGGGCCGCGAGGCCGAAGGCGATGTCGATGCCGTGCCCGAGCTGCCTGCCAATCGATCGCACGCCCCGATCGTACGACCCGTCACGAGCCGCCGATACCACCCAGGCCGGATCGAGACACGGCCGTTACCGGCCCGCAACATGCGCTCAATACGGTGACCGCATGCGCATGACGCGACGACGCGCGGTCGCCGGACTTGGCGCCGCGGCCCTCGCGGCGGGCGGTGCGGCCGCCGGCGCCCGGCAACTTCCGGTGCATACCTGGTACGACGAGCTCACCGGCGCCTGCGGCCCCAGCGGGCCGTCGCCGCCGCGGATGGCGGGGACGCACGTCATCACCGGAACGCTGCACTCGACCTCCGTGCCGGAGCCGGTCGGGTACGCCATCGGGCAGCCACCCGGGCACGCGGGCGGGGCGGCGGCGGTCTGCCTGCCCGGCCGCGGAAGCGACGCCGGGTGGGTGATGAACGTGCTCCACGCGGTCGACTTCGTCGCGGCCGCCGGCCTGAGATACGCGGTCGCCGCCGTCGACGGGGGCGAGAGCTACTGGCACCGCCGCGCCGACGGCGAGGATCGCATGCGGATGCTGGTCGACGACTTCCTGCCGCTGCTGCGGAGCAGGTTCGGGCTCGACCCGCGCGCGGTCATGGGCTGGTCGATGGGCGGCTACGGCGCGCTGCTGGCCGCCGAGCGCCATCCGGATCGCTTCCGGGCGGTGGCCGTCTCGAGCGCCGCGATCTGGCCGACGCACGCCCAGCAGCAATCGGCAGTGCCGGATGCCTTCGACGGCGCCGCGGACTTCGCCCGCAACGATGTGTTCGCCGGTGCCGGCCGGCTCGCGGGGACGTCGGTCTCGATCCCTCGCGGCACCGCCGACCCGTTCATCGGCAACGACCGGTCGTTCGCCTCCCACCTGGCGCACCGCCCCGCCGGCCAGTTCACGGCGGGCTGCCACGACGAGGACTTCTGGCGGCGGATGCTGCCCGCACAGGTGCGCTTCGTCGGCGGGTCGCTCTAGCCCGGCTCCCGCTGCATCGCGGGGGCGTCCAGGATCCGGCCCAGGATGTCGCTCGCCCGGGCCATGTCCTCCGAGCCGATCTGGCCCCCGAGCTCGTTCGCCCATGCCCGTTGCGCGGCCTGGATCTGCGCCAGCGCAGCCGCGCCCGTCGGCGTGAGCTTGACGAGCTTCGCCCGCTTGTGGCCCGGGTTGTCCTCGTAGACGATGAGCCCGTCGCGCTCGAGCTCGTCGGCGACGCGCTGGACGCTCTGACGCGCGAAGCTCCATGCGCGGGCGATCCGGGCGACGCTCATCGGCTCCGACTCGACCGCCGCGAGCACGCGCCAGCGCGCGCTCGTCTGGCCCGCGGGGCGCGCGAGCGAGTCGCCCACCGCTTTCAGCGCGCCCTCCAGGCGGAACACCAGCACCACCAGCCGGCTCAGCGCCTCGCCCGCAGGTGTGCGGTCCGTATTGACAGCATCCTGTCGTTTTGATACTCTTCCACCCATAACGACAGCATACTGTCACATCGAAAGGAGCGATGCACCCCATGGACTGGAAGCTCGAACTGGTGACCGTTCCCGTGACCGACGTCGACCGGGCCAAGGCGTTCTACGTCGAGCAGGCCGGCTTCGTCGCCGACGGCGACCACTCCGTCGGCGAGGGCCTGCGGTTCGTGCAGCTGACGCCCCCCGGCTCGGCCTGCTCGATCGCCATCGGCACCGGCCTGACCGACACGGCGCCGGGAACCGCGAACTGCCAGATGGTCGTGGCCGACATCGACGACGCCCGCGCGGAGCTGCTCGGCCGCGGGCTCGAGGTGGGCGAGGTGCAGGACTTCCCCTGGGGCCGGTTCGTCTTCTTCGCCGACCCCGACGGCAACCGCTGGGCCGTCCAGCAGATCATCCGGGAGGGATAGCCGGAACATCGGGGACTGTCCCACCCCCGGGGACAGTCCCCACGATCCGCGATGACCTACGGCCGCACGAGCGGCTTGTACTTGATGCGGTGCGGCTGGTCGGCCTCGGCCCCGAGCCGCTTGCGCCGGTTGTCCTCGTACTCGTCGTAGGCGCCCTCGAACCAGACCACCTCGGAATCACCCTCGAACGCGAGGATGTGCGTCGCCACCCGGTCGAGGAACCAGCGATCGTGGCTGATCACGACCGCGCAGCCGGCGAAGGAGACGAGCGCCTCCTCGAGCGCGCGCAGCGTGTCGACGTCGAGGTCGTTCGTGGGCTCGTCGAGCAGCAGCAGGTTCCCGCCCGAGCGCAGCAGCTTGGCCAGGTGGAGGCGGTTGCGCTCGCCGCCCGAGAGGTCGCCGACCCGCTTCTGCTGGTCGCCGCCGCGGAAGTTGAACGACGCGACGTACGCCCGTGAGGCGATCTCGCGGGTGCCGACCGTGATCCGGTCCTTGCCCCCGCTGATCTCCTTCCACACCGTGTTGGCCGGATCGAGATCGGCGCGGGCCTGGTCGACGTATGCCAGCTCGACCGACGGCCCCACCCGCAGGTCGCCGTCGTCGGGCTCCTCCTGGCCGGCGATCATGCGGAAGAGCGTCGTCTTGCCGGCGCCGTTCGGGCCGATCACGCCGACGATGCCGCCCGCCGGGAGCGAGAAGTCGAGCCCGTCGATCAGCAGCCGGTCGCCGTACCCCTTGCGCAGGCCGGCGGCCTCGACGACGACGTCGCCCAGCCGCGGCCCGGCCGGGATGTGGATCTCGACCGTGTCGAGCTTGACGGCGGCATCCTCGGCCAGCAGCTGCTCGTAGGCGGCCACGCGGGCGCGGCTCTTGGCGTGGCGTGCGCGCGGCGCCATCCGCACCCACTCGAGCTCGCGCTGCAGTGTGCGCCGGCGGGCGGACTCCTGCTTCTCCTCGACCGCGAGCCGCGCCTGCTTCTGCTCCAGCCAGGACGAGTAGTTGCCCTGGAACGGGATGCCGTGGCCGCGGTCGAGCTCGAGGATCCAGCCGGCGACGTTGTCGAGGAAGTAGCGGTCGTGGGTCACGGCCAGCACGGTGCCCGGGTAGTCGTCGAGGAAGCGCTCGAGCCAGGCGACCGACTCGGCGTCCAGGTGGTTCGTCGGCTCGTCGAGCAGCAGCAGGTCGGGCGATGAGAGCAGCAGCCGGCACAGCGCGACGCGGCGGCGCTCGCCGCCGGAAAGGTTCGCGACGTTGGCGTCGGGCGGCGGCAGCCGCAGCGCATCCATCGCGATGTCGAGCATGCGGTCGAGGCTCCAGGCGTCGGTGCGGTCGATCCGGTCCTGCACCTCGCCCTGTTCGGAGAGCAGCGCCTGCATCTCGTCGTCCGACATCGGCTCGGCGAACTTCGCGGAAATCTCGTTGAAGCGGTCGAGCAGGGCGCGCTTCTCCGAGACGCCCTCCTCGACGTTGCCGCGAACGTCCTTGGCCGGGTCGAGCCCGGGCTCCTGCGGCAGGTAGCCGACGGTCGCGCCGGGGGCGAGCCGGGCCTCGCCGTTCGAGGGCTCGTCCAGGCCGGCCATGATCCGCAGGAGCGTCGACTTGCCGGCGCCGTTCGGGCCGAGCACGCCGATCTTCGCCCCCGGCAGGAACGAGAGCGAGATGTCGCGCAGCACCTGCCGGTCGGGGCCGTAGAACTTGTTGCAGCGGTACATGGAGTAGACGTAGGTCTGGCTCATGCGCAGCAGGATATGTGCACCAAAAGGGGTCTGACCCCGTTTGGTGCGTCAGCTGTGCCGCGACGACCAGGCGATGCCCAGGAGGGCCGCCGCCGCGAAGCCGGCCGCGCCCGACAGCATGCCGACGGCGACGCCGCCGCCGAGGTCGTTCACGCCGATCAGGCCGGGCCCGGCGATCAGGAAGACGGGCGTCAGCACGATGATGCGGTCGCGCAGGTAGGCCCGCGGCCCCGCGGCCCAACAGGAGAAGCAGGCGACGCCGACGATCGCGGCCAGCGCCACGGCGACCCGGCCCCCGTTCAGCTCGGACAGGATCCCCAGCTTGCCCGCGACCAGGAGGGCGATCGCGGCGACGGCCAGGAAGGCGCCGCCGCCGGCCACGATCAGGTCGCGGCGGACGAGCCGGCGCAGCTGGTCGGGGGGCAGCGTCACGGTCGCGGACGCCGCCCCCCGTGGGGGCTGCTCAGTCGCCCTCGGCGGTCGCCGGGACGTCCGCCCGGTGCTCGCTCAGGACGTTGCCGTGATGCTGCTGGCGCCCGTAGTACAGGGCCAGGCCCGCGACCACCACGACGGCGATGGCGGTGATCGGCCCGTACTGCTGGTACCACTTGGTGCCGTAGAAGTAGTCCCGCGGCCAGGCCAGGTTCACGGCCATCGACGCGCCGTAGACGATCGCGAGCACGTTCGTGAGGACCGCCCACCGGCCGAGGCTGAACAGACCGTCGCCGGAGCTGCGCAGGTTGGCCGGCCAGCGGTTGTTCAGCCGCTGCTGCAGGAGCGGGATCGTCACGCCCAGGTACGCCAGGTACATGAAGATGATCCCGAGGGCGACGATGACCTCGAACGCGTACTGGTTGTAGATGTTGAACGCCAGCACGAGCAGCGAGATCGCCCCGACCAGCACGGCCGGGAACACCGGCACGCGCCGCGTCCCGGAGACGTGCGCGAGCCGGGAGCCGCCCGGCAGGTTGTCGTCCCGGCCCATCGCGAACAGGATCCGGACCGACATCGCGTGGATCGCGAGGCAGCAGACGAAGATGGAGACCGCCACGTCCGCCAGGAAGATCTTGCCCCAGGTGGATCCGAGCACGTCGGTGGTGATCGCGGGCAGCGAGAGCGTCGTGCTGTCCTTGAACAGGCCGCCGCTCACCGCCATCGTGCCGAACAGGATCAGCAGGAAGCCCATCGTCCCGGCGGTCGCCAGCGCCTGGAGGACGGCCCGGGGGGCCTTGCGGCGCGGGTCGTCGGTCTCCTCCGCGAGCGAGCCCGCGGTGTCGAAGCCGTACATGACGTACAGCGGCATGATCGCGCCGACCAGGAGCGCCCCCAGGTAACCGAGAGTGTGGGCGCTGCCGGTGCCCGCGGTCGTCGTCAGGACGGTCTGCGGTCCACGGTTCGCATGCACCAGGAACAGGATGATGAGGCCGGACGCGCCCACCAGCTCGGCGATGACGCCGATGTTGTTGATGCGCGCGAGCAGCTTGACGCCCGCCGCGTTGATGGTCGTCGTCAGGGCCACCATCACCATCGCCAGGACGATCGCGTTCTCGGCGAAGTCCTTGCTGTAGAGGTTGCCGGAGTTCGCGGACGACCCGATGATCTGGAAGTGGGTCGAGATCTGCGGCAGGATGACCTGCCAGGCGAGGGCCACGGCGGGCACCGTGATCACCTGCGCGCACAGGTACATCCAGCCCGTGTTCCAGGCCCAGGCCTTGGACGCGAGCTGCTTGGACCACTGGTACACCGAGCCCGCCAGGGGATAGTGGGCCGAGAGCTCGGCGAACTGGAGGGCGACCATGAACTGGCCGAACATGACGACGAGCCATGCCCAGGCGAACGCCGGGCCGGCGAAGATGAAGCCGAGCGCCGCCGTCTGGAACATGCCTGTCAGGATCGAGATGTAGCTGTAGCCGGCGGCGAACGACGAGAAGCTGCCGAGCGTACGGTGAAGCTCCTGCCGGTACCCGAACTGCGCCAGGTGATGGCTGTCCGGGTGGGAGCCTTCGTGCATGCGCCCTCCCCTCCCTCTGCGGAGACGATCGTGGTCTAGACCGGCGGGATGTTCCCCGAGACGCAGGGGGAAGTCAATGCGGCGTGGGAGCCGGTCTCCCGGCTCCCACGCGGCACCGGCTCACTCGACCGGGATCTCGGAGTTGATCATCGCGAGGTCGATGCCCTCGCGCCGGCGCACGACCCGGCTGATCACGTAGATGGCGATGGCGATCAGGTACAGCAGCGCCATGTACTTGAGCGAGTCGGAGTGGTTCACCCCGTAGGCGTCGGTGAAGAACCACTTGTACCCGCAGTAGGCCAGGAACCCGCCGAAGATCACGCCGGAGATGGACACGAGCGGGATGCCCGCCAGCTCGTACCTGGCGATCGGGGACGCCTGGTAGATCTCGCGCCGCCGCCAGGGCAGCACGATGGCCGAGAGCGTCGTGCCGAAGTAGGTGATCGCGATCACCACGGTCGCGTCGAGCGTGTAGCCGTAGAAGCTCGAGTTGTACGCGTACAGGTAGCTGATCGGGATCGACGGCACGAGCATCAGGAGCAGCGCGGCGACCGGGACATGGGTGCGGTCGTCGACCTTGGCCGCCCACTCGGGCAGGATCCGGTCGAACGCGGCCGCGAAGATCATCCGCGTCGACGAGAGGAACACGCTCCCGCACCAGCCGAAGAACCACAGCGAGAGCAGGAGCAGCAGGATCACCTGGAAGAACCCGTTCCCGATGAACATCGCCGCCAGCATGCCGGGATACGGGAACCAGTACGTGGGCGCCTTCGTCACCGAGGCCCAGTACTCACCCGAGAGGACGCCGTAGAACGTGTAGCCCATCGCGTGCGCCATCGCGGCGAACGTGATGACGACGACGACCGTCGTGAACACGAGCGCCCCGCCCATCGCGTAGATGTTCTTGCGGAAGTCCGACGCCCCGCGCACCTCGCCGTACAGGGTCGCGCCCCAGTTCGGCCACAGGTTGTAGAAGAGCATGAACGGGATCAGCAGGAACGTGGCCTTGAGCGGGAACGCCCCGAAGCCCTTGTAGTCAAGGCCGGCCGACTTGCCCGCTGCGACGGTCTTCGCGTACGCGTTGGAGTCGTGGGAGCCGAAGATGTCGGTCTGCTTGTTGAACGCCGAGGCGAAGTCGCCCTTGCCGTGGAACAGGAACAGCGCCAGCATGATGATCAGGCCGAGGATGGCGCCGTAGAAGCACATCTTCTGGAACCGGGCGTAGTTGCGCATGCCGATCGAGACCGCGACGGCCGCGATGACGGCCGTCGCCAGCGAGGCGACGAAGATCCCCGTGCCGTGGAGGGGGTTCCACCAGGCCGCGTGGAACGTGCTCGTGCCGTTCTCGCCGAGCACGTTCAGGATCGGCTGGATGAACTCCAGGATCATGATGTTGGCGTAGATCGGGACCCAGTGCCACAGGATGAACCACCAGCCGGTGGCCGCCAGCACGAACCCGACGCCGCCGCCGAACACGCGCGACTGCCACACGTAGTCGCCGCCGGCCCGCGGCATCACCGCGATCAGCGACGCGTAGGTCAGCACCTCGAAGATGATGAACAGGCCCGAGAGGACGACCGCGGCGATCAGCCCCGCCGTGGGGAAGACGGCGATGCCGGTGAACGCGTATCCGAACCCGAGCGCCATCAGGTTGATGGCGAAGGCCGAGTAGATGAAGGCGTCGAACACCGACCACCCCTTCACCAGGCCCGTCGCCTTGCGCACGAACATGGTGCGCTCCATTGGCGTGTCCGC
>JAICJM010000155.1 GCA_025928435.1 Thermoleophilia bacterium
CTACACGTTCACCGACGGCTACGACGCCCAGATCTCGAACCCGACCGGCGGGCTCTTCTTCATCTCGTTCCAGCGCGACCCGCGGCGGCAGTTCATCCCCATCCAGCAGCGGCTGGCGAGCCACGACCGGTTCACGGTCGAGTACCCGGTGCCGCGCGGAAGCGCGATGTACGCCGTCCCGCCGGGAATCCGGCCGGGCGGCTACGTGGGCGAGTCGATCCTCGCGTGAGGCCGTCGACGGCGCCGGTCGCGATCGCGGCCCTGGTCGCGAGCGACCGGGACGATGTCGCCGGCATCTACGCCGACGGGATCGTTTCCGGGCTGGCGACGTTCGAGACGGAGGTGCCGACCTGGGAGGCGTGGGACCGCGACCACATGGCGGACCACCGGCTGCTCGCGCGCGACGCGGGCCGGGCCGTCGGCTGGGCGGCGCTCGCGCCGGTGAGCTCGCGGTGCGTCTATGCCGGCGTCGCCGAGGTGAGTGTCTACGTCGCCGCCGGGGCGCGCGGCCGCGGCGTCGGCACGGCGCTGCTCGCGGCGCTGGTCGAATCCTCGGAGGCCGGCGGCGTGTGGACGCTCGAGGCCGGGATCCTGCCCGAGAACGAGGCCAGCGTGCGGATGCACGAGCGGTGCGGGTTCCGGGTGGTCGGCCGGCGGGAGCGGCTGGGCCGGATGCGCGGGGTCTGGCGCGACGTCCTGCTGCTGGAGCGACGAAGCGCGGCGGTGGGCTAGGTGGGGCTCGGAGCCAGGCTGGCGGGCGGGACGACGCCCGTCCTCGACCGCTGGGGCGTCGACTCCGAGCACGGCCGCATGCGCGACGTGCTGCTCGGCGACCCGGCCGAGTTCCGCTGGCTCGGCCTGGAGAACGCGAGCTACTCGGCCCTCGTGCGCGACACGCTGCGGCGCGGCCACCGGTTCGACAAGGCGCGGGCGCTGGCCCAGCACGGCGAGATGGTCGACGCCTTCCGCGACGCGGGCGTGGCCGTCCACCTGCTCCCCGCCCGCGAGGAGCTCGCCTACGGGGTCTACACCCGCGACTCGAGCGTGATGACGCCCTGGGGGGCGATCGTGTGCCAGCTCGCGAACCCGCGCCGGCGGGGCGAGTACGCCGCCTGCCTCGACTTCTACGCCGGCGCCGGCATCCCGGTCTACGACCTCGTCACGGCGGGGAACTTCGAGGGCGGCGACTTCGCGCTCGTCGCGCCCGGCGCCGTCCTGATCGGCTACACGGGCGTGCGCAGCGAGGAGGTCGGCGCCCGCCAGGTCGGCGGCTGGCTCGAGGCGGAGGGTTACGACGTCTGCTACGCGCCCATCGACGAGTTCTACGTCCACCTCGACCTGATGGTGTGCATGGTGGCGCCGGGGCTCGCGGCGGTGTGCCCCGACACCACCGACCCGGCCGTCGTGCGCTGGCTCGAGTCGAAGGGGATCGAGATCGTGCCCGTCGGCTTCCGCGAGACGGTCGGCCTCGGCTGCAACGTGGTGGCGCTCGGCGGCGACCGCGTCATCTCCTCGGCGTTCGCGACCGAGCTGAACGGGCGCCTGCGCGCCCTGGGTCTGACCGTGTACGACCCGGACATGAGCCAGTTCCAGCTCGCCGGCGGCGGCGTGCACTGCCTGTGCCAGCCGCTCGCGCGCGAGCCCGGCTGAGTCTCAGTCGAGCCGCCGGGCGCCGCCGGCCGCCCGGGCCACGATCGGCTCCGTGACCCGCCCGGTGCGCTCGCGGTACGCCGCCGCAACGGCGGTCGCGATCGCCGGGCACCGCTCCTGCGGCGCGAGGGCCACGATCGCCCCGCCGAACCCGCCGCCGGTCATCCGCGCCGCGGGCGCGCCGGCGTCCAGCGCGATCGAGACCAGCAGGTCGAGCTCCGGGGTCGAGACCTCGTAGTCGTCGCGGAGGCTGGCGTGGCCGGCGGCGAGGATGGCGCCGAGGGCCTCGAGGTCGCCCCGTTCGAGCGCGGCCGCGGCCTCCTCCACGCGGGCGTTCTCGGCCCGGAAGTGGCGCAGCCGCCGCGCCGTCGTCTCGTCCAGATCTCCGGCCAGTGCCCGCTCGAGCTCGGCCCGGCGGGCGGCGTAGCCCGTCTCGGCCAGCCGCCGCGGCGTCCTCGAGTCGACCACCATCAGGCCGAGCTCCGGTGGCAGCGCGACCTGGCGGTGGGCGAGCGTCCCGCAGTCGAGCAGGAGCGCGTGGCCGGCCTCGGCCAGGATGGCGACGGCCTGATCCATGATCCCGCACGGCACGCCGACGGCCCGCTCCTCCGCCCGCCGGCAGGCGTCGGCGAGCACCATCGGATCGAGCTCGGCGCCGGCCGCGTCGAGGAACGCCAGGCCGACGGCGACGAGCAGCGCCGCGGACGACGCCAGCCCGGCGCCGACGGGCAGGTCGGACTCGATGCGCCCCTCGATCCCGGCCGGCCGCATCCCGAGCTCCTCGAGCTCGGCGGCCAGCGCGTCCACGTAGCGGCCGAACCCCTCGACCCGGGCGGGGTCGGCATCGGAGCGCAGGCGAATGCGATCGGCCGGCTCGCAGGTGAGGGTGACGCCACGGTCGATCGCCACCGGGAGCACCAGGCCGCCGGCGTAGTCCGTGTGCTCGCCGATCAGGTTGACGCGGCCGGGGGCGTGGTAGCGGGCCACCGGCCGGATCCTCCCACGGCCGACGGCAGTCTCCGCGCAGGATCGCGGCCGCCCCCGTCGTATCCTTGCCGGATGAGCCGAGTGCGACGGCATCATGGCGCGATCTGGTGGGTGGGGGCCGTCGGCGCAGCGATCGCGGCCGCCTGGTGGCTCTTCGCCGGCTCCGGCACCGCCTGGTACTGGCGCGGCGGGCCGGCGCTCGTCTGGCTGGCCGTCCTGGTCGCCGCCGGCGCGGCCACCGCGGCCGCGGCGGGGCGCGGCGACCGGTACGACGCGCTCACGCGCGCGATCGTGGCCTCGGCGCCGGACGCCGTCGTCGTGGTCGACGAGGACGGCACGGTGGTCGAGCTCAACCCGGCCGCCGAGCGGATGTTCGGCCGGAGCCGGGATGCCGCCCTCGGCCGCCCCGTGGTCGACGGGATGCTGACCGTCGACACGACGTGGGAGCGGGAAGGGCGGCACGAGGTGACGGCGCGCCGGGCCGACGGAGGGACGTTCCCGGCCGAGGTGTCGGCGGCGCCCGTCGTCGGCCTGGCCGAGCGCCTGCACGTGCTGCACGTGCGCGACCTGGGCGAGCGCCGCCGCGCCGAGCGGGCCGTCTCCGACCTCGCGGCGATCGTGCAGTCGTCCGACGACGCCATCCTCTCGCTCTCGCCCGAGGGCGTGATCGAGTCGTGGAACCCGGGCGCGGAGCGGTTGTACGGCCACACGCCGGCCGAGGCCGTCGGCCGCCCGATCTCGCTCGTCGAGCCGCGCGGACGCCCGGGCGAGACGCCGGCGATGCTCGCGCTCGTGCGCCGCGGCCAGCCGGTGGAGGGGCTCGAGACCATGCGTGTGCGTCGCGACGGCTCCGAGGTGCACGTGTCGCTCTCGGTGTCGCCGATCATGGACGCGGCCGGCGAGGTGATCGGGGTCGCCGAGATCGGGCGTGACATCACCACGCGCAAGCAGGTCGACCGCCGGGTCGCCTACCTGGCCTACCACGACGACCTGACCGGGCTGCCCAACCGGCTGATGTTCGCGGAGCACCTCGACCTGGCGCTCGCCCGCGCCCAGCGGCACGGGCGCGAGGTGGCGGTGCTCTACGTCGACCTGGACGACTTCAAGCACGTGAACGACACGTACGGCCACGAGGCCGGTGACCAGCTGCTGCGCCAGGTCGCCCGCCGGCTCGAGCGGGCGACGCGCGCCACCGACCTGGTCGCGCGCCACGGCGGCGACGAGTTTCTCGTCCTCGCGGCCGATCTCCCCGCCGGCGGGTCGCCGAGCGCGCGCGAGATCGCCCACACCATCGCCGACCACATCGCGCAGGCGCTCTCGGTGCCGGCCACGATCGACGGGACGACCATCGCGGCCGGCGGCAGCGTCGGCATCGCCGTCTACCCCGAGGACGCGGGCAGTCGCGACGAGCTCCTGCGCCGCGCCGACGCCGCCATGTACCGCTCGAAGGAGGTCGCGCGCCGCTCGCCCGGCGCCGCCGCGGCCGGCAACGGCGGCGTACCCGTGCCGCTGACGGCGCGGATGCAGCTCGCCCTCGAGCGGGGCGAGTTCGTGCTGCACTACCAGCCGATCCTGCGTCTCGAGGACATGCGCATGGTCGGCGTGGAGGCGCTCATCCGCTGGAACCACCCCGAGGACGGGATGCTCGCGCCCGCGGCGTTCATCCCCGTCGCCGAGCGCACCGACCTCATCACCGCGATCTCCGAGTGGGTGCTCGACGAGGTCTGCCGCGTCTCCCGTCCCTGGGCCACGGGCGAGATGGGGATCCAGGCGGCGGTGAACATCCCGATCGCGCGCTGGAGCCGCGACGCGGCCGACCGCCTGCTGCGGACGATCCGGGCGAGCGGCCTGGAGCCCGGCCAGATCGTCGTCGAGGTGAGCGAGTCGAGCGCGATGGTCGAGCCCGACCGCACCCAGGCGATCCTGCACGACCTCCACAGCAAGGGCGTGAAGCTCGCGATCGACGACTTCGGCACCGGCCACTCGTCGCTCAGCCGGCTCACGGAGATGCCGGTGTCGACGCTCAAGATCGACCGGGCCTTCGTCCGCGACATCCCGGGCAGCGCCCATGCGAACGCGATCGCGACGACGATCATCCAGCTCGCCCGCAACATCGGCGCCGAGGCCCTGGCCGAGGGCATCGAGACCCCCGAGCAGTGCGAGTTCCTGAAGCGTGAGGGATGCGCCCTGGGCCAGGGCTTCCTGTTCAGCCCGGCGGTGCCGGCGGACGAGGTGGAGCCGCTCTTTCGCCGGTTCGAGCGCGAGCCCGCCCGGCACTAGCGCCGGGCGGGCTCTCCGGAAAATCAGGCGGCCCCTTCGAGCGCGAGCTCTTCGTGCTGACGTCGTGGCGATGGTCGTCGCCGCCGCGACGCCGATCGCGCCGCCGATCTGCTGGCCGGTGTTGACGAGGCCGGAGGCGACCCCGGGCGGACGCCGGCCAGCGCCCCGATGGTGAGCGGGACGAAGCCGAGCGCGAGCCCGATGCCGCCGATCAGGAACCCCGGGAAGAGATCCCAGAAGTAGTGGCCCGACACGGGCAGCTCGGCGTAGAGGGCGACGCGAAACACGCTATGCGGCTCTTCGAGCTGCTCGCGTTCCCTCGCGACCATCCGCCCTGAGTGTAGCCTCCATCGCCCCCCACTCTCGCGCATCGGCGCCCGCGCGCCAATGGGGCCAACCGGCATCCGGAGGGGCGGGTGCCTGTACCTCGCCGCCGGGTAGGATCAATGCATGCTGCGCCCGAGGGACCTGGTGCTGGGGGTCGCCGGGGCGGTCGCCGTCCTGATCGGGCCGGCGCCCGCCGACATCGCAGGCCTGTTCCAGCACCAGCAGCCGGAGTGCGTGCGCGGGTGCGGGCACACGAACGCGTGGTGGGACCAGCCCGTCCTCGTCGCCCACGCCGACGAGCTGCCGCTGGCCGTGAATAAACGGGGTCAGACCCCGTTTATTCAGTCTCGCCGATGGCAACGCGCCCCGGCTGCGCCGCACCGGCGCCTTCCGGGATGATGACCGAGTCGTAGAAGCGGGTCATGGTGACGCCGGGCGTGAACTGCCCCACGTGGGGCTCGATGCGCTCGCCGCAGGCGATCCGCAGCACCAGCTCCGGGTATCGCGACCCGGCGGCCAGCGGCAGCGGGAAGGCGCCGCCGAAGCGGCAGTTGATGTCGGTCACCGGCAGGCCCTCGGGCTCGTCGAAGCACTGGATCGTGGCCGGGCCGACCAGCCGCAGGCCCTCGGCCACGCGCCGGCCGATGTCGATCAGGCGCGGATCGGCGATCGTCTGGCCCTTGATCGACTCGCCGCCCTTCGACTCGATCATCGTCCGCGGGATCACGTTCAGCGCCCGGCCCTCGAGGTCGCACAGGACGTCGATCGAGAACTGCTCGCCGGGACAGAACCGCTGGACGATCACCGGCACCCCGGCGTAGCCGGCGAAGAACCGCACCTCGTCCAGCGTCTCGCAGCGGTAGATGTCGCGCGAGGCGTACCCCCACCGCCGCTTCACGAGCAGCGGCAGCGGCGGGTCGGCGGGAAGCTCCTCGGGCGTCCACGTGTCGGGCGAGGGCAGGCCGGCCGCCAGCAGCGCCTCGTGACAGCGGTACTTGTCGAACATCGCCTCGGCGACCGCGAGGTCGGGCAGGAGCAGCGCGGCCCCCGCGGCCTCGATCTGTGCGCGGCCGGCGACGAGCTCGACGTTGTCGAGGTCGGCCAGCGGAAGCACCGCCCGGACGCCGTGGGCGGTGACGAGATCCGCCAGCGCAGGCACATAGTCCGGGCTCGACGCGTGCGGGACGACGACGCCCCGGTCGGCCTTCACGAGCGCGGGCGCGAGCGGGTTGGCGTCGACGGCGACCACGTCGCCGTCCCAGCCCAGCCCGTCGAGCGCCTCGCGGAACGCCCGGACGACGTCGACGCGCAGCCCCGCGCAGGTGAGTAGCACCGAGCGCTTGCTCACAGGTCCCAGCCGCCCGTCGTGCCCTTGTACGTCTCGGCCGGGCGGGTCATCTGGCCCAGCGTCCGCCACAGGATGCGCGCGTCCAGCCGCAGCGACCAGTGCTCGACGTACCAGACGTCGAGCTCGATCCGGCGCGACCACGGGATCGAGGTGCGGCCGTGGATCTGCGACCACCCGGTCACGCCCGGGCGCATGCGCAGCCGCACGCGCTGGCGGGACGTATAGCGCTCGACCTGCTGGAGGAGCGTCGGCCGCGGGCCGATCAGCGACATGTCTCCGCGCAGGACGTTCCAGAGCTGGGGCAGCTCGTCGAGGCCGAAGCGGCGGTAGAGGTCGCCGGTGCGCAGGATGCGGTCGTCGCCCTCGTTCACCGCGAAGCCGTCGCCATGCGCCTCGGCGTCCCGGACCATCGTGCGGAACTTGAGGATCGTGAACGGCTCGCCGTCGAGGCCGGCCCGCTCCTGCCGGAAGAGCACGGGCATCCCGTCCTCGACCAGGATGACCGCGGCCAGCGCCGCCAGCACCGGCGAGAGCACGACCAGGCCGGCCGCGGCGAGGGTCGCGTCGAGCGCGCGCTTCAGCGCCAGAGCGGCCGGCCGCGGCTCCGCCGCGACGGGCCGATCGCCGTTCGTCCCCGCGACCGATTCCACCGGCCAACCTTAGCCAACGCCCTCCCCGGCACCGGGCGGAACCGCCCCGTCTGCTAGAGTGGCCGGTTGCTCCGGGGGAAGGGCTTCCGTCCCCCGGGCCCGGTCGCCGCCCCATCAACGCCAGCGCTCCACCCACGCACCGTTCGCGGTCGCGTCCCCCGTGGAGCGAATCACCCTCCCTCCCAGGGGGCCGCGTGTCCGCCGAACCTGCTGTCGAAGTCCGCGATCTGCGCAAGGAGTTCATCCGCCGCGACGGCAGCCGCATGGGCCGCGGCGGCGTCCGGCGCCGGCGGGTCCCGGCACTGCGCGACGTCAGCTTCACGATCGCGCGCGGCGAGTGCGTCGCCATCCTGGGCCAGAACGGCTCGGGCAAGTCGACGCTCGTGCGCGTCCTCTCGACCCTGCTCCTGCACGACGGCGGCAGCGCGCGGGTGTTCGGGGTGGACGTCGCCGACCGGCCCCGGGCGGTGCAGCGGCTGGTGAACCGGGTCTCGGTCGAGGCGTCGTTCTTCAAGCGCATGTCGCCGGACGAGAACCTGAGCTACTCCGCCCGCTTCTACGGCCTCACGCCGCGGCAGACGCGCGCCGCCATCCCCGCCATCCTGGGCCGGGTTGGGTTCCCGCCCGAGCGCCGCGGCGAGCCGATGGAGGACCTCTCACGCGGGATGCAGCAGAAGATCGCGCTCGCCCGCGCGCTGCTCACCTCGCCCGTGCTGCTGCTGCTGGACGAGCCGACGACGGGCCTCGACCCGCGCTCCAAGCTCGAGGTGCAGGAACTCGTGCGCGACATGCGCCGCCGCCACGACTGCACCATCCTGCTCTGCACGCACGACATGACCGAGGCCGAGGCGCTCGCCGACCGGGTCGGAATCCTGCACGAGGGCGTGCTGCTGGTGCTCGACACACCGGCCGAGGTGCGCGAGCGCTTCGCCGCCGAGACGCTCGAGGACGCCTTCATGGCCGCCACCGGGCGCAGCTTCGAGGACGAGGCCGAGGAGGGGGTGCCGGCATGATGCGCGACGAGCCGGGCGCCCTCCGCCGCGAGCTGGTCGGCTTCGCGGGCATCGTCGAGCGCAACACGTACCTGATCCGCCGGTTCGTGTGGTGGGAGCTGGCCTGGTTCCTCTACACCGTGGCGAACACGCTCACGATCGTGTTCATCGCCAAGGGCGTCGAGGCGGGCGGCTACCACCTCGACGTGAACCGGGAGATGATCATCCTGCTGATCGGCGCCGTGGTGTGGTCGTACCTCGGCCTCGTGTTCGAGATCGAGACCGAGACGGTCGCCTGGGAGCGCTGGGAGGGCACGATCGAGTACACGTTCATGGCGCCGCTCTCGCGGCCGGCCCACCTGCTCGGCATGGGCGCGTTCGCGGTGCTCTACGGCGTCGTCCGCACCGTGGCCCTGTTCGGGCTCGTCGCCCTGATGCTCGGCGTGCACTTCGGCAACCCCGACTTCGTCTCGGCGACCGTCGTGCTGGCGGCATCCTCGGTCTCGTTCGTCGGGATCGGGATGATGACGGCGGTGCTCCCGCTCGTGTCGCCCGAGAAGGGCACCCAGCTCGGGTTCATCGCCCAGGGCCTGCTGCTCGTGATCTCGGGCGTGTACTACCCGGTATCGGTGCTGCCGCAGTGGATGCAGTGGCTGTCCGTGGTGTCCCCGGCCACCTACACGCTCGAGGGCGCCCGGAAGGCGATCCTGGACGGCGCCGGCGTCTCGGCGATGTGGGGCGACCTGTGGCCGCTCGTCCTGATCGGCGCCGTCGCCGTGCCCCTGGGCCTGTACGTGTTCTCGCTGGGCGAGCGCTACGCGAAGCAGCACGGGCGGCTCAAGCGGTCGGGTTAGGTGGGCGGTTTCACGCCCCTGTGTGTCCTGGGCGGCTGCCAACCGAGCAGCGCAAGGACGCAGGGAGCGTTCATATTGGGCCGAAATATGGGCGCGACCGAGGACGAAACAATGCGACGGTTCGCAGCCGCAGCCCGCCAACGACGCGAACCCCCGCCTACAGCTGACGTCCAGGCGCGCGGGGGCGTGAAACCAGCCATCTGACGGCCTAGGACCAAGGTCCTGCGCCGTTCGCGACCCCCGCCCGAGGCGGCGGGCCCCGTGCCCGCCTAGCGTGGACGCATGGATATCGCACTCATCACAGGGGCGTCGCGCGGGCTCGGGCTCGCGCTGGCGCAGGCGCTCGCCGACCGGGGCTACGGCCTCGCGATCGACGCGCGCGGATCGGACGACCTCGAGGCGGCGCGGGCGGAGCTGGGGCGGACGACGGCCGTGACGGCCGTCCCGGGCGACGTCGCCGACCCGGGCCACCGCGAGCACCTGGTGGCCGCGGCGATGCGCATGGGCCGGCTGCGGCTGCTCGTGAACAACGCGTCCGTGCTCGGGCCGAGCCCGCAGCCCGACCTCGACGCGTACCCGCTCGATGTGCTCGAGTCGGTGTACCGAATCAACGTCGTCGCGCCGCTCGGCCTGATCCAGGTCGCGCTGCCCGCGCTCTCGGCCGCCGGCGGGACGGTCCTCAACATCACGTCGGACGCGGGCGTCGAGAACTACCCCGGCTGGGGCGGATACGGCTCGTCCAAGGCCGCCCTCGAGCAGCTCTC
>JAICJM010000057.1 GCA_025928435.1 Thermoleophilia bacterium
CAAGGACGAGGGCGACCTGGCCGGCGACCCGTCCGAGCTGCGCCCGATGCTGGCGGTGGCCGCGACCGAGCTGCCCGCCGGCGGCGACTGGGTGTACGAGGTGAAGTGGGACGGCTACCGCGTCATCGCCGCGGTCGAGGGTGGCGAGGTGACGCTGCGCAGCCGCAACGGCAACGACCTCACCTCCCGGTTCGCCCAGGTGGCCCGCGAGCTGCCGGGGGCGCTGCGCAGCGCCGACTGCGTGATCGACGGCGAGGTGTGCGCGCTCGACGAGGCGGGACGGCCGCGCTTCTCGCTGCTCCAGCACGGCGGCGGGGCGCTCACGATGTACGCCTTCGACATCCTCATGCTCGACGGCCGCGACGTGACCACGCTCCCGCTCACCGAGCGCCAGGAGCTGCTGGGCGAGACGCTGATCCCGGGCGAGAAGGTACGGCTCTCGGTGGCGTTCGAGGACGGGCCCGCGCTCCTGGAGCAGGCGCGCGCACACGAGCTCGAGGGCGTCATCGCCAAGCGCCCCGCCAGCCGCTACCTTGCGGGACGACGGAGCGATGCCTGGGTGAAGGTGAAGACGCAGCAGCGCCAGGAGCTGGTGATCGCGGGGTACACGCGCGGCCAGGGCCGGCGCGACAACGCGTTCGGGTCGCTCGTCCTCGCGGTGGAGCGTGACGGCGAGCTGGTCTGGGCCGGCAACTGCGGCACCGGCTTCGACGACGCCGAGCTCGACATGCTGATGGAGAGGCTCGCCCCGCTGCGGCGCGAGACGACGCCGCTCGGGGTCGCGCCGAAGATGCCGCGCGTGCGCGCGGGCGACGTCACCTGGGTGGAGCCGGAGCTGGTGTGCGAGGTCGAGTTCCTCGAGTGGACGCGCGAGGGCCGGCTGCGCGCGCCGTCCTACAAGGGCCTGCGCGACGACAAGCCGGCCGCCGAGGTGCACCGGGAGGAGGCGCGCCGCGAGCGGACGGCGGCGGCCGTGCGGCCGCTCGAGCTCTCCAACCTGGACAAGGTCTTCTGGCCCGGCGAGGGAATCACGAAGGGCGACCTGATCGAGTACTACCGGGCGGTCGCCGAGGTGACCGTGCCGCACCTCGAGAACCGGCCATTCACGATGAAGCGCTACCCGGACGGGATCGCCGCGAAGCCGTTCTTCCAGAAGAACGCGCCGTCGCACATGCCCGACTGGATCCCGACCGCGGAGTTCCCGGCCACGTCGCGCGACACGCGCGAGAAGCGGATGATCCGCTACCCGCTCGTGAACGAGGAGGCCGCCCTCCTGTGGATGGCCAACATGGGCTGCATCGACCTGAACGCGTGGTGCTCGCGGATCGACAGGCCCGACCGGCCGGACTTCGCGCTCTTCGATCTCGACCCGACGCCGGAGGCCGGTTTCGCCGCCGCCGCCGAGGTGGCGCTGCTCGTGCGCGACGCCCTCGCCGCCGTCGACCTGCGCGGCTACCCCAAGACGAGCGGCTCCGACGGCGTGCACGTGCTCGTGCCGCTGGCCCGGCGCTACGGCTACGACCAGACCCGCGGAGTCGTCCTTGCCATCTCGCGCGCGCTGGCCTCGATGCGGCCCGACCTGGTCACGACCGAGTGGTCGAAGGCGAAGCGCCGCGGCGTCCTGATCGACGCGAACCAGAACGGGCCCGGCCGCACGATCGCGTTCGCCTACTCGGTGCGCCCGAAGCCCGGCGCGCCGGTCTCGACGCCGGTCACCTGGGACGAGCTGCGCGCCGGCGTCGACCCGGACGCCTTCACGATGCCGGTCGTGCTGAACCGCGTGGCCCGCATGGGCGACTTGCAGGCCCCGGTGCTGGAGGACCGCCAGGCCCTCGGCGCCGCGTTGCGGTCTCTGTAGCGCGAAAAATCGGGGACTGTCCCCGCCCCGCGGGGACAGTCCCCCTCCCGGTTGCGGCTCCACCCGCAACGTGCGAACATACGTTCGTCGAGCGATGGGAGAAAGAGTGGGCCGGGAAGCGTCCGTGTGCCAGACTGCATCCATGGTGGTGACGGAGGGAGAGCGCCGCGTCGTTGCGGTGCTGATGGCGGATGTGGCCGGCTCGACGGCGATCGGCGAGCAGCTCGGTCCCGAGCGGTCCAAGTTCCTCTTCGACGAGGTCGTCCGGCTGATGGCGGAGCAGGTCGAGCGCTACGACGGGACCGTCGCACAGCTGCTCGGCGACGGCCTGCTCGCGGTCTTCGGCGCGCCCGTCGCGCACGAGGACGACAGCGAGCGGGCGGTGCGCGCCGGCCTCGCCCTGCAGCGCGCCCTGGCCGCCTACTCCCGTGACGTCGACGAGGCCTACGGCATCGAGCTGCGGGCCCGCGTCGCGGTAAACACGGGCCCGGTGCTGATCACGCCCGACTCCGACGGCGCGGAGCACTTCAATGCCCTCGGCGACACCGTGAACGTGACCGCCCGTCTGCAGGCGCTGGCCGGCGAGGCCGACGTCATGCTGGGGCCGGACACCGCCGTCCAGGTGCGTGGCTGCTTCGAGCTCGAGGATCTCGGGCCGACGGAGCTTCGGGGGCGGTCGCGCCCCGTCGACCGCTACCGGGTCGTGGGCGAGCGCGACCGCGGCGCCCGGCCGGCGGACGGCCCGCTCGTCGGGCGCGCGAACGAGCTGGGTGAGGTGCGCGGCGCCTTCGAGCGGCTCGGCGACGGGATCGGCGTCATCGTCTCGGTCACCGGCGAGCCGGGGATCGGGAAGTCGCGCCTGGCGGCCGAGTCCGTCGACCCGTTCCGCGACCGGCTGAAGGTGCTCGTCGGCCGCGGCCTCTCCTACACCCAGGGCTTCTCGTACTGGCCGATCCGCGACCTGCTGCGCGACTGGCTCGGCGCCTCGGCGACCACGAGCGAGGCCCGCATCCGCTTCGACCTCAAGGCAGCGCTGCACGAGCTCTATGGGCCTGGCGACGACCGCTACCCCTTTCTCGCCAACCTGCTCGGGCTGCAGGAGGCCGACCGGCGCGCGGCCGCCTACCTGCGCGAGTTCTCACACGACGTCCTGCACCGGCGCAGCCTCGAGGTGGTGGCCGACCTGCTCACGCGCCTGGCCGCCGAGCGCCCGCTGCTGGTCGTGTTCGAGGACCTGCACTGGGCGGACGAGCTCACGCTGCAGGCGGTGGAGAGCCTGCTCGACCTGACCGAGACCGAGCCGCTCGGCATCGCGCTCCTCTACCGCAGCGAGCGCGAGCTCCCGTCGTGGGGCGTCGGGGAGCGCGCCCGCCAGCACTACCCTCACCGTTATGTAGAGGTTGAGCTTCGTGCCCTCGGCGGCGATGCGACCCTCGAGCTCGCCCAGGCGCTCGCGGACGCGCCGCTGCCCGAGGCCGTCGCCGAGCTGATCGCCCAGCGCGCCGGCGGAAACCCGCTGTTCGTGAGCGAGGCGCTGCGCGACCTCGTCGAGCGGGGCGCGCTGCGGCGCGTGAACGGCGGTTGGGAGCTGGCGGTCGATCCCGGCCGGCTCGAGGTGCCCGCGCTCGTCCAGGGCGTGCTCCAGGCCCGCCTCGACCGGCTGGACGCCGCCGGCCGCGAGACGGTCGCGGTCGCCGCCGTGATCGGCCGCCGGTTCGGGATGCCGCTGCTCGAGCGCGTCCTGCGCCCCGACATGCTGCCGGCCGCCCTGCTCGAGCTGCAGCGGCTCGACCTCATCGTCGAGGAGCGCCGCCGCCCCTACCCCGAGTACCGCTTCCGCCACGGCCTCGTCCAGGAGGCCGCCTACGCCAGCCTGACCGAGTCCGACCGCCAGGAGCTGCACCGGCGTGTCGGCGTGGCGCTCGAGGAGCTGGCCGGCGACGAGAAGAGCGGCACGACGCTGGCGCTGCTCGCCCGTCACTTCAGCGCCGCCGACGATCCCGCCCGGGCGGCCGAGTACCTGATCCGGGCCGGCGACGACGCCCGCGCGATGTACGCCAACCAGGAGGCGATCCGGCACTACCGCCAGGCGCGCGAGTTCCTGGCCCGGATGGGCGACGACCGCCGCTCGCGCGAGACGCTCTTCAAGATCGCCCTCGTCCACCACCTGGCGTTCAACTTCGCCGAGGCGGAGCGGGCCTACGACGAGGCGTTCGCGTGCAAGGTCGTGCCGCTCGACCAGCCCGAGCCGACGGAGCGGCTCGCCACCGCGCTGCTGCGGCCCGACGCGCTCGCCCCCGGGCTCGACTACGTCTCCGAGACGAGCGCCCTCACCGCCCACCTGTTCCGCGGGCTGCTCCTGATCGACCGCGACCTGAACGTGATGCCGTCCCTGGCCGAGAACTTCCGCGTCTCCGGCGACGGGCTCACCTACCTGTTCCAGCTGCGGGAGAGCGCGTGCTGGAGCGACGGCGAGCCGGTCACGGCGCACGACTTCGTCTACACGTGGGAGCGGGCGCGCCAGCGCTCGACCGTGACGGCCTTCCTGCTCCAGGACGTCGAGGGGGCGACGGCCCTCGACGACCACACGCTCGAGGTGGTGCTGCGCGAGCCGCGCAACTACTTCCCCTACGTGCTCGCATCGACCTACTCCTACCCGTGGCCGCGCCACCTGTGCGAGTCGCAGGGCGACGAGTGGCACCGCGGCCAGCCGCTGGTCTCGAACGGGCCGTTCCTGCTCGAGAGCATCGACGACGATCGCCTGGTGATGGTCGCCAACCCGCGCTGGACGGGGCGCCGCGGCAACCTGCGCGAGATCGAGGTCGACTTCCGCATCCATGCCACGACGACCGCGGTGAAGGACCTGTGGGCGTCGGGCCGGGTGGACGTGCTCTCCATGCCCTTCGTGCCGGAGGAGGACGACGAGGCCTGCGTCGACCTGGCGCCGACCCTCGGGACGGCCATGATCGGCTTCCGCAGCGACCGCGGCCCGCTGGCCGACGTGCGCGTGCGCCGGGCCGTCGCGGCCGCGCTCGCCCCGGTCGCCCGCGCGTTCCCCGAGAGCGGGCTCATCAGCCGCCCGGCGGAGAACGGCGGCCTCCTGCCGCCGGCGATGCCGGGACACGACCACCACGTCTCCGCCGCGCTCGATCTCGACGGCGCCCGGGCGCTCGTCGCCGAGGCGGGCTACCCCGGCGGCGAGGGCCTGCCGCGGCTCCGGCTGCTGATCGCGAAGGGCTTCTCGGTGCTGCTCGACACCATTGAGGCCGCTTTCGCCGAGATCGGAGTCGGCGTCGACTTCACCGTGAGCGAGCGGGCCATCCGCACCGCAGACGACGACTCCGACCTGTGGATGGGCGCCTGGCTGGCCGACTACCCCGATCCGGACGGCTTCTTCCGCGGGCTGCTCGAGGATCCGTGCGACCCGGTCGCCGAGCCGGAGATGACCGGCGAGCTGCGCGACCTGCTGAGCCGCGCGCGCGCCTCGCGCGACCAGGACGAGCGGCTCGAGATGTACGGGCACGTCGACCGGCTGCTCGTGGCCGAGTGGTGCGTCCTCGTGCCCGTGGCCTACCTGCGCACGACGGTCCTGCGGCGGCCGTGGGTGCACGGCCTGTGGGCGAACGCGCTCACGCCGTTCCGGCTCGACGGCGTCATCGTCGACCGCGAAGAGCACCCGGACGCCGCCGGGTGAGCTCACCGGCCGAGCCGGCGCCCGCGCCGGCGGCGTCCGCGGGGCAGCCTCCCGCGGCGGAGGTGATGGCCGCCTTCGCTGCGATCTACTTCGTCTGGGGATCGACGTTTCTCGCCATCCGCTACGCGGTGGAGACGATCCCGCCGTTCGCGATGATGGCCGGGCGGTGCCTCTTCGGCGGGGCGGTGCTGCTCGTGCTCGGGTTGATCCGGGAGCGCGACCCCGACTGGCCGACGCGGCGGGAGTGGGGCGGGGCGCTGGTGATCGGGACGCTCCTCTTCGTCGGCTGCCACGGCGTGCTCGCGTACGCCGAGGAGCGGGTGCCGTCCGGCATCGCCGCCCTGTGCCTGGCGACGATCCCGCTCTTCGTCCCCCTGCTCGCCTGGGCGCTGCCGGACGGGCGGCCGCCGTCGCGGCGGCGGGCCGGGGCGTTCGTGGTCGGGTTCGCCGGCGTCGCGCTGCTGGTCGCCTCCCAGGGGACGGGCGGCGGGCTGCATGCGACCGACGCGGCGCTCCTGGTCGGGAGCGCCCTCTCGTGGGCGGCCGGGACGGTCGCCACGCGCGTGGTGCCCGTGCCGCGCTCACCCGTGCTCGGCGCGGCGATGCCACTGCTCGCGGGCGGCATCATCCTCGTCCTCGTCGCCGCCGGGTCGGGCGAGCTCTCGTCGCTCCACGTCAACGATGTCTCGGGCCGCTCGATCGCCGGCCTCGCGTACCTCGTTGTGTTCGGGACCGTCCTCACCTTCTCCGCCTACGTCTGGCTTCTGCGGGTCGTCGCGCCGGCGCGGGTCGCGACGTACGCGTTCGTGAACCCGGCGGTGGCGGTCGTGCTGGGGTGGGCGGTCGCGGGCGAGTCGCTCACCGCGGGCGCCGTCGTGGCGAGCGCCGTGATCGTGGCCGCCGTCGCGGTCGCGGTCTCCGAGCGCGAGCCGGCCCCGGTCTGAGCCGCCTCACGCCCGAGCAGGAATTTGACAGCGACACAGTTACGATATATCGTGATGTGACGCGATAGTCATGAAACCAGAGAATCAGGAGGATTCCCAGATGACGTACGCAGAGACGATTCCGATGGGCGGCCACGGCAGACGCCACCGCCATCGGATGCACAAGTTCGCCCGTCGCCGGCACGGCGGGGGCGACCCCTTCGCCCCGTTCGGGCGCGGCTGGGGCAAGGGCGAGAACGCCTTCTTCGGCGGCCGCGGCCGCAGGGCCGGGCGCGGCGACATCCGCGCTGCGATCCTCGCCCTCCTCGCCGAGGAGAGCATGCACGGCTACCAGATCATCCGCGAGCTCGGCGAGCGCACCGGCGGGGCCTGGAACCCCAGCCCCGGATCGGTCTACCCGACGCTCCAGCAGCTCGAGGACGAGGAGCTCGTGCGGCAGCAGGGCTCCGGCACCGGCCGCCGCGTCTACGAGCTGACCGACGCCGGCCGCGAGGCGGCCGCGGCGCTGCCCTCACCGGCCCCGTGGGAGCAGGTGGCAGCCGAGGCTCACGACGAGCACGGCGACCTGCGCAGCCTCGTGTTCCAGGTGCTCGGCGCGGTGCGGCAGGTCGCGATGGCCGGGACGCCGGACCAGCGCGAGAAGGCGCAGGAGGTGCTGCGCACCACCCGCCGCAGCCTGTACGGGATCCTGGCCGAGGAGGACGACGCTCCCGGCGGGACGCCCGGGGGAACGACCGTCTAGAGCCGGCGGGCGGCGGGCGGCTCAGTGAGCCGGAGTCGCCCGCACCCGCCTCGGGCGCGCCGCCTAGAGTGCGACGGGGTTCGACCAGGCCGTGCCGCCGGCGGTGTCCGCCAGCTCGATGCGGGCGGCGGCGGCGCCGGGCGGCGGCGCGAACTCGACGGCGGTGATCAGCCCGGTCGACGGGTCGCGGTCGACGATCCTGGCCCGGTGGCGGAACGCGAGCCGGCCGACCATCGCCCGGCCGCCGTCCTCCGGCCCGGTGCACAGCGTGACCGAGCGGCAGGGGCTGCAGCGCACGAGCAGGCCGCCGGGAACCGGCTCGATCGTGTCGAAGCGCGGGCCGGTCGACGAGTAGCAGGCGCCGCTGCGCAGGGCGGCGACGACGCCCTCGGGCGTGGCCTCGGCGGCGTGGGCCATCGTCCAGGCATAGCCCGAGTCGAAGCCGGCGTAGTGGGTGTCGTCGCAGGCGACGGCGAAGCAGGGATGGCCGCCGTCGAGCAGCGTGTCCCAGTGCACGGTCGAGAGGCCCCGGCCGCACTCGATCTCGCAGCCGGCGTTGTAGACCTCGATGCCGACGACCGCGGGCAGGCCGGGCACGAGGTCCATCGGCACGCCGGTCCAGTAGGGATGGGCGATGTAGGCGACCCCGCCGTGCTCGGCGACGAACTCCATCGCGTCGGGCAGGTCGGGATAGCTGCCCTCGTCGTCGGGATCGATCTCGAGCTCACGGTCGAGGCCGTAGACGAGCACGTCCACCCACACGCCCCCGGGCGTGCGGCAGGTGAGCTCGATCCCGGGCACGAGCACCATCCCGTCCCGTTCCGGCGGATGGGTGATCGTCCAGTGGTCGGTGACGGCGAGGGCGTCCCACTCGGCGCGCTCGTAGTGGTCGACGAGCGCCTCGGGCTGGAGCTCGCCGTCGGAGCGGGTGGTGTGGGCGTGGAGCGCACAGCGCAGCCACGTGCCCTCTGTCTGGAAGGGGTTCGTCATCGCCGGGTCGGGCGAATCTACCATCGCGTGGGCCCTAGGACGGCTGGACGTCGATCCCGCTCACGCCCCACGTGTCGGAGAGCAGGTAGCCCTCCGGATAGGGGTCGCGGGGATCGACCAGGAGCTGCGACACGCCCGTGATCCAGGCGCTGCCGCGGATCGCGGGGACGATGGCCGGCCGGTCGCCGACGCGGGTCTCCGAGACGATCCGCCCGTCGAACGTGGAGCCGATCGCCGAGGCGTGGGTCATCGCGTCGCCCGGGCGCATCAGCCCGCGGGCGTGCAGCGCCGCCATGCGCGCCGAGAGCCCGGTGCCCGTCGCCGAGCGGTCGAGCCGGCCGGGCGCGATGACGACGGCGTTTCGGCTCACGGCCCCGACCCCCTGCCAGGGTCCCGCGATCTGGACGATGCTGACGCCGGCGATGTCGGGGTTCTCCGGGTGGGTGCAGGGGAGCTGCTCGCGGGCGGCGGCGCGGATGCGCTCGCCGGCGAGCGACAGGTCGCGGGCCTCGTCGGGCTCGATCGCGAACCCGAGCGCGGCCGCGTCGGCGATCGCGTACCACATGCCGCCGTAGCTGACGTCGACCGTCAGCGTGCCCATCCCGTCGACCTCGAGCGGGGCGTCCAGCCGGTCGGCGAACGCCGGCACGTTCGTCACCTCGACGCTCTCGCAGCGGCCGTCGCGGCAGCGCGCCCGCACCTCGACGACACCGCCCGGAGCCTCGAGCCGCAGGATCGTCTCGGGCTCGGTCATCGCCACCATGCCCGTCTCGAGCAGCACCGTGGCCGTGCAGATCGTGTTCGAGCCCGACATCGGCGGATACTCGGTCGGCTCCATGATGATGAAGCCGGCGTCGCAGTCCGGCCGGGTCGCAGGCACGACCAGGTTCGCGTGGCAGGCGACGCTCCCGCGCGGCTCGCGCAGGAGGAGCTTGCGCAGGCCGTCGCCGTCGCGGCGCAGCGCTTGCATCTGCTCGAAGACCGTCCCGCCGGGCGGGGGCAGCACGCCGCCGGTGACGACGTTGCCGATCTCGCCGCCGGCGTGGCAGCCGACCACCGTGATCACCCGGCCTGCGCGCATCGGCGGCGAGTGTACCGGCGCCGGCGCACCCGGTAGGGTGCCCGCCGTGCGGATCCCGCCGCTTCGGACACCACGGCTGACGGTTCGCGAGCTCGAGGCGGGCGACCTGGCCGCCGTCGAGGAGGTGGACGGCGACGGCCGGGAGCGGTGGCTGCACTGGACCGCGCTGTCCTACGAGCAGCTGGCCGAGCTGCGCCAGCCGCCCTACGGCGAGCGCGGCATCGTGCTGAACGACTCCGGCCGCCTGGTCGGCCTCGTCGGGCTCGTGCCGTCGCTGGGGCCGTTCGGGCAGCTGCCGTCGTGGCCGGAGCCGGGGCGGCGGTTCGTGCCCGAGGTCGGCCTCTACTGGGCGGTCGCGCCGGACTTTCGCCGCCGCGGGATCGCCGCCGAGGCAGCCGCCGCTCTCGTCGACCACGCGTTCGCCGAGCTCGATCTGGCCCGGATCGTCGCGACGACCGAGCGCGAGAACCTCGCGTCGATCGGCGTGATGCGGCGGCTGGGCATGCGGGTCGAGGAGAATCCGGTGCCCGAGCCGGCCTGGTTCCAGGTGGTCGGCATCCTCAGCCACGACGACGAGCGACAGGGGTGAGCATGGCAGCAGAGGGAAGCATCCAGTTCGTCATCCGCTTCCGCGGCGGCGATTTCGACACCTGGAAGGCGGCCTTCGACGCGCACGAGCCGGCGCGGGTGAAGCACGGCGCCACCGGCCACTGGATCGCGCGGTCGATCGACGACCCGAACGAGTTCATCGGGGTCGTCGAGTTCGCGTCCCGCGGCGGCGCCCGGGCCTATGCGGCCGACGTCGACCGGCTCGAGGTACAGCACGCGCTCATGGTCGAGGGCGGGCCGCACCACAAGACGTGGGACGAGGGCATCCACGAGACGGTCGCCTTCGTGCACTACGAACAATGACCGGGCCCTCCGGGATCCACGCCGAGACCGCCGGCGAGGGCCGGGCCATCGTGCTCGTCCACGCGGGCATCTGCGACAGCGGCATGTGGGACGCCCAGTGGCGCACCCTCCCGGCGGCCAATCGGGTCGTGCGCTTCGACATGCGCGGGTTCGGCCGCTCCCCGGGTGCCCTCGGTGGCGTATCCCATGCCCGCGACCTGATAGCGGTGATGGACGCCGCCGGCATCCCGGAGGCGGCGCTCGTGGGGACGTCGATGGGCGGCCGCGTCGCGCTCGAGGCCGCGCTGGCGGCGCCCGCGCGCGTCTCGGCGCTCGTGCTGGTCGGATCGGGTCTGCCCGGCCACGAGTGGCCGGCCGCCGTCCGCGAGTACTGGGCCGCGGAGGAGGAGGCCATCGAGCGGGGCGACCTCCCCGCCGCGGCCGAGGTCAACGTGCGCTTCTGGGTCGACGGGCCGCGCCGCCGGCCGGCGGACGTCGATGCCGATGTGCGCCGCCGCGCCCACGCGATGCAGCTGCGGGCGCTCGAGCTGCAGGTGCCGGCCTACGAGGCGGACGGCGACCTGGAGGAGCTGCTCGTGCCCGACGCCGGCGACCGCCTGGGCGAGGTCACGCAGCCCGCCCTCGTCCTGACCGGCGAGGCCGACCAGCCGGACATCCACGCCATCGCGGAGCGGCTCGCGGCCGGCCTGCCCCATGCCCGCACCGGCTCGATCCCCGATGCCGCCCACCTCCCCAGCATGGAGCGGCCCGAGCTCTTCGACGAGCTCGTGACCGATTTTCTCGCGCTCAGCCGACCGGCTTGAGCGACCGGGCGATCGCGAGCATCTCGGGGTTCGTGAGGTCGTCGAGCAGGCTGTTCTGCACCCAGTAGGCGACGCCGCCCTGGACGAACGCGATGGTCTGGATGTGGCTACCGTTGAAGAAGAACAGGTACTTGCGCCCACCGAGCGTGCGGGTGAGGTTCGGGTTCTGGAGCAGCGGCGCGTCGGTGTAGCGGGTCTCCTCGATGCCCCAGTAGGGCCCCATGGCGGTCGGGCCCTTGAACACCGCGTACATCGAGTTCCAGCCCTTCCCTGCGGCCCCGATCCCGTAGACGCGGATCGGCGACGTGGACGTCCCCTGGCAGCTGAGCACGCCCGAGCCCGCCGGCTTCGGCACCCACGGGCACAGGTCGTACCCGGCCACGCCGACCGTCGGGTACAGGATCGGGAAGTGCAGCACGTGCTGGACGTGCACGAAGTCGGCGCGATAGTCCGTGGTGGGCGTGATCGTCGACGGCGGGCCGGCCGGCTTCGTGGGCTTGTTCGTGGTGGGCGCCGCGGCCGCCAGCTTGCCGGTGAACCCCTTGCCGAGCACGACCGCCACCTGCGCGCGCGACCCGATCCCGCCCTCGATCGAGGCGGGCATCGCCGCCGCCGCCGCGCCGTTCCCGAGGATGTGGGCGAGGTCGCCCGCGATGGCCTGGGCGCCCGGCCGGTAGTAGGCCCACGTCCGGGGATAGCTCTGCCGGGGCGCGTTCCCGGGGTTCCCGCGGTAGCCCCAGGCGGCCAGGCCGTGCACGGCCTTCCCGGCCGCGCCCTTCACGCCGTTGCCGTTCAGCACCGCCACGTGGACGCCGGCCGGGTCGACCGCCGGCTTCCACGGCTGCGTCGCGTGCGTCTTGTGCCCCGCGGGGATGGAGGCGGCGGCGTTCCCGAGCCGCCACGGGTGCCGCCACTGCGAGAGGGCCTGGGACATGTTCGTCACCTCGAGCGCCGCCTCGCCGTCCGGCGCGTTGTAGGGCGTCCAGGAGAGGGGGACGGTGACGACGTGCGCGCGGGCCTTGTAGGCCGTCGCGGCGAAGGACAGCAGCGTGCGCGGGCTGGGCGCCTTCTTGTTCGGGCCGACGATCGTGACGCTGTCGGAGATCGCGCCGAGGAGGTCGTTGATGAACGGGATGTCGGTCACCGAGATACCGTGGAAGCGGTCGGCGGCGCGGGCCTGGAACGCGCGCAGGAACGTCTGCTGGCGGGCCTGGCGGTGGAAGTCGTCGTCCGTGTGGCGGTAGCGCGAGAACGCGAGCGCGTCGGCGCCCTTCAGGCGCTGGTAGCCGGGCTTGACGTCGATCGCCGAGAACCCCGTGTACTGCTCCAGGTCGGGCGGGTTGTAGTAGTACTGGTCGACGTTCACGTAGATGCCGCCCAGCGTGTCGACGAGCCGCTGGAACCCCGCGAAGTCGACGTTGATCAGATAGTTGGGCTTGAGCCCCGTCACGCCCTCGACTGCCAGCAGCGACGCGTTGTCGCCACCGTTCGAGTAGGCCGAATTGATCTTGGTGCCCAGGCTCGGCACCCACAGGTCGCGCGGGATCGAGAGCAGCGAGATGACCTGGTGCTTCGGGTCGAGCCGTGCCAGCATGAGCGTGTCGGAGAGGCCGTTCTTGCCCGTCGCCCCGTCGGTGCGATGGTCGGAGCCGATGATGAGCGCCGTGAGCGGCTGGGAGGAGGTGGGGATCTGGCGGGCGAGGTGCGTCGACGCGTTCCGGTCGCCCTTGTGGAGCTTGGTGACCTTGTTGTAGATGTTGTTCAGGTACCAGAGCTCGTAGCCGCCCGCGGCCAGGACGACGAGCACGAGCAGGCCGAGCACCGTGAGCGTCCAGCGCGCCCACCGGGGCAGGCGGTGGCGTCTGCGGCGTCCCCGCCGGGGCGGCTTCTGCGGCGGTCCACCTGCGTAGATCACCATCTTCGCGCGCCGGGGGGAATCTCCCTCGCCCGGACCTCTGGGCGGCTTCGTGGTTGCCAAGCAGCTCCTCGGTCGCAGCGGCCGGCGGCGCGCGGCGACGTTTGGCGGGGCACGGGTCGGCCGAGTATACGGCACCGATCCCGAATCCTCGTTGGAGAGTGGTTTGAGGTGACTACCCGGAGCCGGGCCGCGGCCAATCGCCCGCCAGGGTGAACAGATGGGCCTGGCCCCGATGGGCGGGGCCAGGCCCCCTGGGGTTCAGTGGGCGGCGGAGCGCTCCGCCGCGCGCAGGCGCTGGGCCATCGTCTGGAGCAGGGCGACCGCGATCTTCGGCTCCTCCTGCACGGTCTTCATGAACGCGTTGCGGCCGAGCAGCATGGCGAAGACGTCGGTCTGCGCCTCGACGGTCGCCGCCCGGGGAGCGGCGTCGATCAGCGCCATCTCCCCGAACCAGTCGCCGGCGCCGAGGCGCTTCGCGCGCTTGCCGGGCAGCTTCACGAGCGCGGTCCCGTCGAGGATGACGTAGAAGCTGTCGCCGCGGTCGCCCGCGCGGACGATCGCCGTGTAGCGGGCGTAGCGGCGGGTCTTGCCCAGCCGCGCAATCTTGTTCAGGTGACGCTTGGAGAGGCCGGCGAAGAGCGGGATCTCTCCCAGCACGTCGTCCCAGCCACGGCCCATCGAATCGGTCGGCATCGAGTCTCCCGGGGTCGGTCGCGGGCGAGTATTTCACGATCCCGAGGCCTCCGACGGGTCGAATTTGACCACGGCGGGGCGGATGTGCATACTTAGGCCGCCCTAAGATTAGGGCGCCCTAAGGACCCGAGAGAACGGAGCGGCGCGCTGCTACCGACGTTCGTGATCGGCCTGCGTGAGGGAGTCGAGGCGTCGCTCGTCGTCGGCATCATCGCCGCGTTCCTGCGCCAGGGCGGGCACCGTGCCGCACTGCGCGCCATGTGGGCCGGCGTCGGGCTCGCGCTGGTCGTCTGCGCCGGCGTCGCCGTCGGCCTGCAGGTGCTCGACGCGTCGCTGCCGCAGCAGCAGCAGGAGGCGCTCGAGACCGTCGTCGCCGCCGCGGCCGTCGGGATGGTGACCTTCATGATCGTCTGGATGCGGCGCCACGCGCCGACGCTGGCCGCGGAGCTGCGCGCGAGCGCCGCCGAGGCCGTCGCCCACCGATCGGCATGGGCGCTCGTCGCGATGGCCTTCCTCGCCGTCATGCGCGAGGGCATCGAGACCGCGGTGTTCCTGCTCGCGGCGTTCCAGGCCTCGGGCGACTCGACCTCCGCAGGGCTCGGCGCCGTCCTCGGGATCGTGGTCGCGGCCACCATCGGGTACGGGATCTACCGGGGCGGCGTCCGCCTCGACCTGCGCCGCTTCTTCCGCGTGACCGCCGCCGTGCTCGTGCTCGTCGCCGCCGGCCTGGTGGCGAGCGCGATCCACACCGCTCACGAGGCGACGTGGCTCAACAGCTTCCAGGGCACCGCCGTCGACCTGAACTGGCTCGTGCGGCCGGGCACCGTCACGAGCTCGCTCGTCACGGGCGTGCTCGGCGTCCAGCCCGAGCCGACGGTCGGCGAGGCGCTGGGATGGCTCCTGTATGCCATCCCGATGCTCGCCTACGTCCTGCTCCCGCGCCGTGTCCGGCGCCGGGGATCGCCGGCCCGGCCGGCGGTCGGCCTCTCGCGCGAGGCGGTGTAGCCGTGCGCCGCGGGGTGCTCGCGGTCGCGACGGCGTCCGTCGTCGCGACATCCGCGTGCGGCGGCCCGGGCCCCGGATCCTCTGCGCCGAAGGGGCGCAGCCTGTTCTTCATCGCGTTCCAGCGCGACCCGCACGCCCGGTTCGCGGTGCTGCAGCGGCGGCTGGGCACGGGCGACGCGCTGAACGAGTACATCAAGCACACCTCGAGCGCGGTCTTCGCGATCCCTGCAGGGATCGCGCCGGGCCGGTACGTTGCGCAGGGACTGTTCACGTGACCTTCGACGTTTCCGCCCAGGCATACGACCGGTTCATGGGCCGGTACTCGGCGCCGCTCTCGCCGCAGCTGGCCGACCTCGCCGGGGTCGCCGCCGGGCAGCGGGCGCTGGACGTCGGCTGCGGCTCGGGCATGCTCACGGCCGAGCTGGTCGGGCGGCTGGGAGCCGGCTCGGTGGCGGCGATCGACCCGTCCGCACGCTTCGTCGAGGCGGTGCGCGAGCGGTTTCCGGGCATCGACGTGCGCCAGGGCGCGGCCGAGAGCCTGCCCTACGGCGACGGCGAGTTCGGCGCCGCGCTGTCACAGCTGGTCGTGCACTTCATGCGCGACCCGGCCACGGGCCTGCGCGAGATGGCCCGCGTCACGCGGCCGGGCGGGGCGGTCGCCGCGTCGGTGTGGGACCTGGCCGGCGGACGGGCGCCGATCAGCCCGTTCTGGCGGGCGGCGGTGGCCCTCGACCCGAACGCGCGGGGCGAGATGGCGGTCGCGGGCGGGCGTGCCGGCCATCTCGAGGCGCTGTTCGCGGAGGCCGGCCTCGAGGACGTGCACGGCGTCGAGCACCCCGCCGTTGTCCAGCACCCGACGTTCGACGACTGGTGGGAGCCGTTCACGCTCGGCGTCGGGCCGGCCGGCAGCTACCTCGTCGGGCTGGACGAGGAGCGGCAGACGGCGGTGCGGGAGCGCTCGCGCGCGGAGGTCGGGAACGGCCCCTTCTCGCTGCCCGCGTTCGTCTGGGCCGTGCGCGGCGTCAGCCCGTCCCGCTGACGAGCCGGATGCTCCCGACGAGTTCGCGGTCGAGCGCCAGCGTGGCCGCGATGCCGCGCACGTCATGGAACCCGGCGCCGTAGGTGTGCCGCCCGACCGTCCAGACGAGGACGACGTGGTGGGCGAAGGCGCTGCCCTCATTGCCGGCCTGGGGGACGAACACGGCCCGTATGCGCCGGCCGTTGATCGTCAGCCGGCCGAGCGGCCGGACACGCGCGCCCGGGTACCACGGCGGGCCGTTCACCACGTTCGCCGCGTCGTGAAGCGGCGTCGGCGAGGCCGTGATCACGAGGTGCTGGTCCGGCGTCGTGCTCGACCCGACCACCCAGCCCCGCCAGTTCGCGCGCACCCGGGGGCGGCGCCGGCGCCGATGATGCGCAGCGCGCACCCGCCCGGGCTGCGGCGTCGACCCGCGGCGGCGGGTCGAAGCACGCCGCCGGCAGGTGGCGCTCGGCGTCCAGCCGCCACCACGGCTGCCACCGCAGCGCGAGCAGCGTCGAGGGCCGCGTCGCCGCCCGCTTGCGCACGAGTCCGTCCCCGACGATCAGGTCTTCGGCTCTTCCTCGCGAACGCCGGCCGAGGCGACGATCTCTGCGGATGGGTGATCGGTAGGACTGGTGATGTCCTGGGCGGTTGTGAACCGAGCAGCGCAAGGACGCAGGGAGCGACGCGTGCTTCGCACGCAAGCGAGCGAGGACGCGGCGATGCGACGGTTCACAGCCGCAGCCCCACCGGCGTGACGCCGACCTGACACCGTCGTGCGTCCAGGCGCACGAGGACTCACCGATCACCCATCGAGACTCGCGCTACGCAGGAAGTGCCGGCCGTGGCCGGTCTGCGGCCGTGGGCCGCGCGGTCGCGCGGCCACGGAACGTCACCGTGAAGATGCCCATCGCGGAGACTCTACTCGGCGTCGGTCGCCAGGTCGCCAACGGGCTCGTGACCGCCGGCCGGCGCCCCCATGCCGGCGCGCAGCACCGACGCGCCGATTGCCGCGGCCGAGAACGCGAACACCGCGCCGATCAGGAAGGCCACGTGGTAGCCGCCGTTCAGCGCCACCAGGTGGCTGTCGCCGGAGGCGCGCAGGTCGCTCGTGTGCGACGCCGCCACGCTGGTCAGCACGGCCAGGCCGAGCGCGCCGCCCATCATGAACGCGGTGTTCACGACGCCGGAGGCCAGGCCCGACTCGGCCGGGTCGACGTCCGTCATCGCGGCCAGCAGGAGCGGGTTGAACGCCATGCCGCCGCCGAAGCCGAGCAGGATCATGCTGGGCATCACGTCGGTGAGGTAGCTCCCGTCGACGGGCGCGCGGGCGAACAGCACCAGCCCCGCGCCGGCGATCGAGAGGCCGATGCCGAGCGGGATCCGGATGCCGAAGCGCATCACGAGCTTCGCCGAGAGGCCGAGCGAGAACGCGGCCATGATCAGGTTGGCCGGCAGGAACGCGAGGCCGACCCGCAGCGGGCTGTAGCCCAGGATCAGCTGCAGGTAGAGCGCCGAGAGGAAGAACCAGGCGAACATGCCGGCCGCCCACAGGATGCCGACGACGTTCGAGGTGGCGACGTTCCGCAGGCGGAACAGGCGCAGCGGCATCAGCGGCGAGGAGACGCGCGCCTCGATGGCGAGGAACACGGCCAGGAGCACGACCGACCCGCCCAGCAGACCGAGCGTCTGCCCGGCCGTCCACCCGGTCTGGTTGCCGTTCACGATCGCGTACACCGCCAGCATGAGCGCCGCGGTGACGGTGACCGCGCCGGCGACGTCGAGCTGCGTCCCCGCCAGGCCGCGGCCGGACGGCAGCAGGCCGAGGCAGAAGCCGAAGACGGCCACGCCCACCGGCAGGTTGACGATGAAGATCCAGTGCCAGTCGAGGAGGTCGGTGAGGACGCCACCCAGCAGCACGCCGACGGTGCCACCGCCGGCGGCGACGAAGCCGAACACGCCCATCGCCTTCGCCCGCTCGCCCGCCTCGGTGAACATGGTCATGATCAGCGAGAGCGAGACGGCCGAGACGATCGCGCCGCCGAGGCCCTGCACCGCCCGCGCGCCGATCAGGACGTGCTGGGAGGTGGCGAGGCCGCACGCGAGCGACGCGAGGGTGAACAGGCCGATCCCGAACAGGAACAGCCGCCGGTGGCCGAACAGGTCGCCGAGGCGGCCGCCCAGCAGGAGGAACCCGCCGAACGTCAGCAGGTACGCGTTCACGACCCACGCGAGCGACGTCTCCGAGAAGCCCAGATCCTCGCGGATCGACGGCAGGGCGACGTTCACGATGGTCGTGTCGAGCACGATCATGAGGCTGCCGCAGCAGAGCACGATGAGCGCCAGCCAGCGCCTGTTGCCCTCGATGCCGCTCATGATCCAGCTCCGGTGTTCGTGTCGATGTGGTGCTGCATGATTGGTGAAAGCTCCCTTGAAGGTCTTCGAGTCTGCCCATGAAGACCGCGGGCAGGCGCGAAACTCATCGCACTCGCACCGTAGCGACCCGCCTGCGACCGCCCGCCGGAGTCAGGACATGATGGCCGGGGTGGGCGCCTCGACCTCTTCGTCGAAGACGCCAGTGCCCTCGACGTTCACGTGCGGGATGACGCGGTCGAGGAAGCCGGGCAGCCACCAGCTGCGGCGGCCCAGAACCTCCATCACCGACGGGACGAGCATGCAGCGCACGACCGTGGCGTCGAGCGCAATCGCGACCGCAAGGCCGATGCCGAACTGCTTCACCACCGGATCGCCGTTCAGGACGAAGCTGGAGAACACGAACACCATCACGAGCGCGGCCGACGTGATCACCCGGCCGGTCGATGCGAGGCCCTCGACGACCGCCTCACCGGCGTCGCCGGTGGCGTGGAAGCGCTCCTGGATCTGGCTGACGAGGAAGACCTCGTAGTCCATCGAGAGGCCGAACAGGATGGCGAACATGAGCAGCGGCGCGTAGCTCACGATCGGGATCGAGTGGGGGAGGCCGGCGATTCCGATCCCGTGCCCCTCCTGGAAGATGAAGGTGACGACGCCATAGGCGGCGCCCACCGAGAGCAGGTTCATCACCGCGGCTTTGATCGGGATCACCACCGAGTGGAACGCGAGCGTGAGAACGATGAAGCTCAGGAGCACGACGATCGCGATCATGAGCGGGAGCTTCGCGCCGATCTTCTCCGCCAGGTCGATGTAGCCGGCGGTCTGGCCGCCGACGTACACGGTCAGGCCGGAGCCGGCCACGGCCTTGGGGATGACCGTGTCGCGCAGGCCGTTCACCAGGTTCTCGGTGTCGTCGGATGACGGCGCTGTCTTTGCAACCACGCTGAAGACAGCGGCGGTACCGGACGGATCGACCGTGGCGGGCGCGACCGACTGCACGTTGGCGGTCTTCGCGATGGTGTTCTGGAGGCTCGTCAGGCGTGGGTCGGAGGTCGGGTCGCCGCCCGGCTGGGCCGGCTGGGCCGGCGTCGGGAACTTCACGGCGATCAGGAGCGGCCCGTTCGAGCCGGCCCCGAACCCGCCCGCCATCGCGTCGTACGCCTGCCGCTGGGTCGTCGACTTCGGCATCACGCTGTTGTCCTGCTGGCCCAGTCGCAGGTGGATGAGCGGAAACGCCAGCACGAGCAGGAGGACGGTGCTCCCGATCATGTACGGCCAGGGGCTGCGACCGACAGCGCGGGCCATCCGCGCCCAGCCGTGCGGCTGGTGGTCGTCGGGGTGCGTGCGGCCGACGTGCACCCGCAGCGAGTTGATGTGCTCGCCGAGCGCCCCGAGCAGCGCCGGCAGGAGCGTGATGGCCGCGAGCACCGAGACGGCGACCGCGATGGCCGCCGTGTAGCCGAGCGTCGAGACGAGCGGGATCCCGGCCACGACCAGCGAGCAGAGCGCGATGACGACCGTCACGCCGGCGAACAGGACCGCACCGCCGGAGGTCGCGGTGGCGCGCGCGATCGATTCGTCCATCTCGATCCCGTGCCCGAGCTGGAGCTTGTGTTTCGTGACGATGAAGAGGGAGTAGTCGATGCCGACGCCGAGGCCGATCATGGTCGCCAGCGTCGGCGACACCGTCGGCACGGCGGTGAGGTGGCTGATGGCGGTGATCAGGGCGAGCGTCGTGAGCAGGCCGAGGATGGCGGTG
>JAICJM010000302.1 GCA_025928435.1 Thermoleophilia bacterium
CGCAACGAACATCGCACCTGCCACAGCGAGCGTCGCAGCGATCGCGGCACGCCCCTTCCCTAGCCGTCTCACATGCCCTCCTTGGACAACCGAACGCCTCGACCGGCGAATGTATCGCCGGTCACACTCACTCCGTTATCCATCCAACTGGCCCAGAAGGCAATGGAGAGGGAACAAGTCAGCCTGATCGAAGAAGCGACCGGCCTTCTCCGCCCTGCGACCCGCCGGAGCCGCCCATCTGATCCATCTCGGCCTCCGGGCGCTGGTCGAGAGCCGCAGGGGCGGCGACGGCGTGCCGGAGATCCGGGGCCCTGCCCGGCGGCTCGCAACGCCGTACGGTCAGGGCATCGTCAGCAACCTGACCAGCCCGAAGATGCTCGGGCCGGGGTTCGTGTTCTGCACGCTGACGTTTCCGTGGCTGACCGCCTACGCCGCCGTCGTCGCCAGGATCGGCGACGTGCTGGACGCCGGCCGGCTGCGAACCGCCCTCGACCGGATCACCGGGACGGTGCTGGTCGCGCTCGGCGTGCGCCTGGCGACCGAACGCGTGTAGGTACGGCTAGATCATTGTTTCCACACCGACGGCGTCGCCGACGCTCACGCGGCCCGGCGCGACGACCTCACCGTACACGCCGAACGGCAGCGGCTCGGTCTGGCCGTCGCGACGGTAGCGGGCCAGGGCGCCCAGCGTGTCCAGGTCGGACTTGCCCGTATCGGGATCGCACTTCGTCACCACGCAGCGGCCCACGTCGCCGAGCGGCCGGACGATGGCGGCGCCGATCCGGACGTCGCCGCCGATCCAGGTGTCCTCCTCGTGCGGGTCCACGCCCTCGATCTCGAACAGCATGCGGAAGCGGCGGCCGTCGACGGGCGCCTGTCCCACCACCTGGCCGAGCCGGTCGAGCGACGCCCGCGAGACGATCGACACCCAGCCGCCGCGGTCGGCGCCCCGGTCGACCGCGCCCCGCTCCGACCACAGGAACGTCACCGGGAACCCGGCCAGCTGCGACAGCGCGTCCTCCCAGGGGCCGAGCACCTTCCGGGACGGATGGGGCTCGCCGTAGAGCTTCACCTCGACGGGATCGCCCAGATCGACCGTGCCGGCGAGCTCGAGCCCGTCCGGGAAGCGCATCTCGAGCCGCCGGGTGGTCTCGTCCCAGGCCGAGCGCACCTGCATCAGCTGCGGCGCCAGCTTGCCGTTCACCAGCCGGCCCTGGTCGTTCACCATCCAGAAGCGGCGGTCGCCGGCCACGCCGGCGGGCGTGAGCTCGACCGACTCCGGATGGGTCAACCCGAGCGATTTCACCGGAGCTATCGAGACGCGCGTCACCCGCCCACTCATGCCGGGAGTATCGCGGCTGCGCCGGCCCGCTGCGTCCGGTCACCGGTCGCGCGACATGTCGACCGGGCGGATGCTGATCGCCGGATCGACCGGCGCCCTCGCGTCGACGATGCTGTCGCCGAACTGGGGGCGATGCGGGTCGGACTCGCCCACCGCCGCTTCGCTCGCGGTGTTCCAGCCCCTGAGCTCATCGTACGGCGCGCTCCCACGCTTGGCGAGCGTGAAATCCTGGACGGATGCACCTTCCGACCGAGCGCGAGCTCCGCGACGAGGCGACCACCCTCCTCCATGACCTGCTGCGGATCGACACGAGCAATCCGCCGGGCGGCGAGACCCCGGCGGCCGCGCTCCTCGCGCGCTACCTCGAAGGTCACGGCGTCGAGTGTGAGCTGATCGCCCGCGAGCCCGGCCGCGCCAACCTGGTCGCGCGCATCCGCGGCCGCGACACCGGCCCGTCGCTCGCGCTCCTCGGCCACACGGATGTCGTGCCGGCCGACGACCCCGAGGCCTGGACGCATCCGCCGTTCTCCGGTCACGTCGACGACGCCGGCTACATCTGGGGCCGAGGGGCGGCGGACATGAAGAACGAGCTCGCGACGAGGGCGGTCGCGATGGCGGCCCTCGCGCGCGCGGGCACGCGCGCCAACGGGGATCTCGTGCTGATCGCCGAGGCCGACGAGGAGGACGGCAGCGAGGCCGTCGGCCTGCGCTGGCTGGTCGGGGCCCGGCCGGACATCGCCACCGACTACGCGCTCAACGAGGGCTCCGCCGAGCGGCTCGAGCTGGGGGACGGTCGGGTCGTCATCCCCGTCACCGTGGGCGAGAAGGGCGCCTGCGCGGCCGTGGTCACCGCGCTCGGCGAGGCGGGGGCGACGTCGCTCCCGCACTCCGGCGAGAACGCCGTGCCGCTGCTCGCGCGCCTGATCGACCGGATCGCGGCCTACGAGCCGCGGCTGCGGACGACGCCCGTCACCGCGGCGGCCCTCGATGTCCTCGTGCCCGGTGCGGGCGACCTCGGCGACCGGCTGGCGCGGGCGGTGGATCTCCACCCGATGCTGCGCGACCTGCTCGTGCCGCTGTACGCCACGACAATCGCTCCGACCCGCCTGCACGGCTCGACCGCCCTGAACGTGATGCCCGCCCGCGCGAGCGTCGAGTGCGACTGCCGCCCGGTCGCGGGCGCCTCCATCGAGGATCTGCGCGCCGAGCTCGCCGCCGCGCTCGGCGACGACATCCCCCACGAGATCACCTACCCCGAGCCGCTCACCGGCGGATCCGTGTCGTCGTTCGAGACGCCGCTCGCCGACGCGTGCCGCGACTGGTTCGCGCGCCGCGACCCGGTAGCGGCGCTCCTCCCGATGATCTGCAACGGGTTCACCGACTCGCACTATCTGCGCGAGGCGTTCGGCACGGTCGCGTACGGCATCTGGCCGATCAGGCACACGCCGAACGAGGTGCTGGCGGGAGGCATGCACGGCCGCGACGAGCGCATCCACGTCGACGACCTCGGGTACGCCACGGCCTTCCACATCGACGTCTGCCTGGCGATGGGACGGCTCGAGCGCGCGGAATGACGCGGACGGGCGGGCGATC
>JAICJM010000111.1 GCA_025928435.1 Thermoleophilia bacterium
ACCTGGACGCGGGGAGTCCCGATTGCAGATCGGCGTGTTCAACGACGGGCTGGCGCACCTGCCGCGGGAGCGGGCGTTCGCCTGGTGCGCGGAGCGCGGCGTCGGTCGCATCGAGATGGGCGTGGGCGGCTGGGCGCAGGCCGCGGGCCAGCTCGACCTGGCGGCGCTCCTGCGTGAGCCGGGCGCCCGTGACGAGCTGCTCGGGGAGCTGCGCGAGCACGGCCTCGGGCTCTCGTGCGTGAACGCCGCCGGCAACCCGCTCCACCCCGATCCGACGGTCGGCGACCGGCACGCCGCCCTCGTCCGCGGCGCGATCGAGCTCGCCCATCGGCTCGGGGTTGCGCGGGTCGTCACGATGAGCGGCTGCCCGGGGACCCGCGACGGCGGCCGCACGCCGGTGTTCGCGCCGTGGGCGCTGTCGCCCGACGACGAGTCGCTCTGGGAGTGGCAGCTCGAGCACCGGCTGGGGCCGTTCTGGGCCGAGCTCTGCGCCTGGGCGGCGGACGCGGCGCCCGGGGTCACGATCTGCCTCGAGCTGCACCCCGGGGCCTCCGCCTACTCGCCCGGCTCGTACCTGCGCCTGGCGGATCACGCCGGCCCCAACCTGGGGGTGAACTTCGACCCGAGCCACTTCTGGTGGCAGGGCATCGACCCCTTCAGCGTGATCGAGGAGGTCGGCGACCGGATCGGGTTCGCGCACGGCAAGGACACGCTCATCCACGCCGACCGCGTCCGCCGCGACGGGGTGATCGACTTCCGCCACCCGGTCGATCCGGCGACGGCGAGCTGGCACTTTGCCGCCGTCGGGACGGGCCACGACGTGGGCGTCTGGGCCGAGCTCCTGGGGGCGTTGCGTGCCGCCGGCTATGACGGCGACGTGTCGATCGAGCACGAGGATCCGCGCATGGGGCCGGAGGAGGGGATCGAGGCGTCCCTCGGCGCGCTGCGCGCGGCCCTGGCCCATCCGGAAGTGCCGGTCGGGTGACGGTCACGATGCACGATGTCGCCCGCAGATCCGGAGTCTCGGTCGGAACGGTGTCGAACGTCCTGCACCGCACCGCCCCGGTCTCGGAGGAGACGCGGCGGCGGGTGCTCGAGGCGATCGACGAGCTCGGCTACCGCCAGAACGAGGTCGCGCGCTCGCTCAAGCGGCGGGCCACGAAGACCCTCGGTGTCGTCATCCCCGATGCGCTCAACCCCTTCCATGCGACCGTCGCCCTGCAGGTCGAGCGCCGCGCCCACCGCGACGGCTTCGCCGTACTCCTGGCCGAGACCGAGAACGACCCGACCACCGAGTCCGACCAGGTGCGGGCGCTGGTCGGCCGCCGGGTCGACGGCGTGATCTTCCCGGCCGTGACCGCCGGATCGACCATCCCGAGCGAGTTGCTCGACCGCGGCATCCCCGTGGTCGTCGTCTCGTTCGAGGCGGCCGATCCGCGCCTCGGCATCGTCCACGTCGACGAGTACGCGGCCATGGAGCAGGTGGTGGAGCACCTGGTCGGCCTCGGGCACGCCCGGATCGCGTTCGCGCACTCCGGCGCCCACGAGGAGTCGGTCGACAACCGGCCCGAGGCGCTGGCCGCCGCGCTGCGCCGGCGCGGGCTCGAGCCGGTGCCGGTCGAGGACCACCCGACCGCGGTCTGCTGCACGAACGACGTGATCGCGATGGCGCTGATGGACCGGCTGGAGCGCGACGGCACCCCCGTGCCCGACGCGGTCTCGGTGGTCGGCTTCGACGACATCCCGCTTGCCGCCCATCGCCGCATCGACCTGACGACCGTGCGCCAGCCGGCCGAGGAGATGGGCGGGATGGCGGCCGAGATGGTGCTCTCGGCCATCGCCGCGGGCGAGCATGCCGGCCGCCGCGTCCTCATGCCGGCCGAGCTCGTCGTGCGCGGCTCGACCGGCCCCGCCCGGAGGGAGGGCTGATGGACGTCCGCTACCAGGGGGTCTCGAAGAGCTTCGGCGGGGTCGACGCGCTGATCGAGCTCGACCTCGACATCCCCGACGGCACCTTCCTCGCGCTGCTCGGGCCGTCGGGCTGTGGCAAGACGACCGCGCTGCGGATCCTGGCCGGCCTGGAGGAGCCGACCGCCGGCAGCGTGTACCTCGGCGACCGCGACGTGACCCGCCTGCAGCCCAAGGATCGCGATGTCGCGATGGTGTTCCAGAGCTACGCGCTGTACCCCCACAAGAGCGTCGCCGACAACATCGGCTACCCGCTGCGGGTGCGCAAGGTGCCGAAGCCGGAGCGGGCCGAACGGGTCGCCACCGTGGCGCGCATGCTCTCGATCGAGGGGCTGCTCGAGCGGATGCCGCGGGCGCTCTCCGGCGGCCAGCGCCAGCGGGTGGCGCTCGCCCGGGCGATCGTCCGCGAGCCGCGCGTGTTTCTCATGGACGAGCCGCTCTCCAACCTCGACGCGCAGCTGCGCCTGCAGATGCGGATCGAGATCAAGCGCCTCCAGAAGCAGCTCGGCGTCACCACCCTCTACGTCACCCACGACCAGGTCGAGGCGATGACGATGGCCGACATGGTCGCCGTCATGCAGGACGGCCGCCTGCAGCAGCTCGCCACCCCGGCCGACCTGTACGCCCGTCCGGCCAACCTGTTCGTCGCCCGTTTCTGCGGCTCGCCGCCGATGAACGTGCTCGACGGCGAGGTCTCCGGCGCGGCCTTCACCCACCCACACGGCACGCTGGCGCTGACGGACGCCCCCGTCCGCGGGCCGGTCAAGCTCGGGTTCCGGCCCGAGCACGCCGCCATCGTCGCGCCCGACGCACCCGGCGCCCTGCGCGGCGAGGTGTACGTCGTGGAGCCGCTCGGCAACGAGACGCTGATCACGGTGGCGCTCGGCGACGCGCTCGTCAACATGCGCGCCGCAGCCGGCGTGGAGCCGGCGATCGGCACGCCGGTCGGGCTCCTGCCCGACCGCGCCCGTCTGCACCTCTTCGACGCCGACACCGGCGCCGCGATCGGCGCGGCGCCCGCCCCCAAGGAGGAGCCCGAACCGACCCCAGCGACGCAGTCCACGCCCCCGTCCGACCCTGCCTTCGAAGGAGGAGCGTTGCATGAGTGACACCACAAGCAGTGAGCGCGGCTCGCGCTCGTACACCCGCGGCCAGATCGTCAAGGGCGCGCTCGGCACGGGGGCCGTCCTCGGCGGGCTCGGCCCGCTGGCCGCCGCCTGCGGAGGCGGCGGCGGATCGTCCGGCGGCAGCTCGGGCGGCAAGGCCGGCGGCTCGATCACGATCGGCACCTTCTCCGATCCGGCGATGGTGCCGTTCCAGCAGGTCTTCCTGCCGAAGTTCACCGCCGAGACCGGCATCAAGGTCCACTACCAGCAGACCAACTACAACGCCTGGTACCAGAACTCGAAGACCGACGGCCTCCAGAAGACCGGCGCCTACGACATCTACGTGATGGACGACAACTGGGTGCCGGAGTTCGCGGCCGGCGGGATCATCCAGAGCATGGACAAGCTCGGGCTGAAGGTGAACCCGGACATCCTCGCCAAGGGCCTCGACCAGGGCTACTGGCCACCCAAGTCCGGCCCTCGCCTGAAGGCGTTCGCGAACGACACGCCCCAGCTCTACTCGCTCGTGATCATCGACGACGTCGAGATCCTGTACTACCGCGGCGACCTGTTCGCGTCGGCCCCGAAGACGTGGGACGACATCGCCGCCACCGCCAAGGCCAAGACGAACCCGCCGTCGATGTACGGCTGGACGGCCCGCGGCGTCGCCGGCAACCCCATCGTGCAGACCTACCTGCCGCTGCTCAACTCCTACGGCGGCAACTTCGTGAACGACGACTGGTCGCCCGGGTTCGCCGGGGCGGAGGGCGTCGGCGCGCTCGAGCGGCTGTTCTCGTTCATCCCGTACATGCCGTCCGGCGTGGCCGCGTTCGACACGAGCCAGGAGACGGCGGTCATGCTCGAGGGCCACTGCACGGCCATGACCGAGTACACCGGCACGGCCCACGTCGTCGACGACCCGACGCAGTCGAAGGTACCGCACAAGATTGACTTTGCGGCCACCCCGTCGCAGGAGCGCAGCGGGCCGGCGATCGGCACGTTCATCTGCGGCATCGCGTCGGGCGCGCCCAACACGGAGGGCGCCGTCAGGTTCCTCGAGTGGTTCACGTCGAGCAAGGTGCAGAAGGAGTTCGCGGGCACCGGCAGCGCGGCCGTGACCGGATCGGCGCTGCGCGACCCGGCGCTGTCGAAGAAGTACCGCTGGCTGCCGGCGATCGCCGACGCGGTCGACAACTCCATCCCCAAGCCGCGCACGCCGGACGAGCCCAAGATGGAGGACCTGCTCGGCACGGCCCTGAACCAGGCGCTGGTGCAGGCGATCTCGCAGAAGTCCAACTACTCGCAGATCGCGCAGTCGCACCTGACCACGGCGGCGAACCAGATCACCGCCTATCTCAAGCAGCAGGGCACCTACTAGCGGATGGCCGAGGCGGCGGCACCGGCGAAGGTGGGAGCGGGCTGGCGAGGACGATTCCTCGCCAGCCCCTACCTCCTGCTCGTGCCCGCGGCCGTCGCCCTCGCGGGCGTGTCGCTCTACCCGCTCTTCTACGGCATCCGTGCCAGCTTCACCCACTACCTCTACGGCCGCGACTTCGGGCGCAACGGCCTCACGAACTACCGCAACGTCTGGCACGACGAGTTCTTCCGCCAGGCGATGGAGACGACGGCCAAGTACGTCGTCTGCACCGTCACCATCGAGACGCTGCTCGGCCTCGGATTGGCGCTCCTGGTCTCGCGCGAGATCCGCTTCTCGAGCCAGATCCGGGTCGGGCTGATCCTGCCGATGACGATCGCGCCCGTCGTCGTCGGCGTCATGTGGCGCCTGCTCTACGACTCGGGGGTCGGCGTCACCGATCCGCTGTTCCAGCTCTTCGGCGCCAGTCCGCCCGACGTGCTCGCCCACAACACGAGCGCGTTCGTCAGCGTCGTGATCGTGGACGTGTGGGAGTGGACGCCGCTGATCTTCCTGATCGTCCTGGCCGGGCTCCAGTCGATGCCGCAGGAGCCGCTCGAGGCAGCCCGCGTGGACGGGGCGGGGCGCGTGCGTCTCTTCCTCGACCACACGCTGCCGATGCTCATGCCCGTCCTGCTCGTCGCGATCACCCTGCGCGTCATCGACGCCATCGGGACGTTCGACCAGATCTACGTGCTCACCCAGGGCGGCCCCGGGACGGCGACCCGGCTGATCTCGATCTACGCCTACAACACCGCGTTCCTCTTCACCCAGTACGGCCAGGCGGCGGCGATGCTGATCATGCTGCTCGTGATGGTGATGCTGCTGATGATCGTCGCCGTCCGGCTGATGCGGAGGGCGGCCCGGTGAGCGCCCGCCTGCCCCGGATCGCGCTCTACACGAGCATCGCGCTCATCCTCGCCGTGGCCGTCTTCCCGTTCTGGTGGATGCTGGACACGTCGCTGAAGCAGCCGGTGGACATCTTCGGCGGGGTCACGCTCTACCCGCACCACCCGACGACGAACAACTACTCGCGGCTGTTCGACGTGTACCACTTCGGCTCGTACCTCGAGAACAGCCTGATCATCGTGGCCGTGTCCGTGGCGCTCAGCCTCACGATCGGCACCCTGGCGGCCTACGCGCTCGCGCGGTTTCGGCTGCGCTTCGGCCTGAACCAGTCGGCGCTCGTCGTGGCGCTGCTCGTGCGCATGATTCCGGGCATCCTGCTCGTCATCCCGCTCTACATCACCCTCGCCAAGTGGGGCCTCCTGAACACGCGCCTCGGCCTGATCCTGATCTACACCGGCCTGAACACGAGCTTCGTGATCTGGATGATGCAGAGCTTCCTGGCCGAGATCCCGCGCGACATCGAGGAGGCGGCGATGGTCGACGGCGACTCCCGGCTGACCGCGCTCTGGCGGGTGGTGATCCCGTTGGCCGCGCCCGGTCTGGCCGCGACCGCGATCTTCAGCGTCATCACGACCTACAACGACTTCCTGATTGCGCTCTCGCTGACGTCGACGACCAAGGCGCAGACGGTTCCGGTGGGTGTGTCGACGCTGATCGGCAAGATCCAGATCGAGTACGGTCCGATGGCGGCCGCCGGGGTGATCGGGGCGCTTCCGATCGTGATCTTCGCCCTCGTGGTGCAGCGCCACTTCGTCCGCGGCCTGACGCTCGGGGCGGTCAAGTGAGCACGGTGCGGATGACGACGGCGCAGGCGCTCGTCGCGTTTCTGGCCGAGCAGCAGGTCGAGCGCGACGGCGAGCGGGCGCCGCTCCTGGCCGGCGTGCTCGGGATCTTCGGCCACGGCAACGTGGCCGGCGTGGGCCAGGCGCTGCAGCAGCACGGCGGCCTGCGCTACGTGCTGCCCCGCAACGAGCAGGCGATGGTGCACACGGCGGTCGCCTACGCGCGCCACCGCAACCGGCTGCAGACCTGGGCGTGCACGTCGTCGATCGGCCCCGGCGCGACCAACATGGTCACCGGCGCGGCGCTCGCGACGATCAACCGCCTGCCCGTGCTGCTCCTGCCCGGCGACGTGTTCGCGTCGCGGCGGGTGAACCCGGCCCTGCAGCAGCTCGAGCTCCCGGGCGCGCCGGACGCGTCGGTGAACGACGCCTTCCGCCCGGTCAGCCGCTTCTTCGACCGCATCAACCGCCCCGACCAGCTCGGCCCGTCGCTGCTCGAGGCGGTGCGCGTCCTCACCGACCAGGCCGAGACGGGCGCTGTCACGCTGGCGCTGCCCCAGGACGTGCAGGCCGAGGCCCACGACTATCCGTCCGGGCTGTTCGAGCCCCGGGTGTGGCGCATCTCGCGGCCGGCCCCCGATCCGGCCGCGGTCGCGGAGCTGGCCGCGCTCGTCCGCGCCGCCCGCCGGCCGCTGATCGTCGCGGGCGGCGGGGTTGTCTACGCCGACGCGACGGCGGCCCTGCGCGCGCTCGTCGACGCCGCCGGGATTCCGGTCGCCGAGACCCAGGCGGGCAAGGGCGCGATGCCCTACGACCACCCGTCCGCGCTCGGCGCGCTCGGCGCCACCGGTACCCGGGCGGCCAACCTCGTCGCCCGCGACGCCGACCTCGTCATCGCGGTCGGCACCCGTCTGGGCGACTTCACCACCGCGTCGCGCACCGCCTTCCAGGAGCCCGGCCTGCGTCTCGCCTGCCTGAACGTCGCCGCGTTCGACGCCCACAAGCTGGGCGGGCTCGCGCTCGTCGGCGACGCCCGCGCGGGGCTCGAGGCGCTGGCGGGGGCGCTTGCCGGCCACCGCGTCGAGGCCGCCCACGCCGAGCTGGCCGCGCGCCTGAACCGGGAGTGGGACGCCGAGGTGGGGCGGCTCTACGCCGGCGAGGACGGCCCGCCGACGCAGGCCCAGGTGATCGGCGCCGTGAACGACACGGCCGAGCCGCGCGACGTCGTCGTCTGTGCGGCGGGCAGCATGCCCGGCGACCTCCACAAGCTCTGGCGCACGCGCGACCCCAAGGGCTACCACGTCGAGTACGGCTACTCGTGCATGGGCTACGAGGTGGCGGGCGGGCTGGGCGTGAAGATGGCCGATCCCGGCCGCGAGGTGCTCGTCATGGTCGGCGACGGGTCGTGGCTGATGATGTCGGCGGAGATCGCGACGTCGATCCAGGAGGGCGCGCGGCTGACGGTCGTCCTCGTCGACAACCACGGCTTTGGCTCGATCGGCGGCCTCTCGCGGTCGCTCGGGTCGGAGGGCTTCGGCACCGCCTACCGTCGCCGGAGCGGCAACGGGCAGCTCTCCGGCGCGCCGCTCGAGCTCGATCTGGCCGCGAACGCGCGCAGCCTGGGCGCCCACGGAGTGCGGGTCGAGACGATCGCGGAGCTTCGGCGCGCGCTCGCCGAGGCGCGCGGTGCCGACCGCACCACGGTCATCGTCGTCGAATGCGACCCGGGCCGCGGCGTCGGCTCGTACGAGTCGTGGTGGGACGTCCCGGTGGCCGAGGTCTCCACCATGCCGGCGGTCGCCCGGGCGCGGGCCGACTACGAGCGCGAGCGGGCCCGCGAGCGCCCCTTCCCCGGCGGCGCCCGTGGCTGAGACGCGGCTCCGCGTCGGCGTGGTCGGCGCGGGGATGATCGCTCAGGTCGAGCACATCCCCAACCTGCTCCACCTCGGCGACCGGTTCGAGCTCGTCGGGGTGGCCGACCCGTCCGCCCACGTGCGCTCGGAGATCACCGCGCGCTACGGCGTCCCCGGCTACGTGACCGCCGGCGACCTGCTGCTGCAGTCGCTCGACGCGCTCGTCGTGGCGGTGCCCGACCCGCTGCACGCGGCGACGGTGCTGGCCGGGCTCGAGGCCGGCCTGCATGTCTTCTGCGAGAAGCCGCTCTGCTACACCGAGGCCGACGCCGCCGCGATCGCCGCCGCCCGCGACCGGGCCGGCGCCGTCGTGCAGGTCGGGTACATGAAGCGGTTCGACCCCAACTACCAGGCGGCCCTCGAATACCTGCCCGAGGGCGGGGCGGGCCTGCGCTACCTCTCGGTGGAGGTGTCCGACCCCGACTCGTGGCCCTTCGTCGCCCACCGCCCGCTGGTGCGGCCCGACGACGTCCCGGCAGACCTCGTCGCCGACGCCCGCGCCCGCCAGCACGCCCAGGCGGCCGAGGCGCTGGGCGTGGCCGTCGACGGCGACCTGCTGCGGGGGTACACCGAGCCGCTCATGTCCGGCGCCGTGCACGTCGTGAACGCGGCCCACGGCATGCTCGACCGGATGGGCGTTGCACCTGGGCCGGTGCTCGACGGCAGGATCTTCGCGGGCGGCGAGGGGGCGTCCGGGTCGGTGTCGCTCCTCGACGGGAGGGCGCTGTGGCACCTCGTGCAGGTGCTCGTGCCCGGGGTGGCCTGGTACCGCGAGCGCTACACGCTGCACTTCGACGACCGCGTCGTCGAGCTCGAGTTCCCCTCGCCCTACCTGAACAACCAGCAGACGTCCCTGCGGGTGCGCCGGTCGGACGGGCTGCGGCTCGACACCGTGTTCGTGCAGGCCGGATACGAGGAGGCGTTCGTGCGCGAGCTCGAGTGGTTCTGGGGCAGCGTCGCCCGCGGCGAGGAGCCGCGCAACACGGTCGAGGACGCCGTGCGCGACGCGCGCCTGCTGACCGAGATCGCCCGGCGGGCGGTGGGCGCGGCATGAGCGATCACATGCGCTCCGCCCAGCGCGCCCGCGCGCTCGACGGGCTCGCATCGCCGCGCGGCGTCATCTCCGGGGCGGCCGTCGACCACCGCGACTCGCTCCAGGCCGTGCTCGCGAAGCGGGGCATGCAGCTCGACGACGCGCGCATCACCGAGCTCAAGGTGCGGGTCGCGTCTGCGCTCGCGCCGGCCGCGAGCCTGATCCTACTCGACGCCGAGTACTCGGTTGCCCAGGCGATCGCGGCCGGGGCCGTGCCGGGATCGACGGGGATCGTCGTCCCGCTCGAGGCGATGGGGTACGGCGACGTCGCGAAGGTGGACGTCACGGGGTTCCTGGAGGGGTGGTCGGCGGCCAAGGGCCGCCGGCTGGGGGCATCGGGCGCGAAGCTGCTCCTGCCCTACCGGGCCGACGCCCCCGACCAGGCCGAGCGCCAGGACGGGGTCGTGCGCTCCGCCGTCGCCGCCTGCCGCGAGGCCGGCCTGGCCCTGATCGTCGAGCCCATCGTGTACAGGCGCGAGGGCGAGGAGCGGGCCGGCGGCGACCGCTTCGCCGAGCTGGTCGTCGGGGGCGCCCGCCGGCTGGCGACCCTCGAGCCGGACATCCTCAAGCTGCAGTACCCCGGCTCCGCCGATGCCTGCGCCGAGCTCGACGCCGCCTGCGGCCCCCTGGTCCCGTGGGTGCTCCTGGGCGGCGGCGCCGGCGAGGACGTGATCGGCGGCCAGATCGAGGACGCCTGCCGGGCCGGGGCGAGCGGGTTCATCGTCGGGCGCACACTGTTCGACGCCGGGCTCGTGAACGACCCGGAGGAGTCGCGGCGGGCGCTCGTCGAGCACTCGCGGCCGCTGCTCGAGCGGTTGGCCGCGATCGCCGAGCGGCTGGCGACCCCGTGGCGCGAGCGCGTGGGCGCCCTCCCGCAGCCGCCCCGCGACTGGTACCGCACCCCTGAATAAACGGGGTCAGACCCCGTTTATTCAGGGTCACCGTTCGGCGCCACGAGCACCTTCATCGCCGCCCCGGTCTGGGCCAGCTCGAGCGCGTCGCCGACGCCCTCCAGCGGCACCCGATGGGTGATCGCGCGGGCGAACGGGAGCCGGTCGCGGTGGCGCGCCAGCATGTCGAGCGACGGGCGGTACTGGTCGAGCGTCTCGCCGCCGACGCCGAGGATGGTCACCCCGGGGATGCACACCTGGCTGTTCGGGTTGATCGGCACCGGCCCCATGTCGACGAAGGCGCCGGCCTCGATCACGGTGCCGCCGGGGCGGACGAGGTCGAGCGCCTCGATCATGCCTTCGGCCATTCCGGTGCAGCTGCAGACGACGTCGGCGCCCAGCCCGGCGGTGGCGGCGCGCACGGCCTCGATCCGCTCCGCCCGGCTCGTCCTCTCGGCGTCCAGTGCGATCTCGGCGCCGAACGCGCGGGCATGCTCGAGCCGCTCCGGCAGGACGTCGACCGCGATCAGCCGCCCGGCGCCCATCAGCTCCGCCTTGGCCAGGTGCATCAGCCCCAGCGGCCCAACCCCGAGCACGGCCACGGTGTCGCCGAAGCCGAACCCGCCCGGGACGGCCCGCGCCCGGTCGAGCCCGTTCGTGACGGCCAGCAGCTCCGTGAGCGCCGCCAGCTCGGAGGGGAGCTCGTCCGGCACCCGGAAGTACCGCGTCCCCGGCAGCAGGTACATCAGCTCCGACCAGCCGCCCAGCAGGTGCGGCGGCTCCGCGCACGTGAGCGAGTTGCCGTAGTCCTCGAGCGCCGTGCAGAGGTAGTACGGCGCCGACTCGCTGAGGCAGAACCGGCAGCGGCCGCAGGTCAGGTTCGGCGCGGGGACGACCCGGTCACCGACGCGCAACGCCGTCCCGTCCGCGTCGACCGGCGGGTCGCCCGGCCCCAGCCCCTCGATCGTGCCCACGTTCTCGTGCCCGGGGATGAGCGGGTAGGCGGCCTCGCGCTCGTGGTCGGTCCCGGCGTACTGGAGGCTCTCGCCCCGCCAGGTGTGCTTGTCGGTGCCGCAGATGCCGGAGAAGTGCATGCGCAGGAGCGCCGCCCCCGGCCCCGGATCGGGCGCCGGGAACGACTCGACCGCGAAGCGTCCCGGAGCGTGGATGACGGCGGCGCGGATCTGGCTCATCTAGATGGTTGACTCCGATTCCCCGCGCGCCTGGACGTCCGGCGGCGGCGAAGACTCGAGTTGTGGTGGGGCTGCGGCTGCGAACCGTCGCATCGCCGCGTCCTCGGTCGCGCCCATAGGCCAACTATGACCGCTCCCTGCGTCCTTGCGCCGCTCGGTTCGCAGCCGCCCAGGACACCACGGGAATCGGAATCAACCATCTAGCGCGAGCATAGATGGCATGATGCGGCCCGATGGCTGACGTGGGTGGGTCGCAGGGCTACCGGGGGCTGCTCCGCGTCCCCGGGTATCCGGCGCTCATCTCCTCCGTCGCCCTCGGCCGCCTGGCCAACTCGATGAGCCAGGTGGGGGTCGTGATCTACCTGCTCGACGCGACGCACAGCGCCGCGATCGCCGGCGGCGGTGCGGCTGCGCAGCTCCTGCCGGGCATCCTGACCGGGCCGTTCGTCGGCGCCTGGCTCGACCGCACGCATGCGCGGGTGCGCGGCATCGTCGCCACCCTGCTCGTGCGCGCGGCGCTGCTCTTCGCGGTCGTCGCCTGCGGGCAGCTGCTGCACCCGCCCGCCGCCGTCCTGCTCCTGCTGCTGGCGGGGCTGGGCGCGACGTTCCCGATCCCGAACGTCGGCTTCCGCGCGATGATCCCGCTCGCCGTCCCCCGGCATCTGTGGGGCCAGGCCAACGCGGCCGACTCCGTCTCGTACGACTCGGCGTTCGTGATCGGCCCGGCGCTGGCCGGCGCGACCGTGACGCTGGTCGGAGCTCCGTGGGCGATCGTGCTCCAGGGACTGGCGACCCTGGCGGCCGGCGCGATGGCGGCGCGCGTGCGCGAGCCGTCCGGCCGGGTGATCGAGACCGAGCCGCCGCTCGAGGCGGCCGTCGCCGGCCTGCGCGCGGTGCTCTCGCACCGGCAGCTGCGCGCGACGGTGGTGCTGATGGTCGTGTCGGGGCTCGGCTACGGGTGCTTCACGATCGGCCTGCCGCTGTGGGCGCGGGAGACGCTGCACATGTCGCCCGGCGCGGCCGGGTGGATGTGGGCGGCGACGTCGGTCGGCTCGATCATCGGCGGCCTCACCTACGGCTGGCACCCGCCGCCGGGCTCCCACGCCCGCCACGTCGTCATCTTCACCGCCCTCTTCGGGCTGCCGCTCCTGCTCGTGCCGCTGGTCTCGTCGCTCTGGCTCGGCCTCGCGTGCATGTTCGTGTCGGGCCTCTGCTCGGCGCCGTTCATCATCGCGATGTTCTCGATTCGCCAGCGCGCCGTGGACTCGCGCCTGCACGGGCGCATCTTCGCCATCACCGTGTCGATCAACGCGGCCGGCACGCCCGCCGGCGCCTTCGTCGCCGGCCTCGTCGTGGGCCACATCGGCGTGCACGACCTGCTGTTCGGCGCGGGCCTCGGCCAGCTGCTGGCCGCCGGCCTGGCCGCCACACTCTTCCGGGCCGAGCGCGAGCGCGCCCCGCTGGCCGTCCCCGAGCCCGAACGCGCCGCGGCCTAGCGTGCATAACCGGTGCCAGGCACCGGTTATGCAGAGCGGACGACCGCGGTGAGGACCGTCAGGGCGGCGGCGACGTCCTCCTCTGTGACCGACTCGGCCGGGTTGTGGCTGATCCCGCCCGCGCAGCGCAGGAACAGCATCGCCACCGGCACGTGCTCGGAGAGG
>JAICJM010000197.1 GCA_025928435.1 Thermoleophilia bacterium
ACGGCATCACCTACCGCGACCACCACGCCCGCGACCACGCATTGCCATACTGGCTCGACCACTACAACCAGCAAAGACCACACAGCTCACTCGGCGGCCGGCCACCCATCAGCCGCGTTCACAACCTATGTGGGCAGGACACCTAGAGCGGCATCGCGCAGTCGCGGCAGGCGACGAGCTTGACCGAGTGCCCCGGCGTGACCCATTGGCCGATCGTCATGCCGTGGGCGCCGTAGGCGAACACGAAGTAGCGCTTGCCCGGCCGCAGGCCGGCGAACCGGAAGCGGCCCTGCGCGTCGGTCTTCGCGGTGGCGAACGGCTGGGGCGGGTCGGCGGCGATCGGGCCTCCGGCGTGCACGGCCTGGTGGTAGAGGCCCACCTTGACGCCGGGGAGCAGCGTGGCGCCCTGCGTGTGCTCCGTGGAGTCGCTCTGGACGACGGTGCCCGTGACCGAGCCGTTCGCCAGGCTCGTGGACGAATCGCCGCCCCCGGTCGCCTGGCCGCACGCCGACAGGGCCAGCACCGCGGCCAGGACGGCGAGCGGCGTGATGTTGATGCGAAGGTGCATACCCGTTAGTCGGGCGGGCCGGCGAAAAAGTTCACCGGCCGGGACGGCGGGCGACCACGATCATCCGGCGGCTGTCGACCGCGTACTCCGAGCCCTGGTAGTCGCCGAACGCCCGCTCCACCGCGAACCCGACCGCGGTGAGCATGCGCACGAGCTCGACCAGCGTGTAGGCGCGCGTGGCGAACGCCATCTCGATCCGCTCGCCCGTCGGCTCCAGCAGCACCCAGCCGGACCGCATCCTCCCCGTCCAGGGGTCGAACGAGCGCTCCTCGAGCAGCATGCGCCCGTCCCCGAGCTCGTGCCAAGAGCGCGGCTCGAACCGGCGCAGGACGGCGTAGAGGTTGACCGTCTCGAGCACGAAGGCCCCGCCCGGGCGCAGCGCCCGGTAGGCCCGCTCCAGCACGAGCCGGTCCTCCGCCTCGCTCTCGAAGTAGCCGAACGACGTCCACAGGTTGAAGACGGCGTCGAACTCCTCCCGGAACTGGATCTCGCGCATGTCGACCCGGCGCAGGTCGACCTTGACGCCGGCCTCGCGCGCGGCCCAGTAGGCGCGCTCGAGCGGCTCCTCGTTCAGGTCGACGCCGACGACGCGCAGGCCCAGGCGCGCGAACTCGACGCTGTGGCGGCCGTGGCCGCACGGCAGGTCGAGGACGGTCTGGCCCGCCTGCAGCCCCAGCTCGTCGACCAGGAACGCCGCCTCGGCGGCGCTCTTCTCGGGCGGGTGCGTCTGGCTCGAGATCGTGAGCCAGTTCTCGTCGAAGAAGGTCTCGTACCAGCGCGGTTCCACCTGCGCACCAGCTGCGACCACGTCAGTTGCCATAGTCGTAGAAGCCCCTTCCGCTCTTGCGGCCCAGCCGGCCCGCCTGGACGTAGGATCGCAGAAGCGGGCACGGCCGGTACTTGTCGTCGCCGAGGCCGTGGTGCAGCACCTCCATGATCGCGAGGCACGTGTCGAGCCCGATCAGGTCCGCCAGCCGGAGGGGGCCCATGGGATGGTTCATGCCGAGCCGCATCACCGTGTCGATGGAGTCGCGGTCGCCCACCCCCTCCATGAGGCAGTAGACGGCCTCGTTGATCATCGGCACGAGGATGCGGTTGGAGATGAAGCCGGGGTGGTCGTGAGCCTCGGCGACCGTCTTGCCCATCCGCTCGGCGGCCGCCCGGACGTAGGCGGCGGTCGCGTCCGAGGTGTCGAGGCCGCGGATCAGCTCGACGAGCGGCATCAGCGGCACCGGGTTCATGAAGTGCATGCCGACGACCCGGTCGGGGCGCGAGGTGACGGCCGCCAGGCGGGTGATCGGGATCGAGCTCGTGTTGCTCGCGAGGATCGCGCCGTCGCCCGCCGCCTCGTCGAGGGCCCGGAAGAGGCGCTCCTTGAGCGTGACGTCCTCGGTGGCGGCCTCGATCGCGAGGTCGGCCTCGACCGGCTCCGCCGACGGCGAGATGCGGCCGACCGCCGCCTCGGCGTCGTCCGCGCCGACGCTGCCCTTCTCGACCAGCTTGGCGAGCGAGCGCTCGATGCCGCTGCGGGCGCGGTCGAGCTGGTCGCGGGACACGTCGACGAGCGTGACATCGTAGCCGGCCACGGCGGCCACCTGCGCGATGCCGGAGCCCATCTGCCCCGCCCCGACGACGCAGAGGCGGTCGCTCACGCCGGCAGCACCTCGAGCACCGTGGCGTCGCCCTGGGCGGCGCCGGAGCAGATCGCCGCGACCCCGATCCCGCCGCCGCGGCGACGCAGCTCGTGGATGACGGTGCCGAGCAGGCGGGCGCCCGAGGCGCCGATGGGGTGGCCGAGGGCGACGGCGCCGCCGTTCACGTTCACGCGGTCGGCGTCGATGCCGAGCAGGTCGATGGTGTTGAGCGCGACCGAGCAGAAGGCCTCGTTCACCTCGAGCAGGTCGATGTCCGACACCGAGAGCCCGGCCTTGTCGAGCGCGACCCTGGTGGCGGCGGCGGGCGTGCGCACGAGGTAGGCGAAGTCGTCGGCCACGTAGCCGGAGGAGCGGATGACCGCGAGCGGCTCGAGGCCGCGCTCGCGCGCCCAGTCCTCGGAGGCGAGCACGAGGGCGGCGGCGCCGTCATTCACGCCCGGGGCGTTGCCGGCGGTCGTCGATCCGTCCTTCGTGTAGACCGGCGGCAGCGCCGCGAGCCGCTCGGCGGAGGTGTCACGGCGGGGCCCCTCGTCCGTGTCGACGACCGTGTCGCCCCGGCGACCCGAAACGGTGACGGGCACGATCTCGTCCGCGAACCGGCCGGCGTCGATCGCCGCGACGGCGCGCTGGTGGCTGCGCAGCGCCCAGGCGTCCTGCTGCTCGCGGGTGATGCCGACCTCGGCCGAGACGTTCGAGTTCTGCTCGGCCATGATCAGGCCGTCGAACGTGCAGGTGAGGCCGTCGGAGGTCATCGAGTCGACCAGCGTCCCGTCGCCGAACCTGTAGCCGAAGCGCGCCTTCTGGAGCAGGTAGGGCGCGTTCGACATGCTCTCCATGCCGCCCGCGAGGATGACGTCGTGGTCGCCGGCGCGGATCATCACGTCCGCCAGCGTGGCGGCGCGCATCCCCGACGCGCAGACCTTGTTGATCGTCTCCGACCCGATGGTGGGGCCGAGGCCGACCCCCACGGACACCTGCCGCGAGGGGATCTGGCCGGCACCGGCCTGGAGCACCTGGCCCATGACGACGTAGCCCACGTCGGCGCGGTCGACGCCGGAGCGTTCCAGCGCCGCGGCGGCGGCGGCGGTGCCGAGCTGCGGGGCGGACAGCGGGGCCAGGCCCCCGCCGAGCCTTCCGAAGGGCGTGCGGGCGGTGCCGAGGACGACGGTACGCGGCAAATGGGATCCTTTCCGACTTGACGAAGGGGGCAGCGATGCAGCATAGTCCGGGCCGAAATGACGACCGGCGGACACTGGTGGTGGCGATGCGAGCGAGGTGCGGCCCGCTAGCTCCGCCACGGCATCCGCGCTTCGCAACCGGCCTCTCCGCCCACCGGCGGGAGGCTTTTTTGTTGGCATGAACGACGATCTGGACATCCGCGAGCTGCCCGCCGACCTGGTGACGCCGGTCGGCGCGTACCTGCGCCTGCGCGAGGCGCTGGGCGCCCCCGCCTTCCTGCTCGAGTCGGTCGAGCGGGGCGAGCAGGTGGGCCGCTACTCGTTCCTGGGCGCCGGCCTGCCCGCCGTCGACTCGCTGGCCGAGGCCGCGGCCTTCGCCGCGAGCCGGCCGGGCCCGGGCTCCGGCCGTCCGCCGTTCGCCGGCGGCGCCGTCGGCTACCTCAGCTACGACTGGGTGGCCGAGCTCGAGCCGGTGCCGCTGCCGGCCATGAACGGCGCCGACGCCGGCCTGCCGATGCTGCGCTTCCTGCTCGCCTCGACGTCGGTCGCCTTCGACCACGTCCGGCGCACGATGACGGTGACCGGGCCGCGGGCGGAGGTCGAGCGCGTGACGGCGGCCCTCGACGGCGCCGCCTCGGCGCCCCCGGCGGCGCCCGTCGCCGCGGGCCCTGCCGAGGCCGAGATGACCCGCGACGGCTTCGTGGAGGCGGTCCTGCGCGCGAAGGAGCACATCGCCGCGGGCGACGCGTTCCAGATCGTCCCGTCCCAGCGCGTGCGCCGCCGCACCGAGGCCTCGCCGTTCGCCATGTACCGGGCCCTGCGCACGGTGAACCCGTCCCCGTACATGTTCCTGCTCGACATGGGCGAGTTCCAGCTGATCGGTTCCTCGCCCGAGACCCACGTACGCCTGGGCGTCGACGGCACCTGCGAGCTGCGGCCGATCGCGGGCACGCGCCCGCGCGGCGCCGACGCGGCCGCGGACGACGCCCTGGCGACCGAGCTGATGGCATCGGAGAAGGAGCGGGCCGAGCACGTCATGCTGGTCGATCTGGCCCGCAACGACCTCGGCCGCGTGTGCGTGCCCGGCACGGTGCGGCTCGAGCGCTACATGGACGTCGAGCGCTACTCGCACGTCATGCATATCGTCTCGCGCGTGTTCGGCCAGATCGCCGACGGGCGCGACGCCGTCGACCTGCTGCGCGCCACCTTCCCCGCCGGAACCGTCTCGGGAGCGCCCAAGGTGCGGGCGATGCAGATCATCTCCGAGCTCGAGGGCCGCCGCCGCGGAGCCTACGCCGGCGCGGTCGGCTACCTCGGCTTCGGCGGCGACATGGACACGTGCATCGCGCTGCGGACGATGGTGCTGCGCGACGGGATCGCCTACCTGCAGTCCGGCGGCGGCGTCGTGGCCGACTCCGACCCGGGCGAGGAGTACCAGGAGGCGATGAACAAGGTCGCGGCGCTGGCCGCCGCGATCGACCGGGCCGAGACGGGGGTGTACGGGCGATGAGCGCGCCGCGGGTCTTCGTCGTCGACAACTACGACTCGTTCACCTACAACCTGGTCGACTACATCGCGACCGCCGGCGCCGAGGTGCGGGTGGAGCGGAACGACGCCGTCGACGGCGAGGAGTTCGACCGCTGGGGCGCCACCCACCTGGTCGTCTCCCCCGGGCCCGGCACTCCGGCGGAGGCCGGCATCTCGGCCGACCTGATCGGGCGGGCCACGGGCCGGATGCCCGTGCTCGGCGTCTGCCTCGGCCACCAGGTGATCGTCGAGATGCACGGCGGCAGGATCGACCGGGCCGGCCGGATCGTGCACGGCAAGCCCGACCAGGTCAGCCACGACGGCTCGACCCTCTACGCCGGCATCCCGACGCCGTTCGAGGCGGGCCGCTACCACTCGCTGGCCGCCGTCGGGGACATCCCGGCCGACCTCGAGGTGACGGGACGGACGCCCGACGGCGAGGTCATGGGCGTGCGCCACCGGCGGTTCGCCCTGCACGGCGTACAGTTCCACCCCGAGTCCGTGCTGACCCCGCACGGGCGCACGCTGATCGGGAACTTCCTCGCGATGGAGGAGCCGCGGGCGTGATCACCGACGCGATCAAGACGCTGGTCGAAGGCCGCGACCTCTCGGCCGAGGAGACGCACATCGCCATGATGCAGGTGATGAGCGGCGACGCCTCGCCGACGCAGATCTCGGCCTTCGTCGTCGCGCTGCGGATGAAGGGCGAGACGCCGGACGAGATCGCCGGCTGCGCCCGGGCGATGCGCGCGCACGTGACACCCGCGCGGCCGTCCCGGGCCGATCTCGTGGACACCTGCGGCACCGGAGGCGACGGCCTGAACACCTTCAACATCTCGACGTCGGCGGCGCTCGTCGCCGCCGCGGCCGGGGCGACGGTCGCCAAGCACGGCAACCGGGCGATGTCGTCGCGCACCGGCTCCGCCGACGTGCTCGAGGCGCTCGGCGTGCGCATCGACCTGCCCCCGGCGGACGTGGCCGAGTGCATCGACAGCGTCGGCTTCGGCTTCCTCTTCGCCCAGGCCCATCACCCGGCCATGCGCCACGTCGGGCCGGTGCGGCAGGAGCTCGGCATCCGCACCGTGTTCAACCTGCTCGGCCCGTTGACGAACCCGGCCGGCGCCCGCCGCCAGGTGCTCGGCGTGTACTCGGAGGGGCTGGTCGAGCCGATCGCGCATGTGCTCGCCAAGCTCGGGGCCGAGCACGCCATGGTGGTGCACGGCTTCGGCGGCCTCGACGAGCTCACGCCCACCGGCGAGAACCTGGTGTCCGAGGTGCGCGACGGCGAGGTGCGCACCTACACGCTCGACCCGGCGCCGCTCTCGACCGGCCCCGGGCCCGGCAGCCCCGACGACCTGCGCTGCGGAGGCGACCCGGCCCAGAACGCCGCCGTGATCCTCACCGTCTTCGACGGCGAGAAGGGCCCGCGCCGCGACGCCGTCATCCTGAACGCCGCCGCCGCCCTCGTCTGCGGCGGGGTCGTGCCGGAGCTCGAGGACGCGATCGACGCGGCCGTCGAGGCGATCGACACCGGCGCCGCTCTGGCCAAGCTCGAGGAACTGGTCGCCTTCACCCGCGCACGGGCCCCGGAGGCGGCGTGAGCGGCTACCTCACCCGGCTCTCCGGCGACATTCGCCGCGACGCGCCCGAGCCGGCGCGCGGCTTCGCGGACGCCCTCGTGGCCGGCCCCGCGGTGACGGTGATCGCGGAGATCAAGCGCGCCTCGCCGTCGCAGGGCACGATCGCGCCCGAGGCCGACGTCGGTGAGACGGCGCGTGCCTACGCCGACGGCGGCGCAGCCGCGGTATCGGTGCTCTGCGCCGAGCGCGACTTCGGTGGCAGCCTGGCCGACCTGGCCGCGGCCCGGCGGGTCGTCGGCCTGCCCGCGATCGCCAAGGACTTCACCGTCTTCCCCGAGCAGGTCGCGGCCCAGCGCCTGGCCGGCGCCGACGCGATCCTCGTCATCCTGGCCATGCTGAGCGATGACGAGGCCCGGCGCCTGCTGCAGGCGGCCGAGCTGCTGGGGATGGACGCGCTCGTCGAGACGCACTCGGCGGCCGAGGTCGAACGGGCGCTCGCGCTCGAGGCCCGCGTCGTCGGCGTGAACGCGCGCGACCTGGACACGCTCGCCGTCGACCGGGACCGGCAGCTCGAGCTGGTCGCAGGGCTGCCGGACTCCGTGGTGCGGGTGGCGGAGTCGGGGGTCTCCTCG
>JAICJM010000120.1 GCA_025928435.1 Thermoleophilia bacterium
AGAAGCTGCAGGAGCGGCTGGCCAAGCTGGCCGGCGGCGTCGCGGTGGTCAAGGTCGGTGCTGCCACCGAGACCGAGATGAAGGAGAAGAAGCACCGCGTCGAGGACGCGCTGCAGGCCACCCGGGCCGCCCTCGAGGAGGGCATCGTCCCGGGCGGTGGCGTGGCGCTGCTGCACGCCATCAAGGCCGTCGGCGCCTCGAAGCTCGAGGGCGACGAGCGCACCGGTGCGCGGATCATCGAGCGCGCCCTCGAGGAGCCCGTCCGCCAGCTGGCGCAGAACGCCGGCCTGGAGGGCTCGGTCGTCGTGAACGAGGTGCGGTCGGCCAAGGCCGGCTTCGGCCTCAACGTCGACTCGGGCGAGGTCGTGGACATGGTCAAGGCGGGCATCATCGACCCGGCCATGGTCACGCGCTCCGCGCTGCAGAACGCCGCATCGATCGGCAAGAACATCCTCACCACCGAGGCTGTTGTCGCCGAGGCCCCGGAGAAGGAGAAGGCTCCGATGGGCGGCGGCGGGATGCCCGACATGATGTAACACCGTGGGGGAGCAGGCTCCCCCACGCGCCCCCCACAGGGGGCACCCGATCGTCTGGTGAGAGGCCCGGGGCCTGGCCCCGGGCCTCAGCCGTTAAGCGTGGGGGGAGCAGGCTCCCCCCACGAGCCCCCCACAGGGGGCACCCGATCGTCTGGTGAGAGGCCCGGGGCCTGGCCCCGGGCCTCAGGCGCTTAACGGCAGACCGCGATGTAGGTGAGGCCGTCCGGGCCGGCGCGGACGAGGCGCCTCGAGGCTTGGTCCACCGCGATGAACATCCCCGGCCCGACCGCGACCTCCTCGCCGTCCACGAGCACGACGCCGCTTCCGCGCAGCATGGCGTAGACGTCCTCGGCGCCGTCATCCGTGTGGTCGTGCGCGACCGTCTCCGCGCCCGGCGGCAGCTCGACCTGGTAGACGCCGAACCGCTCCACACCGAGCGCGGCGCCCCACCCCCTTGTCGTAGGCGCTCGCCGCCGGGTGCGGCCCCGGCGCGGCGGCGACCTCCGCGGCGTCCACGACGCGGTGGCCCATCGGGCTACTCCGGCAGGCCGTTCGCGCTGATGTCCGCGATGAAGGCGACGATCAGGTCGGCCGCCTTGTCGACGTCGTCCAGGTGCACGCAGCCCACGGCGGAGTGGATGTAGCGGGACGGGATCGAGATGCACCCGGTGAGCACGCCGGTGCCGGAGAGCTGGATGCCGTACGCGTCGGTCGCGCCGCCCAGCAGCACCTCCCGCTGGTAGTCGATCCCGGCGCCCTCGGCCACCCGCTCGAGGCGATCGGTCAGCCGCCGCGGCACCGCCGTGCCGTACCCGGCTGCGGGCGCCCAGTCGAAGTACTTGATCGCGGGCCCTGCTCCCAGCTTGATCGGGAGGCGCGAGAGCTCGACCCCGGGTGTGTCGCCGCACAGCGTCACGTCGATCGCGAGCGCCACGTCCGGCTGCACGCGCAGCGCGGCCGGGCCGGCGCCGCGGATCCCGAGCTCCTCCTGCACGGCCGCGGTCGCGCACACCGTCGCGGCGATGTCGGACCCCAGGCGCCGCATGACCTCGATCATGACCGCGCATCCGGAGCGGTCGTCGACCGCCTTGCCGGTGAAGACTCGCGTCCCGTTCAGCACGCCGGCGGGACGGGCGAACGTGACCAGGTCGCCCACCCGGACGCCCAGCTGCTCGGTCTCGGCCCTGCTCGTCGTGCCGATGTCGATGAACATCTCCTCCATCGGGATCGCCTTCTTCGCCTCCTCGGGCGGGAGGACATGGGCAGGCTTCGCGCCGGTGACGCCGTCGACGGGGCCCCTGCGCCCGTGGATGCGCAGATCCTGGTCGATGACCATGCGGTCGTCGTGGTAGCCGACGGGGCCGATGCGGACGAAGCCCTCGTCCTCGACGTGCTGGACGATGAAGCCGAGCTCGTCCATGTGCGCGCACAGCATCACGGTGGGCGCGCCGTCGTTGCCGGTGCGCGTGAAGAAGTGGTTCCCGAGGGGGTCGGAGGCGTGGGTGTCGTGGTGGCCGGCGAGCTCGTCGGCGATCACGTCGGCGACCGCCGACTCGTCGCCGGAGACGCCGGTGGCCGCGTCGAGGCGGCCGAGCAGGGAGAGCAGTCTGTCAGGCATGCCGCCAACCCTACCGGGGAGCATCAGTACGCTGCCGGGCGTGCCGATCGCGCTCCCCGAGCCGTACGACTTCCACCGCTCGACCTTCCGGTTCCGGACGTTCGGGCAGGACGCTGCAAGCGTCTGGCACGACGACGGCTACTACCGGGCACTGCGCTCGGGCGTCGTCGTCCGGGTCTCGGCCGAGGGGGTCGCGAGCGACCGCCCGACGGACGAGCGCGACGAGGCGGAGGTGATGCACATCCTCGGCGCGAGCTTCGACCTCGAGGGGTTCGCGCACGCCCACCCGGACATCGCCGCGCGCGCCCCGGGGTTCCGCCCCCCGCTCACCTACGACCCGTTCGAGTCGCTGGTGACTTCGGTGACCGCCCAGCAGGTGTCGCTGCACTCGGCCTGCGCGATGCGCAGCCGGCTCGTGCGCCGCAACGGCCGCCGGCACGAGCTGGGAGGCGTCGAGGTGTGGCGCTTCCCCGGCCAGGAAGACGTCGCCGGCGCCGACCTCGAGGGGCTCGGCCTCTCGCGGGCCAAGATGCGGTCGATCGCGGCCCTGGCGGAGGCCGACCTCGACCTGACCGGGCTCGACGACGCCCAGGTGCGCGGGCACCTGACCGCGCTGCCCGGGATCGGCGGCTGGACGGTCGACTGGTTCCTGGCCCGCTGCCTCGGCCGGCCGGACGCCTTCGCGCCCGGCGACCTGGGCGTGCGCAAGGCGGTCGCGCGCTGGTTCTCGGAAGACGACATCTGGCCCGAGCCACGCGTGCGCGAGGCCATCGCCCCGTTCGGCGAGCACGCCAACCTGGCGGTGCACTACCTGCTCGCGCCCGCCGCCGCAGCGGCGGTCAAGGCGTGAACGTGCGCGCCGTGTAGGTGATCATCACGAGCGCCCCCAGGAGCAGCGGGAAGCTCGTCTTCACGAACGTGTCGACGCGCTCGTCCTCGCCCCAGCTCGCGAGCGCCCAGAAGAGCGGGAAGGCCACCATGCCGAACCGCCCCATCGACACGAGCAGCCCGCCGCTCGTCGGCAGGAGCACGGCGAGCGCGGCGAAGATCAGGTACTCGCCGGGCATCCGCATCCGCCAGGCCTTGTAGAAGAGCCCGCACCAGAGCAGCGTGAACCCGATGTGGATCAGGAAGCGCAGGTGCCCGCCCTCGATCACGTCGTGCCAGAGCGTGTGCACGACCACCCAGGGCAGGATCGAGACGCCGCGGCCCCAGCCCCGCTCCTGGGCGTCCGGGTTCGCCATGAAGGTGCCCGTGCGCCAGCCCAGGTAGAGGAAGAACGCGATCTCGGCGGCAGGCAGCAGCAGGAGCGGGAGATACGCCCGCCAGCGCAGGCGCTCCGTCCGGTACCGCCGCCAGGCCAGCGCGGGGAGCAGCGCGATCCCGACCGGCCGGGCGAGCACCGCGAGCGCGCCGACGGCCGACGCCGACCACCAACGGCCGTGCCAGCTGAGGGCGAACGCGCCCAGCGCCAGCAGCAGGAACATGCTCTCCGCGTAGGGGAGGGCGAACACGAACGTGAGCGGGAAGATCGCCAGGTAGAGCACGGTGCGCCGGGCCATTCGCTCGTCGTAGCGGCCCCGGGTGACCGCGTAGAGCAGGCACAGCGCGCCGGCGAACAGCGCTGAGGAGAGCAGGCTGCCCCAGAGCGACATCGGCCCGGGCAGCACGCTGACGACCCGCCACGCGAGCGGGTACAGCGGGAAGAACGCGGCCGCGTTCCCGTGGCCGATGGCGGGGTCGTAGCCGTGCTGGGCGATCCAGCCGTACCAGACCGCGTCCCACTGTCCGAGCGGGGCGAAGAGCCCGTGGTAGGAGAGGCCCGACTCGCGCGGCACCCTTGACGTCCAGCCCGCCGCCGCCAGAAGGGCGTACACCGCGACGCGGCTGACCGCGAACACCGTCAGCGGGTAGCGCATCGATGCGAGCAGCGCCCGCAGCCCGGCCTTCGGCGCCGGCTCGGGCGCGGCGGGGACCGCGACGAGCGTGTCGCTCACTCCGGCCATCCCAGTCGCCGCCACAGCCGCCGCATCCCGAACACGGCCACGGTCGCATAGACCGCGCCGATCAGCAGGTCGACGACGTAGTGGTTGGCGGTGTAGACGACCGCGATCGACTGGATGATCGGGTAGAGCAGGGCGACGCCGAACACCGGCCAGCGCCAGCGGGTGTTCCAGGCCAGGAGCACGACCGTGAGGAAGATGAGCATCGCATAGCCCTCGTGCAGCGACGGGACGGCGGCGTACGGGTTGTCCGACACGAGGTGGTAGAGCGGCCCGGAGTCGGTGGGCAGCGGCGAGGTCGCCGCCTGCGTCCCGGCGGGGTTCGCGAGCGGCGGGAGCAGGCCTTTGAACGACGCGGCCCACGGGGGCGCCGCCGGGTAGGCCCAGAACGTGAACGCGCCGGCGTAGGAGAGCACGAGCAGGGTCGCCGCGAACCGGTAGTAGAGCGCCCGCCGCTTCAGCCACAGGCAGAACGCGAGCGTCGGCGGCACGATGAAGTGCACCCGGGTCATGAACGACAGGAACTGGTCGTACCAGTGCAGGCTCCCCGTCCACAGCCAGTCCTGCAGGCTCACGGTCGGGACATGCCCGAAGAAGAGGAACTTCTCGGCGTCGAGCTGGGGTCGGTAGTACGGACTGGGGTGCAGGCTGTGCGCGATTCCGCGAGACTCCTCGTACAGCACGATCAGCGCCACAAAGGGGACGAAATCGAGCAGGAACCGGCGGCCTCGCCCGAGCACGAGCGCGGGGGCCAGGAGCACCAGGACGTAGCGGTCCGGCGTGAGCGAGACGCCGAACGTGAGCACCTGGGCGAGCAGCGCGACGGCGAACGCGACCGCCGCGAGGATCGCCGTGGGCCGGTCGACCTCGCGCCGGGGAGGGCCCCAGCGCTCGTCGTCGCCGCCGCCATGCTGCTCGCGATCCTCGCCCGCCTGCCCTTCCTGCACACGCCGCTGACCGCGGACGAGGGCGGGTATGCCGAGGTGGCGCGCCTCTGGAGTCACGGCGCCGTTCTGTACCAGGGTGCCTGGGTCGATCGCCCGCAGGGACTGCTGATCATCTTTCGGGCGATGCTCCATGTGGATGGCGGCTCCGCGGAGGCGTTACGAGCGCTTGCGGCGGTCGCTGGGGCGCTGGTGGTGGCCGTGACCATGGTCGTCACCGCCAGGCTGGCGGGGAGGATACCCGCAACCATTGCGGGCCTGGCGATGGCAACCGTCGGCGCGTCGCCGTTCATTGAATCGTTCACATTGTCCGGCGAGCTGCTCGCGTCGTTCTTCGCCGTCGCGTCGCTGCTGGCGTTCGTCGTGTACCTCGAGCGGCGGGCGCCGGGGTGGCTGGTCGCCGCCGGCATCCTCACCGGCTGCGCCGTGCTCGTGAAGCAGTCCGCGTTCGACGCCGGCGCGGCCGCGGCGGCCTACCTGCTCGTGACGCGGCGGCGGGCCGGGATCGCGCCGGTGGCCGCGCTCGTCGCGGCGGCTTTCGTCCCGGTGATCGTCGCCGCCGCGACGGCCCCGAGCTTCCACGACTGGTGGTACGCGATGGTGACCTACCGCGACCAGGCCGACTCGATCGTCACCGGCTCCGTGCAGGCCCGGCTCCACCAGGCGTCGGACTCGGCGGGGCCGGCCGCCCGCGGCCTGGGCGCCCTGGCGCTGATCGCGATCGCGGGCTGGCGCCGGTGGCCGCTGCTCGGGGTGCTCTGGCTCGCGTTCGCCGCGGCCGCCGTGGTCGGCGGCGGCAACTTCCACAACCACTACTACCAGCAGATGGTGCCGCCGCTCGCGCTCCTGGCGGGGGTCGGCGGGGCGGAGCTGCTGCGGGCCCGCGCCAATTGGCGCTCGGCGCGACCGCCAATTGGGAGGCTCGCGTACGTCGCGGTGGTCGCAGTCGCGCTGGTGGCCACGGTGGCTGTCACGGTCCCGCTCTGGTTCGACTCGGGCGACGCCCAGGCGCGGAACGTCTTTCCGGGCGACCCGCACCTGCGCACCGACGCGGCCGTGGTGCGGTACGTCCGCTCGCACACCCGGCCGGGCCAGCGCATCTTCGCGATGTGGGCGGCGGCCGACATCTACTACCTCGCCGACCGCGACCCGTCGCTTCGCTACATGTGGTTCCGCAACATCCAGGCGATCCCGGGCGCGCTCGGCCAGGCCCGGCGGATGCTTGCGGGCCCGCATCCGCCCGCCCTCGTCGTCGAGATCAACTCGCCCGCGTCGATGGATCCGACCGGCCGCACGCAGGACATCCTGGACTCGCGCTACCGGCTCGCGGCCACGGTCGAGGGCGTGCCGATCTACGCGCCCCACCCGCCGGGGTAGGGTGGCGCGATGCATGCGGGCGGCCACGCGGAGCGGTACCTGCGGCTCGGGCTGGAGCTCGGCCGCCACTCGGACGACATCGTCGACGCCTACTTCGGCCCGCCGGAGCTCGCGGACGCCGTGAACGCGGCCGATCCGGTCGACCCTGCGGAGCTGGGCGCCTCGGCCGGGGCGCTGCTGGCCGAGCTCGACGACGGCTGGCTGCACGACCAGGTCGCCGGGCTGCGCGCGTTCGCGGAGGTGCTGGCGGGCGAGTCGCGGCCGTATGCCGACGAGGTCGAGGCCTGCTACGGCCTGCGCCCGCCGCGCACCGAGGAGGCCGTCTTCGCCGAGGTGCATGAGCGCCTGGAGGCGCTGCTTCCGGGCGGTGGCACGCTCGCCGAGCGCTACGACGCGTTCCGGCGCTCCGCGTTCGTGCAGGCGGAGCGGGTCGAGGAGGTGGCGGCCGCGGCGATCGAGGCGGCGCGGGCGTGCACGCGCGAGCTGGTCGAGCTTCCGGAGGGTGAGGGGATCGACCTCGAGATCGTGCGCGACGTGCCGTGGATGGGCTACTGCGAGTACGTCGGCGGCCTGCGCAGCAAGATCTCGATCAACCGCGATCTGCCCGTCTCGATGGTCGACCTGGTGCGCCTCGTCATCCACGAGACCTATCCCGGCCACCACGTCGAGCGGTGCCTGAAGGACGAGCGGCTCGTGCGCGAGCGCGGCCTGCTCGAGGAGACGATCGTGCTCCTCCCGACGCCCCAGTCGGTGATCGCCGAGGGAATCGCGTCGATGGCGCCCTCGGTCCTCCTCGACCGCACGCCGGAGGCCTTCGTGGCTCTGGCCGACGCGGCGGGGATCGAGGTCGACTTCGCGCGCGCAGCCGCCGTGGAGTCGGCGCTCGAGGACTGCCGATGGGTCGAGGTCAACGCCGCGCACATGCTCTACGGCGATGGCACGGAGGAGGACGAGGTGCGGGCCTACCTCGAGCGCTGGGCCCTGCTCGACCGCGAGCTCTCGGCCCACGCGATCCGGTTCCTGCGGGGGGCGACCGCGCGCTCCTACATCATCTGCTACGCGGCGGGCCGCGAGCGGTGCACCGCGTATGTCGCCGGCGATCCGGCCCGCTTCCGGCGGCTGCTCTCGGAGCAGGTGCGCGTCGGCCAGCTGCTCGCCGCTTAGCCCGCGCAGACCGACTGGATCAGGCGCACGACCAGCTCGAGCCGCCGCTCGAAGGTGGCGATCTCGATCCACTCGGTCTCGGTGTGGTCGTCGCCGCCGACCGGGCCCAGTCCGTCCAGCGTGGGGATGCCCCAGGCACCCGTCCAGCAGCCGTCCGACACGCCGCCCGAGAGCTCGGTGCCGATGTCGAGGCCGAGGTCGCGGGCGTGTCCGAGCGCGATCCGGACGAGCTCCTCGGCCACCGGCATCGGCGGCCACGTGCCGCGGTCGGAGAGCTCCGCGCTGACGCCCTCGTAGGGGCTCGGGCGCTCGAGCTCGCCGTGGGCGTGCTCCAGGTCGGCGGCGATCCCCGAGCGGATGTCGATCGTCGCCCGGGCCTCGCCGGGGACGGTGTTGGCGGCGTCGCCGCCCTGGACGGTCGTGACCACGGAGGTCATGTCCGGGTGGCCCTCGACCAGGCCCTCGATGCGGAGGATCTCGTGCGCGAGCGCCGAGACGGCGCTGCGGCCCAGGGCGGTGTCGGCGCCGGCGTGGGCCGGGCGGCCGTGGAGGTGGAGCGTCCGCCAGAGCGCCCCCTTGCGGGCCGAGACCAGGTCGCCGTTGCGGCGGCCGCACTCGAACACGAGCGCCGCCGCGGCGCCGCGGGCATGCTCGGCGGCCGCGGGCGCCCGCAGGCGCACCTCCTCGTCGGCGCAGATCAGGAGGCGCAGCTCGGAGAAGGGGCGCGCGGGCATCGCGGCGAGCCGCTCGACCGCCATCGCGGCGAGCACGAGCCCGCCCTTCATGTCGGCGACGCCCGGCCCCGTGCAGAGGTCGCCGTCGCGCCTGAACGACCAGCGCGCCGCCGTCCCGGCGGCGAAGACGGTGTCGGGGTGGCCGAGCAGGGCGACCGCCGGGCCGCCGCCGCCGGGCAGCGTGACGATCAGGCTGCGGGCGGGGTTGTCGGGCTCGTCCACCCACTGCTGAGTGCAGCCGATCGGCGCGAGCCACGCGCCGATCATCTCGGCGACGGCCTCCTGCTCCGTGCGCTCGGACGGGGAGTCGATGTCGACCAGGGCCTGCAGCCGGTCGCAGAAGACGTCGGTGGGCGAGGCGGCCAAGGCGCCGGGGAGCTTACCGGGGACTGTCCCCGCCCGGCGGGGACAGTCCCCGCTTGGCGTGTACGCTGCGGGCATGGCGGCGGTGCTCGATCGGGCGTTCGTCCGGGCCAGCGGGCCCGACGCGGTGGCCTACCTGCAGAGCATGGTGTCAAACGACGTCGAGGCGGTCGCGCCGGGCGCGGGGATGTACGCGCTGCTGCTCACGCCGAAGGCGCGCGTGATCGCCGACCTCGAGGTGTTCCGGGTCGGCGAGGATCTCGTCCTGGCCTGCCCGCCCCAGGCCGCCGGCGACGTGCTCGAGACGCTCGTGCGGGCGCGCTTCCGCAAGAAGGTGGCGCTCGACCCGGCCGAGTACGCGTTGGTGTGGGGCGAGGCGGACGGGGCCCTGGCCTTGCTCGACACGCCGGTCGGCGTCGAGCGGCTCGTGGCCGCGGCGCCCGGGAACGGCGCGGCGACCGAGGCCGACTGGGAGCTGGCCCGGATCGAGGCCGGGATGCCCCGCTTCGGGTACGAGTTCGACGCCTCCTCGATGCCGGCCGAGGCGGGCCTCGAGACGCGCGCGATCAGCTTCACCAAGGGCTGCTACCCCGGCCAGGAGCCGGTCGCGCGGCTGCACTACCGCGGCCATGCCAACCGCGGCGTGCGCGGCGTCCGCTTCGACGGCGGTACCCCGTCACGTGAGACGGAGGTCGTCGTCGACGGCGGGAGCGTCGGTCGGGTCACGTCGGCCGTCGAGTCGCCCCGCTTCGGCCCCATCGGCCTCGCCATCCTCCGCCGCGAGGTGGCCGAGGGGGCGCGCGGCGACGCCGGCGGCGTGCCGATCACGGTCGTCGCGCTGCCGTTCGCCTAGCGAAATTTCCGGGGGAAATAGCTAGCGGCGCCCCTGCACGCTCACTTCTCCCAGGCGCCCACCTCGTAGGCGGCGCCGGGCGTGCCGCCGACGCAGAGCAGCGTGGTCGGCGAGGCGGTCGACTCGATCTTGCGGGACACATCGGGCTCCACGGCGATCAGCCCGCCTGCCGGGACGGTCACGCGCTCGTCGCCGAGCGTCGCAACCACCTCGCCGGCGTGGACGAAGTAGATCTCCTGCTGGCCGGACTCGCGCTCGTGGTGCTCGGGGATCAGCACCTGGCCGGCGTCCTTGGTGACGGCGTTGATCCCGAACGCCGTGATGCCGAAGTGGTGGCGGATCGACTTCCAGGTCGGCGGCCAGTCCGGCTTCACGGGCGGGACGTCGTTCACCGCCGCCACCTGCCACCCGGTGCCTCCAGCGCGTACGCTCATGACTCCTCCCACGGTCGGGGAGCCGATCCTACTCCCCGCAGTAGTCCATGATCTGGAGGCCGCGGTGGCGGAAGCCCTGCTTGACGTAGAAGTCGGGGATCCCGAGCTCGCGGTCGTCAGGGGTCACGCGCAGCTCGATCGACTCGATGCCGCGCCGGCGGCACTCGTCGATGGCGTTTCGCAGGAGGCTCGCGCCGAGCCCGCGCCCGCGCGCCGACGGCTGCACCCAGATCTCCTCGATCTCGGCGCTCGCTCCGCCGCTCGCGGAGATGCGAATCGTCGTCGTGGCGACGGCGGCCTCGTCGGCGACCATGAAGAACCCACGGCCGGGATCGCACAGGATCGCCTCGACGTTCTGCTGCAGGTGGCGCACGACCCGGCCCTCGTGGCTGAAGAACGCCTTCAGCAGCTTGGTGACCGTCGGGGCGTCGTCGGGATTCGCGATGCGGGGCGTCGCCGTCGTCACTCCGCCACCCCGCAGTGCTCGGCCGCCGCGATGGCCAGCGCCCCCGCGCAGGCGACCAGGTCGTCGACCGGCACGTACTCATCGACGGTGTGGGCCCACTCGATGCTGCGCGGCCCATAGCCGATCGACGGCGTCCCGCCGAAGCGGGTGAACGTGGCGGCGTCGTACCAGGAGTCGAGCCCGCCCAACACGCCCGGCTTCCCCGCCGCGGCCGTCGCCCGCATCATCGTGTCGACGACCGGGAGCGCGGGATCGACCTCGGACGGCGGGATGTCCAGGTCCCACTCGATCACCGGCGGGTTCTCCGCCAGCCAGGCGTCGGCGGCCGCGGCCCGGGCGATCCAGTCGGAGATCTCGGCCTCGACGTCGCGGCCCCAGCCCTCGCCGTCCGCACGGCCGGGGAGGTAGGTCACCTCGCACGTCATCCAGCAGGCCGCCGGGTACGTCACCGTCCATTCGCCGCCGCCGATCTTCACCGGGACGATGTCACCCGGCGGGAGGTGGTCGTGGCGCTGGGCCGGGCTGCCCCGCCACTCCTCGCGCAGCCGGGCGATGGCGTCCATCACGACGCCCATCTTCTCGATCGCGTTCACCGCCCCGCCGTCGCGCCAGTGCCCCTGCGCCATCTCGGCGTGCCCCGGCCGCCCCGTCACCCGGAACGTCGGCGTGAGCGACCCGCGGCAGGCGACCCAGACCTCGAACGCGGTCGGCTCGGTCACGATGCCCGCGTCGGCCTTCACGCCGTGGCGGACGGCGGCCAGGCCGCCCGCGCCGGAGGACTCCTCGTCGGTGACCGTGTTCACGATCAGGTCGCCGCGCAGGCGCACGCCCAGACGCCGGAGGATCTCGGCGGCGTAGACCATGCAGGCGACGCCGCCCTTCATGTCGCAGGCGCCGCGCCCGTACAGGTTGCCGTCGCGCACCTCGGCCTGGTGGGGGTCGCTCGTCCAGCGGTCGCGCGGCTCCGAGGGGACGACGTCGATGTGCCCGTTGAAGAGCAGGCTCCGGCCGCCGCCGGCGCCCGCGAACCGGGCAGCCATCTGGGGGCGGCCGTCGAACCCGAGCCCGGGCGGCATCTGGCGCGAGCCGGCGATGTCGGACGGCGCCGGCTCCCAGATGTCGACGGCCGCCCCGGCGGCTCGGAGCCGATCGCCGAGATATGCCTGCAGGTCAGCCTCCTGGCGGGGAGTGTCCGTCGGCGTGCGGGCCGTCGTGTCGAACGCGACCAGCTGCGCCGTGAGGTCGACCAGCTCCTCCCTGCCGGCGGTGACCGCATCCAGGATGCGTGCCTCCAACGTCACGGTGGGCGATGATAGTGAAGGGTGGAACGGACCGAC
>JAICJM010000279.1 GCA_025928435.1 Thermoleophilia bacterium
CCGCCGCAGCTCTTCCTCGACCCGCTGACCGAGCGACATCGGCGGGATGACGCAGGTCGAGTCGCCCGAGTGCACCCCGGCCTCCTCGACGTGCTCCATGATGGCGCCGATCACGGTGCGCTCGCCGTCGCAGATCGCGTCGACGTCGACCTCGATCGCGTCGTCGACGAACCGGTCGACGAGCGACCCCGGCTGCACCGGGCCGCCGTGGAGCGAGGCCTCGTCGTCGCAGATGCGCATCTCGCGGCCGCCGAGCACGTAGCTCGGTCGCACGAGCACCGGGTAGCCGATCCGGTTCGCGATCGCGACCGCCTCGTCGGCGTCCGCGGCGATCCCCCAGTCCGGCGCGTGCAGGCCGAGCTCGGCCAGGACGCGGCCGAACCGCTCCCGGTCCTCGGCGACGTCGATGGCGGCGAAGGGCGTCCCCAGGATCTTCACGCCCGCCTGCTCGAGCCGGCGGGCCAGCCGCAGCGGCGTCTGCCCGCCGAACTGGACGACCACCCCGACGGGCCGCTCGCGCTCGACCACCTCGAGCACGTCCTCGACCGTGAGCGGCTCGAAGTAGAGCCGGTCGGAGGAGTCCGCGTCGGTCGAGACGGTCTCGGGGTTGCAGTTGATCATCACCGCGTCGTAGCCGAGCTCGCGGAAGGTCTGGACGGCACGGACGCAGCAGTAGTCGAACTCGATCCCCTGGCCGATCCGGTTCGGGCCGGCGCCGAGGATGACGACCGTCGGCCGCTCCGCCGGCTCGAGCTCGTCCTCCTCCTCGTAGGCCGAGTAGAAGTACGGCGCCTGGGCCTCGACCTCGGCCGCGCAGCTGTCCACCGCCTTGAACACCGGCCGGACGCCCGCGGCGAGGCGCAGCCTGCGCACGGTCGCCTCGTCGGCACCGGCCAGGTCGGCGATGCGGGCGTCGGCGAGGCCGAGCTGCTTCAGCCGGCGCCAGTCCGTCTCGACGAGCGACTCGATCGGGGTGCGGGCGAGCATCCGCTCCGAGTGCGCGATCCGCTCCCACTCGTCGAGGAACCAGCGGTGCACGGACGACTCGGCGGCGAGCGCGGCCGGATCCTCGCCGGCGGTGAGCCGGCCCTGGATGGCATCGAAGCGATCCCATTCGGCCTCGGCCACCGAGCCGGAGGTGCGCGGGCGGCCGTCGAGCTCGCGCGAGCGCATCGCCTTCCCCCACGCCTCGGCGAACGTCCGGCCGATGCCCATCACCTCGCCCACCGACTTCATCTGCGTCGTCAGCCCGGTGTCGGCGCCCGGGAACTTTTCGAACGCGAACCGCGGCAGCTTGACGACGACGTAGTCGAGCGTCGGCTCGAACGCGGCCGGCGTCGTGCGGGTGATGTCGTTCGGGATCTCGTCGAGCGTGTAGCCGAGCGCGAGCTTCGTGGCGACCTTGGCGATCGGGTAGCCGGTCGCCTTGGACGCGAGTGCGGACGAGCGGGACACGCGCGGGTTCATCTCGATCACGACCAGGTCGCCGGTCTCACGGTTGAGCGCGAACTGGACGTTGGAGCCGCCCGTCTCGACGCCGACCGCGCGGATCACATCGGCGGAGGCGTCGCGCAGGAGCTGGTACTCGCGGTCGGAGAGGGTCTGGGCCGGGGCGACGGTGGCCGAGTCGCCGGTGTGGACGCCCATCGGATCGACGTTCTCGATCGAGCAGACGATGACGACGTTGTCGCGCTTGTCGCGGATCACCTCGAGCTCGAACTCGCCCCACCCCGCGACGGACTCCTCGAGCAGCACCTGGCCGATCGGGCTCTCGCGCAGGCCGCGGGTCACGACCGCCTCGAGCTCCTCCGGCGTGCGGGCGAAGCCCCCGCCGTGGCCGCCGAGCGTGAACGCCGGCCGGATGACGAGCGGCAGGTGGAGCACGCCGGATGCGAGGGCGGCGCGGGCGTCCTGCATGCTGGTCGCGATGGTGCTCGTCGGGACGCGCAGCCCCACCGTCGCCATCGTCTCGGCGAACAGCTCGCGGTCCTCGGCCCGGCGGATGGCGTCGTAGGAGGCGCCGATCAGCTCGACGCCGAGCTCCTCGAGGACGCCCGCGTCGTGCAGGTCGGACGCGAGGTTGAGGGCCGTCTGGCCGCCCAGCGTCGGCAGGAGCGCGTCCGGGTGCTCGCGCCGCAGCACCGACGCCGCGCCCTCCACGTCGAGCGGCTCCAGGTAGGTGCGGTCGGCCCAGCCGCCGTCGGTCATGATCGTGGCCGGGTTCGAGTTGATCAGCACCGTGCGGATGCCCTCGGCCCGCAGCACCCGCAGGGCCTGGCTGCCGGAGTAGTCGAACTCGCACGCCTGCCCGATCACGATCGGCCCGGAGCCGATCACGGCGACGCTCGAGATGTCGGCGCGCCTAGGCAACGGCCCTCGGAGCGGCGCTCGCCAGCGAGGCGACGAAGTCGGTCAGGGTGGGCCGGGCATCGTGCGGGCCGGGGCTCGCCTCGGGGTGGTACTGCACGGACGAGACCGGCATCCCGGTCAGCTCGATCCCCTCGACGGTGCCGTCGTACAGGGAGACGTGCGTCACCCGGCCCGGGCCGAAGCCGGTCTCGAACTCGCGCCGCTCCGCGGGTGGGCGCACCGCGAACCCGTGGTTCTGGGCCGTCACGAGCACGCGCCCGGTGTCGACCTCGAGCACCGGGTGGTTGGCGCCGCGGTGGCCGAACCGCAGCTTGAAGGTCTCGAGGCCGAGGGCCTGCCCGAGCAGCTGGTGACCAAGGCAGATCCCGAGCAGCGGCACCGTCCCGACCAGGTCGCCGACGACGCCGACGCACGCGCTCAGCGCGGCCGGGTCGCCCGGCCCGTTGCCGAGCACGATGCCGTCCGGGCGGGCGGCCAGCACCTGGGCGGCGGCGCAGTCCCACGGGAAGACCGTCACGCGCGCCCCGGACTCGTTCAGGACGCGGACGATGGAGGACTTGACGCCGTAGTCGAGCACGGCGACGTGTGCCAGCTCCGTTCCCTGCGCCGGGACGGCTTCCGGCTGCTGCCGGGAGACGCCGGCGGCCAGGGCCTGGCCCAGCATCGCGGGCTCGGCCCGCACGAGCTCCAGCACCTCGGCGATCGAGGCGGTGCCGGTCGAGACCGCCGCCCGCACCGAGCCCCCGTCGCGCAGGCGGCGGGTGATCGCGCGCGTGTCGACGCCCTGGAGGCCGACGACGCCCCGGGCGGCGAGCCAGTCGGAGAAGCCCTCGCGGCCGTTCGGCGTGGAGTTGCGGCCCTCGCGGACGACGACGGCGCGCGCGGCCGGGGCCGCCGACTCGGACGCGTCCCCCTCGACGCCGTAGTTCCCGATCATCGGCTGCGTGAAGGTGACGAGCTGGCCCGCGAACGAGGGGTCGGTCACGACCTCCTGGTAACCGGTCATCGCCGTCGTGAACACGAGCTCGCCCACCGCGATCCCGTGGCCGCCGTACGGGCGGCCACGGTGGACGGTGCCGTCCTCGAGGACGAGGAAGGCGGTCACGCGACCGCCTCGATCAGCCTGTGGGCGACCCGGCCGCCGGAGATCGTGAGCCGGCAGACGCCGCGCAGGGAGCGCCCGGCGAAGGCGGAGTTGCGCGACCGGGACGCGTACGGCGGCTCGATCACCCGGGAGGCGCCGAGATCCCAGACGGCGATGTCGGCCGTCCGGCCCTCGGCTAGTCCCGGCGCGGGCAGCCCGAAGGCGAGCGCGGGGCCGGAGGACATGCGCTCGATCACCGTCTGCAGCGGCAGCATGCCCGGCTCGACCAGGTGGGTGTAGACGGCGGCGAACGCCGTCTCGAGTCCGATCACGCCGAACGGCGCCTCCTCGAACGGCGCGTCCTTCTCGTGA
>JAICJM010000032.1 GCA_025928435.1 Thermoleophilia bacterium
CGCGCAAAAGGTCGCCGCGGATGCGGTCACGCGCGCGGGTCAGGTCGCGCAACGCCTCCACCCGCGGGGTCGGGATCGCGACCGGGCGAAGCTGCCCTGCCATCAGCAGCCGCACCAGTAGCTCGGCGTCGCGGCGGTCGGTCTTGATCCGCTCGCCCGGCGCGCGCGGCGTCTTGCTGGGCGCGATCACGTCGACCGCGACACCGGCCGACTGGGCCGCGCGAGCCAGCCCATACCCGGTCGGGCCAGCCCCATCGCACGCCCGCACCGGCGGCGGCAGCCCGCGCAGCCACGCCACCACCGGCTCGGCACCACCACCGAACCGCGCCCGCCGCAACTCCCCCGTCCACGCCACCACCACAGCAGCGTGCGTCGACCGAGCGTGGACATCCATCCCCACCCATGTCATCGTTTCCATGGCCAGACCCTCCTCGTCTGCGGTCAGCCAGGGCCCGTCCCCGGCCAGACAAACCCGCGAACCGACGATGAGGGTCTGGCCGGACAGATCACGCCCCAGCTCGAACCCGCATAGGGTCTAGCCCGTCGAGGCAACCGCCGCTGTAGAGCGCGAACGCAAAGCACAGTACGCACGTTCGAATCGTGCCGGGCGCATGGCTAAGTCGGTCGCCTTGATCATCGCCGTGGACTGGTCGAGCCGAAACGCCGTCGGGCGAGGCGCGGGCACGACTTCCGAAGTAGAGGAATACACGGAGATCGCGAAGGCGAGAAGCTCGACAGCGACGACGATCCCCACGAGGAGCGCATGGTCCGCCGTACCCGCGATACGCGCCCAACGCGATCGTCGCGAAGGCCAGGGGGATGAAGACGGCCGCCCTCCGCCATCGTTCCAGCCGGCGTGAGGAGTCCACCACGACGAGGGTGTTCGATCGACCAACGTCCGCTCCCAGGTGAAGACGGGATCAGGCGGGGACGGCTCGAGGTGCGTCCGCAATATGAACTCGATCCGCTCCAGGTACGCCCCACGCGCGTCAGGCCGATCGTCCGCGCCGCGCCGGGTCGACGACGTGGACTCCGCCGAGACGGAGTGAGCGCCTGCCGCGGGCGGGCAACACGCCGCATGCCGTGCCCGGGATTCGATGGCCCCGGTTGGCGCCCGCCAATCCACCCCCGGTAGCCTCGCCGCCGGATGTTTACGCCTGGAGGCCCACGTCGACGCCGACGCCGAAGCCGCCTCCGGCGGCTCGGGCCGGCTGTTGCGGCGATCGCGCTGCTGACTGTGGGTATCGCGCTGGTCGAGCGTCAAGGCGGCGACGACCCCAGCCCCGCGGCCGCCACGAAGCGCACGACCTCGACGGGCGCGTCGAGCGCGGCGTCCACCGCGGAGGGTCATGCCGCGAAGGCGCGCCGCCGCCTCGAGATCAGCCTGATAGGCCGCCTGCCGCAGGCCGTCCAGGATCCAGCCGTCACCGTGCTCGGCGGAGCGGTCTACGCCTTCGGCGGCCTCGACGCCTCCCAGGCGTCCTCCGCGTCCGTGGTCCGGCTCGCACCGGGCGGCGTCCGAGCGCTGAAGCCGCTCCCCACACCCCTGCACGACGGTGCCGCTGCGCTCGTCCGGGGCCGTCTCTACGTGCTCGGAGGCGGCCAGGCCACGAGCTACTCGGGGATCGGCCGGTACACGCCGGCGTCCGGGGTGACGACGCTCGTCGGAGCGCTGCCTTCGCCACTCTCCGACCTCTCGGCAGCGTCGATGGGATCGGACGCCTACCTCGTCGGCGGCTACACGGGCCGGGTGTTCTCGGATCACGTGCTCGCCTACTCGGGCGGGGCGCACGCGCGCGTCGTCGGGACGCTCCCGCAGGGCTTACGCTACGCCGCCGTCGCGCCGCTCGGGGGCCGCGTGCTGATCGCCGGTGGTCGCACCGAAGGCGGCCCGACCCGCGACATCCTGTCGTTCGATCCGGCGACGGGTCGCGTGACCCGCGTCGGGTCGCTGCCGCAGCCGCTGATGCACGCCGACGCCGGAGTGCTCGACGGCGTCATGTACGTGGTCGGCGGGATCTCGACCGGCGGACGCCCCACTGACCAGGTGGTCGCGGTCACGGCGTCGGGCCGAGCGCACGTCGTCGCCAGGCTCCCGCATCCGCTGTCGGACGCGGGCGTCGCGCCGACGCCCGCCGGCCTGGTCGTCGTCGGTGGCTCCGACGGCATGGCGCCGCTGTCATCGGTGCTCCGGCTGCACTGGACGACGACCTCCGGACCGACCGCACGTCACCACCACGTCCCGGGCGGGCAGAGCACCCTCCCGGCGCTGTTCCACGGACCGCTGCCGGGAGACCTCCTGATCGCCGACCGGGGCAACGACAGGATGGTGATCGTGACTCCCGCCCACCACGTCATCTGGCAGTTCCCGCGGCCGGGCTCGGGCGTCAGCCTGCACTTCGACGACGACACCTTCTTCACGCCGTCAGGCCGTCAGATCATCTCCAACGAGGAGGAGAACCACGACATCATCCGGGTCTCGTACGCGCGGGGGAAGCTGGTCTGGCGGTACGGGCATCCCGGCCAGCCGGGGTCGGCTCCCGGGTACATGAACACCCCCGACGACGCCTACGCGCTGCCGCACGGCCTGGTGATCGTCGCCGACGCGTACAACTGCCGCGTCCTCGAGATCCGTGGCCAGCGGATCGTGCGCATCCTCGGCACCACCGGCGTGTGCGTGCACAACCCCCCGGCCAGCTTCGGCGACATCAACGGCGACACGCCCCTTCGCGACGGTCACATCCTGATCAGCGAGATCAACGGCGGCTACATCGACGACATGACCCTGGGAGGGCGGCTCGTCCACGTCTACAAGGCGCCGGTGAGCTACGCGTCCGACCCGCAGCTCACCCGCAACGGCAACATCATCGTCGCCGACTACGCGCGCCCCGGCGGCGTCGTGATCCTGAACCGCCACACGGGGGCGGTGATGTGGTCGTATCGCCCGTCATCGGGCCCCGGGATGCTCGACCATCCCAGCCTGGCGGCCATGCTCCCCAACGGCGACGTGATCGTGGGTGACGACTTCAATGACCGCGTGGTCGTGATCGACCCGCACACAAAACGGATCGTGTGGCAGTACGGCCACACCGCCGTCGGCGGCACCGCGCCGGGGTACCTGCACGTCCCGGACGGATTCGAGTTCATCCCCGTCACCCCGGGCGGCAGTCCCGACCCGGCGATGATCTGGAAGACGCGGCGCTAGCCGGCACCGCGGCGACCACCACTGTTCGCGTCCGGTGCGTCCGACGCGTCAGAACACGCTGCCGACGATCCGGACGACCACCGCACCGGCCGCTGCCACGAGCGCGATCCCGCCGGCACCCACGAGAAGGCCGACTGCGAGGACCGCGAGATCCTGGAACAGGATCGCGAGCGCGACGGCGACGGCTCCCATCGCCGGAAGCGTGTCGAGCCCCGAGAACGGCGGCGCGAGGGCTGCGGTCGCGGCGAAGACGATGAAGACCAGACCAAGAATCCGCTGCATCCACGCCTGCTCGAACAGACGGGCGCCGCGCGGTCGGGACACGCGCTCCGCCCGCCGCACCCAGCGGAGAATGAACGGGATCGCCCGCTCCGTCGCCACGGCACCGAGCGGATGGCGTCCCCACCGCTTCGGCAGCCAGATCGTTCGGCGCCCCAGCACCATCTCGGCCCCGAGGAAGACGGTGACCACTTCGAACACGTGTGAGATGCCACCCGTCGGCAGCGGCAGGGCCGGAACGAACATCAGCACCAGGACTGCCGCCGCGAAGCTCCTGTCGCCGAACTCACGGCTGAGCCCGCCGATCGTCTTTTCACCGTCGCGCCGCAACCCCGCCTCGAGCTGATCGCTGAAAACACCGGTGCTCATCGGCCGCACAACCCACCGGGTTCCGCGTCGTCGCGCTCGGGAGGCGCAGGACGGCTCATGCGACCGGCGGTGCGGCCGGGACGAGCGCCACCCGACGGGCGATCTCGCGACCCCACAGCTCGGCGCGGTCGCGTTCGCCGTCGACGAGCGGCCCAAGGCTTCCGTGCACCCAGAAGTGCTCGGACGGAACCACGACGCGCAGGCCAAGCCCGATCAGGCGCCGCTCGATCGCCACTGGGGCCCACCCGACGTGACGCAGGAGCTTCGGACGCTCGACGTGCGCATCGAAGACGGCGACGACCGGTCGCGCAGCCCCCAGATCGAGTCGCTCCATCCATTCCCGGACGCCCACGTCGGCGGAGATCACGGAGCGCTCCGCCTGCTTGGCGGCGTCCGCACGGGTCGATGGGCGGCTCATGCCGAACGCATGCGTCGGACCGCCGACGACGATCAGCGCGACGTCGGCCGGCACGCCGGTAGGAGCCGCGCCGACCTCGGTCACGTCCACGCTGCCGAACTCGCTGAGGCCGCGTCCGATCGCACCGGCGATCGCCTCGGTGTTCCCCGTACATCGACTCGTAGATGATGAGCGCGCGTCCCACCTGGCCTCCTCCCGGAGCGAACAGGTCTCAACGACGTCAGCGTCGCTCCGGGGGGCGGCCGGGCGCCTCGGTGAACGCGCGGTTCGCGATTCGTAGTTGTCACGCGCCCGGAGGACTCGCGGGGCCGGACATCACCCCGGCGATCGATTCTGGATCACGACCGCCGTGCAGCGAGTGCCGCGAACCCCGTCGATCGTGAGGGCCTGCACGCAGTACTGGTATCGACCGTCGGGGTAGAGCTGTGTGTGGAGCCCGCGTGTGCCGCCGACGTGCCACACGTAGGCCGCTCCGAGGTGCGATCGAGCGTCCGGGCCCGACTGGTAGTAGCCCGAGGGGTCGCGCCAGGTGCCGAACGCCCAGATGTGCCAGAGCGTCGTGCCCAGCCCCGCGGGGTTCAGAAGCGTCGCACCGTCGTCGATCATCTTCATCCGGCTGAGGTGCGCGTGGCGGTCGGAGAGCGGTGCGAGGTACGCGCGAATCGCCGCGACCTCGAGCTCCAGCTGCGGTTTTCCCGCCATCGCGCGTACGGGCCAGTCGTGCGCCTCGGCGCGCAGGTCGACGACTCCGTGGAGCTCCGAGAGCGGTAGCGGCGTCGCCGGGTCGCGCTCGCTGGATGGGCTGAGAGCCGTATCGAACCGGCGGAAGGCGGCGGAGTCTGCAACGAAGGCGGAGAGGGGCCCGATGGTGGGCGGCTCGGTGTTCTGCGCAACCCGCAGCGGGCCCGTGGGGCGCATGGGGTTGATCCACCCGCACGCCGCCGAGTACTCGGAGACGTGGACGTGGTAGTACCCCTTGACGACGTGTCCGATCGGTTGGCCCGCGGCGATCGACTCGTCCGTGTGGAGCCTCGGCAGGGGCACGACATGGTCGTAGAAGAGCTTGTGGCCGTTCGCGAGGGTGCGGATCGAGAAGCGATGAGCCCCCGGCCGCATCCGCATGACGGTCCCCGAAGCGATGGCATAGACAGGGGCCTGGTTGCGGAGCGCTTCGACGTCCACACCGAAATGCGGCGAGAGGCCTCGCACGCCGTTGAAGCTCCCGCGAATCCCGTGAGGGCGTCCGGTCGGCGCGAGCGGCCAGCCCGTAGGCCCGGCCGGCGGCGGCGCAAGAAAGCACGGGTCGACGCGGGCGAGCGTGAAGCGCCCGTTCGGGGCCGGGACCGGCGACCGAGCGATCGGCGTGCGGCTCGGCGCGGTAAGTCCGAACATGACGAGCGAACCGATCAGAACGGAAGCGGCGGCGGATCGTGCTCGGAGGTGGTTGAGTCCGTATCCCATCGATGCCTCGGAAGGTCTGTTTGCACCGTTAACCTTCGGCGACGCGGCTCAACACGGCATCCGTGAAATGCGGACCTCGGCGATCGCATTCGCCCTCGATCGCGTTTCGGGAATACGCGCGCACGCGGCACCTCGGCACGAACGGCTCTCCGCGTTCCCCCTGACGCGGCCTCCGTGGACTCCCCATGGCTCCCGCCGGCCGGTCGCGGCGGCACCGGGAACGCATCGGCCGCCGGGACCGCTGACGACTGAGCCCGTGCCGGCGTCGCCCGGCCTTCCCGGACCATGCGCCGAGCAGGTCGTCCGTTCACCGCGTCTTGGTCTCTGCGAGCTCTCCGGCGGATCGCCGTCTTCTCACCGAGAGGGGTGCCGTGAAGGAACTTCCTGCTCGACAAGATCAGGATGCCACTCGCACGACCGCAGGCCATCCGCGGATTCCCTGCAATCACGTACGGGTATTCCCACACGCGCCCAGCTGGGGCGCACGGAGCCGGCGGGCCTCCTCCACCGTGAGCGGTGCATCGCCCTCGCGCATCGGTGCCTCCTCCCACGTGCTTGCCCCCCACATCGGGCAGCGCAGCGCTCGCGCCCGATCGTCAGCGAATGCGCGCAGGTCTCGGCCGCCGCCGTGTTCCGGGTGCTTCGGAGGGCAGCGGCGGAGGCCCTTGCGCGGCTACTGGCGGGACTCGCCCTCGAGTCGCCGCACCCGCGCCGCCAGCTCGCGCATGATTGCGAGCGAGACCTTCGGCTCGGCTTCCAGCAGCTGGCTGAAGCGACGCTGCGAGATGCGCATGACCCGCATCGCGGTCGCCGCGGTGACGGTCGCCGTGCGCGGGCTGCTGTCGAGGAGGGCCATCTCGCCGAAGAACCTGCCCGGCCCCAGACGGATGCGCGTGCCAGTCGGCGTCGCCACCTCGGCCTCGCCGTCAAGGATGACGAAGAACGAGTCGGCCTCGCGTGTCGGGCCGACGATGACGGTGTGCTGCGGGATGTCCGCGCGGATCGCCGTCCGCGCGATGCGGCGAAGATGTCGCTTCGAGAGCCCGGCGAAGAGCGGGACGCTCTCGAGCACGCTCACCCACTCCGGGCCGAGCGCGGGCGAGCTCTCCGGCCGTCCCCGCACTCCCGCCGCCAGCGCGGCGCCGAACAGCCCTTGTCCCTGGCCGCTGCTCATCGGATCCTCCGAGGTCGAATATCCATGCCGCCATCGTCGTCGGGCGACCCGTCGAGGCGAATCCGCGAGGGCACCGAGCGTGCGTGCGGTAAGGCCGCAAAGCTGCCGGCGTTCGGAGAATTACCGACGCCTCGTCGGTATCTGCACGGAGGCCTCCCTATCTGCCCCGGGCCACGATGCCCGCATGCCCGGCGGGAGAGCAGGGATGCTGATCCACGAGTTCTGGCGCGACATGGAAACCGGTGAGTACTGGGCGGTCGAGCTGGCCGCGGGGGAGGTGACCGGCTGTGCCGGGCCGCTCCGTCGCAGCGAGGTCAGCATCGCCTACCTGCCGGACTACGCCTACTCGCCCCGAGAGGCCCCGCGGCTTGAGCGCGAGCGTGGCCGGTTCGCCGACATCCGCGAACCGGAGCTCGTCCTGCTCGACGACGAGCCGGGGTGATGGTGCGCGAGCCGCTCGCCGGCCCACCTGCGCCAGACTTGACTGTGATCCGACGGACGCGCCGACTGATCGACGCCGCCGAACTGCGCGTCATTCCTCGATGCGGCGCGAGGGAGGAACGATGCGAGCGCTGATCGTCTACGAGTCCATGTACGGCAACACGCGCGCGGTCGCCGAGGCGATCGCGGAAGGCTGGGGTGACGGCGCGGCGGTGCAGCACGTGCGCGACGTGGAAGGCCCCCGGGACGACGTCGACCTGCTCGTGGTGGGCGGGCCGACGCACATCCATGGCATGAGCACGGCGCCGAGCCGGCAGATGGCGATCAACGCCGCCCACGAAGACGGCCATGTCGAGATCGAGCCGGACGCCGTCGATGCGCGGGGCCTGCGCCACTGAGCTGCGGGAGCTCCCGCACAACCCGGGTCGCAACGCCGCAGCGTTCGACACCCGGCTCGATCGCTCCCCCGGCATGACCGGCTTGGCGGCGCGCGGCATCGCGAAGCGACTGCGGCGCCGCGACTACGAGGTCGAATGAACGGAGAGCTACCTCGTGGACGCCCCGGAGGGGCCGATCGTCGGCGGTGAGTTCGATCGTGCTCGGGCCTGGGAGGCAATGCTCCACAGCGCGGTCGCGGGCCGACCCGTCGAGATGCCGGGACGACCGGCGACTGACATCGAGCGCGACGTCCGCTGGCACGTGCGATTGCGTACAACCATGCCCGTATACGACCGGGAGGATGACCGTTGAGTGACTATTCGGAGTGGCACACCGGTGTGGAGTTCGACCGGGATTCGCGCACATGGCGCGGGTACATCGAGGACAACGAGTACACCGAGAAACACCTCACAGAGGCCACGTTCGCGGACAAGGAGGACGCGGCCGTCGCGGCGAGCGACCTGCTCACCCAGGCCCGGGAGGGGACGCCGCCGGGCGAGGCGAAGACGTCCGGCTTTCCGCGCCTGTAGGCAGTCTCAGCCCAGCCGGCGGCGCCCCGCGCCGCCGGCTGGGCCGCTGCGATGGCCGCCTCGGCACGGTGCGGCGGGCAGGCTTTGCCGGTGTCGCAGGTCGGCGACCACGAGGGCGAAGATGTGCTCGACCGCGGTCGCGGGCCGGTGGATCTCGAGCGCGGCGACGATCGCGCCGTGGAGCAGTACCGGATCCTCGCCGCGCGCGCCCTCCACGATGCGGTCGCGCAGCCTGACCGGCAGGAAGTCGGGGTCGAGGGTTGCGCCATCACGCGATCGACTCGAGCGCTTCCCGGAACGCCTCGAGATGATCCAGCTCGTCCCGGCGGATCTCCTCCAACCGGTCGGGGGCGGAGGCGTCAGGGGCCTTGCGGGCATGCTCCGTGTAGGACGGGTACACCACGTCGATCTCGTGCGACTCTCCTTCGATCGCGTGACGCAGGTTGTCGGCGTCGGTGCCGACGAGCCCCACGAGCGCGGCCTGCACGGCGAAATGCTCGAGGAGCTCCGTGCGGGCGGTCGTCTCGAAGAGGTCGGCGATCTCGGTCCTGCCGCTGCGGCGCGCCGCCTCGGCGAACAGCAGGTAGCTGGCGTACGCGAACGCCTCTCCGCGTATCGCGTTCAACAGATCTTCCCGCGTCGCGGTCGTGATCTCGGCTGGAGTGACCATGTCCGCCCTCTCTCGTCGTAGTCCGTCGCCGTGCTTACCCGGGCAAACCCGGCTCGGCGCGTCGATCCCACTCGAACGTCTGCTCCAGGATCCGTGGTGCCGAGACGAGGCTCGACATCTTGACGAACGCGCCCAGGAGCGACCTGGTCGCGGCGAGGCGCTGGAGCTGCGTGCGCGCGCCCGGCCCATCGAGGATGAAGACGACCTCCGTATCGCCGAGGAACACCTCGTGGTGCTCAAACCCTTCGGCGGCAAGGTCGAACGGCGGCCCTTCATGAAGGAGCCGCTCGAGCGCCGGGCGCTGCCCTGGTCGAATCTCGGCGAGGATCGCGATCTGGTCGGTCATTGGCTTCGCCCTCTCGAGGTGCGTGTGCGGCGGCGGGCGCCGTCCGCGACCCGGAGCTTCGGCGATCCGCCGGAGAGGCGCATGGGGGCAAACCCGCCGTCTGTCGCGGGAACTACGGATGCGTCTCAGGGCATTCCCTGATGTCGGTTCGGCGCGCTCACCGAAGGCGCAGCCCGAACGTCCGAGCAGACTGCTGGTTCCCTCGAGCAGTCGACCGGGGGGATCAGCGTCCGAGGAGGGGCGATGCATCTGCTACCGCGATCCACCATGCTGGGATTGAAGGCGGGCGAAGGCCTGAACCGCTCTCCCGGGCCCGTGGAGGCGGAGTACTGGCTGCACCACTGCGACGGGTTCCGCGTCGACGGCCCGGACGGCCGGATCGGCGTGGTCGATCACGTCGAGCAGGATCTCGAGGCGGACGCGCCGGATGTCGTGGCCGTCGCCTCGGGGCTGTGGCGGATCCGCCGGATCCGCATCCCGCTGACCGAGGTCGTCGAGGTGCAGCCCGGACGGCGACGGATCGTCGTCCGTCACTACATCGCCGGACGCTGATGTCTCGGACGCGGACCGCCATCATCCGGCCCCCGACGGGCGACCCGACCGCCGCGGAGCCGCCTGTGGTGGAGTTCGTACCGCGCCGTCTCCGGACGACTGCCCCAGGGCGGCAGGAGGGACGGCCGCAGCCCGGCGCACGGCAGCGGCCGTCCCGAGATGCCTCCGGGGAGGCGCCGCCCGGCGACGGCGGGTCGGAACCTGCCGCATAGGCCCCTCGGGTTTCCCGCCACCCGTTTCCGAGTCGAGCCCGATGCACCCGATGTCGCACCCAGCCATTCTCGGGACATGAGTGAGCTGGACCGGATAGACGGGCGCATCGAGCACCTCACGCAGCGGCTCGTAGCCGCCGTGGCCTTCGCCGGGGCGTCCGCCGCGGCGGCGCTCGTCGTCGGCGCCTGGGGGGACTATCTCTGGCTCGTCTCCGGCGGGGCGGCCGGCTGGGCGGCGCTCGAGCTCGGGAGGATGATGCTCGCAAACGACGACCGTCGGCGGGCAGTCGACAGGCTCGTGCTCGCAGGCTCGCACGACGCCCGCTGCGCCCGGCGACGGGTCGACCTCGCCTCCACCCGGACGCAGCACGCCGTGGCGGAGGGGTTGCGCGACGTCTGCGTACAGGCCCATACGGCCAGCCCGATCGCCTTCCGGGTCGTCGATCCGCAGACCGTTCGGGCGGTCGAGCACGAGCTCCAGGAGCTCGCCGCCTCCGTCGACGAGGACGCGGGCCACGTCCCGGCCGAGGCGATCGTCCGGCTGCGGCTCCTCATGTCGTCACCCGAGAGCCCGCTGCTCGCCCCGCACCTGGATGCCGATGCCAAGCGACGTTCGATCGAGGACGCCGAGCGCCTGATCGCCCGCTGCCGCGCGGACATGCACGACTCCTGAGACGGAGGGCGGTCTTCGCGACGTCCGGGAAACGCCGCAACCCGGATCCGGATTTCCGCCGATGGTGGGCCCGGCCCGCGTCTCTACCGTAAAGACATGGTCGATCACCCGAAGACCACACGATCACCGCGTCCCGGCGCACTGTCCATGAGGGACTTCGTGTGCGGCATCGACGGCTCCCCTGAGAGCCTCCGGGCCGCCCGTCAGGCGGCACGCGTCGCCGGTGCAGATGGAAGCCTGCTCCTGCTCTGCGCAGCCACGCCCGACATCGCCGGATCCGTGCTGTCGGTGCTGCCGGGCGGCACGACGGCCGTCGCGCACGCGAACTGGGCGAGGAGCCAGGCGGCGATCGACGATGCACGCGAGGCCCTGGCCACGGCGAGCGCCGTGGTCGTCAAGACCCGCGTCGGCCCGCCCGCGGCGATCCTCGAGACGGAGGCGGCCGAAAGGGGCGCCGATGCGATCGCCGTCGGGAGCAACGGCTTCGGCCGAGCCGCCGGGATCCTGCTGGGCAGCGTCGCGACCCGGCTGGTGCATACGGCCCCCTGCTCCGTATTTGTCGCCCGCGGGCCGCTCGACGAGCCCGACGACGCCTTTCCGCGCTCGGTCACCGTCGGCCTCGACGCGTCGCCCTGGTCGCGTGCCGCGCTCGAGACGGGGAGTCTGCTGGCCGAACGGCTCGCCGTCCCCCTCCGGCCCCTGCACGTCAGCGACGGCACGAGGCCGACGGAGGCCCTGCCCGAGGAGTTCGACGGCGAGGTCGAGGTGATCCATCAGCACGTGTCGCCGGCCGACGGACTGTGCTCGCGTGTGACGGCGGCGGACCTTCTCGTGGTCGGGAGCCGCGGCGCTCACGGCCTGCGCGCGCTCGGAAGCGTCAGCGAGGCGGTCGCACATCGCTCGCCGACATCGGTCCTGATCGTCCGTCCGCCACGATCGTCCGCGCTTGCCTAGCCGAGGCATGGTGGACGTCCTCCTCCTCATCGGGCTCCTCGTCCTGGCGGCGTTCGTGCTCCTCTCCGGGCCGCCGGCCGCCGAGCCCGGGCCGGGGCCCATGCCCGCGCACCGGGACATCGTCGGGCCCATGGTCGAGCGAGGAATGGTCGATCTGAACGTCTTCCTCGAGCGCCACAGCGCCTTCGCGGCGTACCTGCAGGAGCGCGACGCCTCCTCGGGCCCGCCGCCGGAATGACGGCGTCCGGCATCGTCTCGCTCCGGCTGCGCGGCTTCCGCGCGGCGCGGGACGTCATGATGGAACCCGGACGGATCTGCGCGCTCGTGGGCGAAGCCCAACGCGGGCAAGTCCACGTTGATCGCGGCGATTCGGGCACTCCTCGATCCGACCGGCCAGCTCGACCCGGGCGACGTCGGTCAGGCCGAAGACGGCGGCCTGGAGCTCGACGGGGTGCTTGCCTTCGGATCGCGTTGCCGTCTGCGGGCGACGCCGACCGGTGTCCAGCGCACGCTCCCGGACGACACACCGGTCGTGCTCGACCTTCCCGCGGAGCTCCGCTCGGGCGAGGTCATCCCCGCGGCACGGCAGCCGCCTGCCGGCGTCGAGACCGCCCGGACGCTCGTCGAGCGAGCCGTGACGCAGGTCTGCGCGCTGAATCCGCACGGCCTGTCCACCACCGCGCCGGCGGTTGGCCTGGTGGAAGCGGTCGAGTCGATCGCGACGACGGGCGCCAGCGTGCTCCTCATTCTGATCGAGGAGCCGGAGCTGTATCTGCGGCCCCAGGCGCAGCGGTATCTGTATCGACTGCTGCGCGCGATCGCCGCTGCCGGGAACCAGGTCGTCTACTCCACCCACGCGCCGACGTTCCTGAACGTCGGCAGCCTCGAGGAGATCGTCTTCGTGCGCCACGCCGACGGGGCCGGGATCCGTGTCCGCCGGCCGAAGCCGCTCGCACTCGATGGCGACTTCCGCCTCCTGGCCGAGTTCGGCGCTGAGCGCAGCGAGCTGTTCCTCGCCCGCGCCGCACTCCTCGTCGAGGGGGCGACCGAGAAGATGGTCTTCCCGTTCGTCTTCCGCGCGCTCGGGCACGACGCCGACCGGGAGGCGATCACGATCGTCGAGTGCGGCGGCAAGTCGAACATCCCGCTGTTCGCGCAGGTGTGCAGGGCCGCCGGCATTCCGTTCGTGGCCGTCCACGATCGCGACGCCGTAGCGGGCCGGCACCCCATCGCGAGTGAACGGGCCGTGAACGGCCGGATCGCCGAGGTGGTGCGCCGGACCGGATCGTGGAGCTCGCCCCCGATTTCGATCGCGTCGCGGGCGTCACCGCGCGCCGGCACAAACCGGAGCGAGCCTGGCAGCGCTTCGCCGGCAACGGCGAGCGGATTCCGCCACAGCTCGAGCACGCCGCGCGCCTGGCGCTCTCGCTCGCACGCGACTAGCAGCAGGACGCCGTGGACCAATGCGCGGGCCGGGCGCGTGATCGGCGAACGACCTGGTGACGGATGGGTAATTGAGCCCCCTCGCCTCGGTGAGGGCACCGATGCGAACCGCGATCAGGCGCGCCACGCTGGGATCAGGATGAATGCTGGCGATTCCGCCAAGACGCTCCTCGTGCTCGTCGTCGTGCTGTCGGTCGCCGCGACGCTCGGCGCCGGGGTGGCCAGCGTCGCGCCCACACCCCACCGTGATGTGGTCAACCCGCGCGCCGCACATGTCCTCACCCCGCCGCCCCGCACCGGGCTGCGGGGGCAGTCACGCCCGGCCCACCGGCCGGACGACAGCGGCGTCGACGTCACGGCGTACGTGAACCTCTACGCGGTCGCCGGCGCGCTCACGTGCATCGGCCTGCTCGCGTACTGGGGCTGGTGGCAGACGCGCCATCGATGCCCGAGCTGCGGCGCCTGCCCGGCCTGGTGCCGGTGCGGCGAGGTCACCCATCACCACGATCGCTAGGCGCCCGTGCCCGCCGGACACGCCCCACCGCCGCATCCTGCGGGTTTCCCGCGAAGGGATCCGTCCATCCCCTCCCGCCCGGGAACGGCAGGGGCCGGACACTTACGGGCGTCCCGAGAGGGGCACGACCAATGGCGCACACTCGTGACCCCAAGCCCGGCGCCCCCGTCGTGGTGCAACCGCACTCACCTCCCGGCCAGGGCCGGCCCGGCGAGCCAGATCGTCGGAACCGCGGCCTGACCCAGGCGGAAGCCGAGCGTCGCCTGCGCCTCGACGGCCCGAACGTGCTCGTCCGCCGCGAGGGGTCGGAGCTGCCGCGGCGGGTGCTCGAGCAGCTCGCGAATCCGCTGGCGCTGCTCCTCTGGGTCGCGGCGGCGCTGTCGGCGGCGACGGAGGGCCGGACGCTCGCGGTCGTGATCGTCGGCGTGATCCTGATCAACGCGGTCTTTGCGCTGTTCCAGGAGCGCCAGGCCGAGCGGGCGGTGGAGGCCCTGCGCGCATACATGCCCGCGACCGCCCCGGTGATCCGTGACAGCATCCGCACGAACATCCAGGCCGCCGATCTGGTCGTGGGCGACCTGATGGTGGTCGAGGAGGGTGGGCGCATCTCGGCCGACGCCCGGCTCGTCACCGGCACGGTCGAGGTCGACATGTCGACGCTGACGGGCGAGTCGATGGCCGTGGAGCGGGTTGCGGGCGACCTGCCTCCGGGGCTCGATCCCCTGGCCGCGCCAAACCTCGTCTTCAGCGGCACCGCCTGCACCGGCGGCGAGGCGGAGGCGATCGTCCTCGCAACCGGCATGCGCACACAGCTCGGACGGGTCGCCTCGCTCACCGCGGGCGTCCGGCGCGACCCGAGCCCGCTCGAGCGCCAGATCACCCGGGTCGCATGGCTGATCGCACTGATCGGCTGCCTGGTATCGGCGGCGTTCGTGCCGGTCGGCATCCTGGCCGGCCTCGACCCCACCCAGGCGGCGTTGTTCGCCATCGGCCTGCTGGTAGCGAACGTGCCCGAGGGACTACTCCCGACGATCACCCTCGCGCTGGCCACCGGCGCGCGCGACCTGGCGCGCAGAGGGGCGCTGGTGAAGCGGCTGAGCGCAGTGGAGACGCTGGGCTCCGCAAGCGTCATCTGCACCGACAAGACGGGGACGCTGACGCGCAATCGCATGCGGGTCGTGGAGATCTGGACGGAGGAGGGGGCGGTGCCGGTGGATCCCGAGTCGTCGCGGGTGCTCGGCGCCGTCACCGCCTCGAGCAACGAGCTCCTCGAGGCCGCCGTCTACTGCTCGAACGCAGAGCCGGGCGGCGACGAGGCCGCCGGCGACGCCACCGAGATGGCGATCGGCCGGGCGGCGGCGGAATTCGGGGCAGCGCCGACGGCCGCAGAGCGAGCGGCGGCCCGCGACCACCTCTACCACTTCGACCCGGCTCTGCGGATGATGTCCTCGGTCGATCGGATGGCGTCGGGGCTCGTCCTGCACGCAAAGGGCGCGCCCGAGGAGGTGCTGCGGCGGTGCGACGGGATGAGCGAGGCGGAGCGCTCGGCCGTCCACCGGGCCGTCGAGGGGTATGCGGCGAGCGGACTGCGCGTGCTCGCGGTCGCCGACAGGCCGCTGTCGGCCGCACCCGGGGATCGCGAGGCAGCCGAGTGTGACCTCCGCTTCATCGGCCTCGTCGCCATGGTCGACCCACCCCGGCCGGAGGTCGCCCGCGCGGTCGAGGACTGTCACGGGGCCGGCATCCGAATCATCGTCATCACCGGTGACCATGGGCTGACCGCAAGCCGGATCGCGCGGCAGGTCGGGATCTGCCGCGGCGACCCGATCGTCGTGACCGGCGACGAGCTCGCCCGGATGCACGACGACCAGCTGGAAGCCGTCTTGCGGAATTCTCCCGAGGTGGTCTTCGCACGCAGCTCCCCGGACGCCAAACTGCGCATCTGCGAGGCGCTCCGGCGGCAGGGGCACGTGGTCGCGATGACGGGCGACGGCGTCAACGACGCGCCGGCGCTTCGGCGCGCCGACCTCGGGGTCGCCATGGGCATATCGGGGACGGACGTCGCCCGCGAGGCGGCCACGATGGTGCTGACCGACGACAACTTCGCGCACATCGTCGCGGCGATCGAGGAAGGGCGCCGGATCTACGACAACGTCCGCAAGTTCATCCTGTACGTGTTCGCGCACGCGACCCCGGAGATCGTCCCCTTCCTGTGCTTCGCCCTCTCGGGCGGCGCCATCCCCCTGCCCCTCACGGTGCTTCAGATCCTCGCGATCGACCTCGGAACCGAGACGCTCCCGGCGCTCGCGCTCGGCCGCGAGCCCGCGGAGCCCGGCGTGATGCGCGAGCCCCCGCGACCCGCCGGCGAGGGGATCGTGCAGCGCGCGTTGCTGACACGAGCCTGGCTCGTCCTCGGATCCACCTCGGCCGTCCTCGCCATGGCCGGCTTCCTGTTCGTGCTCATCCAGGGCGGATGGCATCCCGGTGACGGGACCGGCAGCGGCGCGCCGCTGCACGAGCTATGGCGGCAGGCCACGACGATGACGTTCATCGGCATCGTGATGTGTCAGGTTGGGGTCGCGATCGCCGCGCGGACGCAGCGAGACGCATCGCACACTCCCAGCCTGCGCTCCAACGTCCTGCTCCTGTGGGGCATCGGCTTCGAGCTCGTGTTCGCAGCGGCGCTCGTCTACGTCCCGGTGCTGAGCGGCCTCTTCGGGATGTCAGCACCGCCGGCCGAGGCGCTCCTGCTCGCGCTGCCGTTCCCGGCCATCGTCTGGGGCGTCGACGAGACGCGCCGTCGCGCGGCCCGCCGGTTCTCCGCCTGACATGACGCCGACGGTCATCCAGGATCGCCGCCGAGCGCCCGCTCCGTCTCGTGCGCGATGACGAGTTCCTCGCGGGCAGGGACGATGCTTGCCTCGAAATCGCCGAGGAAGCGCACCCGGCTGAGGATGCGCTCGCGGACATCCGCCGAGTGCTCCCCGATGCCGCCGGTGAAGGCGAGGTGGTCGAGCCCTCCGCATGCGACGGCCATCGCCCCGATCGCGGCGGCCACCCGGTGGATGAACACGTCCACGGCGATGTCGGATGCCTCGCGGATGTCACCGGAGCGGCCGTGCGAGAGGCCGGCGAGGCCCGACTCGTGCTCGAGTCCATGGTCCAGGTCATCGAGGCCGACCAGGCGCTCCTTCAGCAGGTAGAGGAGCGCACCCGGGTCGACGGAGCCCGATCGGGTGGCCATTGGAACCCCTTCGAGAGGTGTGAAGCCCATGGTGGTATCGACGGATCGCCCGTCGCGAACCGCGGTGATCGAGCAACCGCCCCCGAGGTGGCAGACGACGAGCCGGGCGACGCGCACCTGTGATGCCACCCATTGGACGTTGATGCCGTGGAACCCGAGGCGGCGGATGCCGAAGGTCGTCCGCCACCTCTCGGGGAGGGCGTAGGTGCTCGCTGCAACCGGCATCGAGGCGTGAAAGCCCGTATCGAAGACGGCGACGTGGCGGGCGCCCGGAAGGGCGCGGCGGGCCTGGTCGATCCCGTCCAGGGCGCGGCCGTTCTGCAGCGGCGCGACGGAGCGCATGCGGTCGATCGCGCGGAGCACGTCGTCCGTGATCGGCGTTGGCTGGGTGTAGCGTTCGCCGCCATGGACGACGCGGTGCCCGACGGCGTCGGCGGGTTCGAAGGTATCGACCGCATCTGATTCACCCTGCTCCACGAGATGCAGCTTCAGGCTGGTCGAGCCCGCGTTTACGGTGAGTACCCGCACAGGAAAGGATGATCGCATGGCGCCGGACGATCTCGGCCAACTGGGCGCGTACTGGCGGGCGGCGAACTATCTGTCGGTCGGCCAGATCTACCTGCTCGACAACCCGCTGCTGCGCGAGCCGCTCGCGCCCGCGCACATCAAGCCGCGCCTGCTCGGCCACTGGGGGACGACACCCGGGCTGAACTTTCTATACACCCACCTGAACCGGGCGATCAGGGCGCGCGATCTGGACGCGATCTTCGTGACCGGGCCGGGACATGGCGGTCCGGCCGTCGTCGCCCAGTCGTACCTGGAGGGCACATACTCGGAGCTGTATCCCCACGTCACGCGAGACGAGCAGGGCCTACGGCGACTCTTCCGCCAGTTCTCGTTCCCGGGCGGGGTTCCGAGCCACGCCGCACCGGAGACCCCCGGCTCGATCCACGAAGGCGGCGAGCTCGGCTACGCGCTGTCACACGCCTACGGCGCGGCCTTCGACAACCCCGGGCTGCTGGTTGCGTGCGTCGTCGGAGACGGCGAAGCGGAGACCGGGCCGCTCGCGACGAGCTGGCACTCGAACAAGTTCCTCGACCCGCAGACCGACGGGGCCGTCCTCCCGATCCTGCACCTGAACGGCTACAAGATCGCAAACCCGACGGTGCTCGCCCGCATCGGCGACCAGGAGCTCCGCGATCTGCTGCGCGGCTACGGCCACGACCCGGTCCTGTTCACAGCCGGCTTCGACGACGAGGAGCACCCCTCGATCCATGCCCGTTTTGCGCGGACGCTCGACGACCTCCTCGACCGTGTCGCCGAGTGCCGCGCGAGTCGCGAGCGCCCGCGCTGGCCGGCGCTCGTGCTCCGCACGCCCAAGGGCTGGACGGGCCCGCGCCAGGTCGACGGCGTGCAGGTGGAGGGCACATGGCGCGCACACCAGGTGCCGCTCACGGGAGTGCGCACGAACGATGCGCATCGCGCGCTGCTGGAAACCTGGCTCCGAAGCTACCGCCCCGAAGAGCTGTTCGACGACCGGGGAGCTCTTCGAAGCGAACTGGCGGAGCTTCCGCCGCGGGGCGATCGTCGCATGAGCGCCAACCCGAAGAGCAACGGCGGCACCCTGCTGCGGCCACTCGAGCTTCCCGACTTCCGCGCCGCTGCGATCGATGCGCCGCAACCGGGTGCGACGACCGCGGAAGCGACGCGGGTGCTCGGCCGGTGGCTCCGCGAGGTGGTGCGCGCAAACCCGCAGAACTTCCGCATCTTCGGCCCGGACGAGACCGCGTCGAACCGGCTGAGCGACGTCTACGACGCGACCGACAAGCAGTGGAATGCCGGCACCGAGCCGGTCGACGAGCACCTGGCCCCGACCGGACGTGTCGTGGAGATGCTCTCCGAGCACCAGTGCCAGGGATGGCTCGAGGGATACCTGCTCACAGGGCGCCACGGCATGTTCAACTGCTACGAGGCCTTCATCCACATCGTGGACTCGATGGTCAACCAGCACGCCAAGTGGCTGAAGGTCACGCGTGGGATCGAATGGCGGCGGCCGATCGCGTCACTCAACTACCTCCTCAGCTCCCACGTCTGGCGCCAGGACCACAACGGCTTCTCCCACCAGGATCCCGGGTTCATCGACCACGTCGTCAACAAGAAGGCCGAGATCATCCGCGTGTACCTCCCGCCGGACGCGAACTGCCTGCTCTCCGTCGCCGACCATTGCCTGCGCAGCCGCCACTACATCAACGTCATCGTCGCCGGCAAGCAGCCCGCCCCCCAGTTCCTCACCATCGACGAGGCGGTGCGGCACTGCACCCGCGGCGTCGGGATCTGGGAATGGGCATCGAACGATGCCGGCGGCCACCCGGACGTCGTGCTCGCGTGCTGTGGCGACGTGCCGACGCTCGAGACGCTCGCCGCGACGGCGATCCTCCGTGAGCACCTCCCGGAGCTCAGGGTGCGGATGGTGAACGTGGTCGACCTGATGCGGCTCCAACCCGAGGAAGAGCACCCACATGGGCTCTCGGACGCCGAATTCGACGCGCTGTTCACGACGGACAGGCCGATCATCTTCGCGTATCACGGCTACCCCTGGCTCATCCACCGCCTCACCTACCGCCGCACGAACCACGACAACCTGCACGTGCGCGGCTACAAGGAGGAGGGCACCACCACGACCCCCTTCGACATGGTCATGCTCAACGACCTCGACCGCTACCACCTCGTCATCGACGTCATCGACCGCACCCCGGGGCTCGCCGACTCCGCCGGATGGCTGCGCCAGGAAATGACGGACGCGCGCCTCGACGCGAGAGCCTACGGTCGCGAACACGGAGAGGATCCGGCCGACATCACCGGCTGGCAGTGGCGACGGGAATCCCCGGTCGCGCCATAGCCCGTCGGCCAAGCCGTTGACGACGTCGAGACGGCCATCCGTAGTTTTCCGCGCGTCGATCGGCGAGATCCGCGACGCGCCCGGGCCGACGGGGTCCTAGCCTGAGGGCATGACGTTGATCTGGTTCATCGTCTGGCTGATCGCGAACTCCATCGGCGATCACGCGCCGCTGCTGTGGGATCCCGTGAACATCTGGACCGGGGCCCTCCTCCTCGCGATCGCCGTCGATCTGAGCCGTCAACACGTCCCGGCCGGACGAGGGGAACACCATGGCACCGAGTAGCACCGGCGCTCGAGACGTGATCCTGCGAGAGGGCAGCACGATGCGCCTCTCGCCGCCGACGTTCGAGGATCGCGACGCGATCATGGCGCTGATCCGGCGCCTGTCACCGACGAGCCTGTACCACCGCTATCACGGGCTGCCCGTGGTCGACGACCGCCTGATCGCCGGCTACCTCGACGCGGACGGCCAGGCGCGTGGAGCGTTGATCGGAGCGCGGGACGGGCTCGTCGTCGCCATGGGCACGTACGACAGGCTGCGCCATCCCGACATGGCCGAGGTCGCCTTCATGGTCGATGATCCGCTGCACGGCCGCGGAATCGGCACTCGGCTCCTCGAGCAGCTCGCCGAGATGGCGGCCGGCGTGGGGATTCGCCGGTTCGTCGCGGAGGTGAGCGCCGACAACGACCGCATGCTCGAGGTGTTCAACGAGGCGGGATTCGACGTCGTCCGCCGGCTGGACTGCGCGACGGTCGAGCTCGTGTTCCCGATCGCGATCACGGACACCTTTCAGGAACGGGTCGACCGGCGGGATCACTCGGCCACCGTCGCATCGCTGACGCACCTCTTCCACCCCCGGGCGGTCGCCGTCTTCGGCGCGTCGGCCGAGCCCGGCAAGATCGGGCACGCGGTCGTGCGGAATCTGCTCGACGCCGGGTTCCCCGGCGCCGTCCACCCGCTGAACCGGCAGGGTGACCCGGTGGCGGGCATCCACGGACTGCGATCGGCCACCCAGCTGCCGGCGTCGGTCGACCTCGGCGTGATCTGCGTCCCCGCGGAGCACGTCGTCAGAGTCGCCGACGAGGCGCTGAGGGCCGGAGTCCGCGCACTGTGCGTGATCTCCGCCGGCTTCGCCGAGGCCGGCGCCGCCGGACGGGCCCGTCAGGACGAGCTGCTCGAGCGCGTACGGATGCACGGCGCGCGGCTCCTGGGCCCGAACTGCCTCGGCGTCGCCGTCCCCGAAGCTCGCCTGAACGCCACCTTCGCGGCGCACGCCTTCCCCCAGGGCTCGATCGGGTTCTCCTCCCAGAGCGGGGCGATCGGTCTCGCGCTGCTCGACCGGATGGCCGAGCGCGGTCTCGGTCTGTCGTCGTTCGTCTCGGTCGGCAACAAGGCGGACATCTCCACCAACGACCTCCTCGAGTACTGGGAGGACGACGACGCGACGCGCCTCGCGCTCCTGTACGTCGAATCGTTCGGCAACCCGAGGAAGTTCGCCAGGGTGGCCCGCCGGGTCGCCCGGCACAAGCCGGTGCTGGCGATGAAGAGCGGCACGGGTGCGGCGGGGGCCCGCGCGGCGGGCTCCCACACCGCCGCCATCGCGGGATCGGATGCCGCCGTCGACGCGCTCTTCCGCGAGGCCGGCGTCCTCCGCGTGCAAACGCTCGGCGAGGTCCTCGATCTCGCGTCCCTGCTGGCGTCGCACCCGCTCCCGGCCGGAAACCGCGTCGGCGTGGTCACGAACGCCGGTGGGCTCGGCATCCTGTGTGCGGACGCGTGTGAGCGGGCCGGGCTCGACCTGCCCAGCATCTCGGAGGAGACTCGCGCCGGCCTGGCATCCGTGCTCCCGGGAGAATCGGCACTCACGAACCCGGTCGACATGCTCGGCTCGGCCACGGCGCGACACTACCGGGAGACCCTGCCGCTCCTGCTCGCCGATCCCGCGCTCGACGCGCTGATCGCGATCTACGCACCGGCCGCCGTCTCCGACGCCGACCAGGTCGCCGAGGCGATCGCCGCGAGCGCCGAAGGATCCGGCAAGCCCGTGCTGGCCGTCGTCATGACCCGCGATGGAAACCCCGCCGCCTTCGCCCGGCCGAGCTCGCCGGTGGCGTCGTTCATGTACCCCGAGTCCGCCGCGGCCGCCCTCGGCCGGGCCGCCGAACGCACGGCATGGCTGCGCCGGCCGATCGGGGTCGTTCATCGACCCGATCACGCGGCAGTCGACCTGGGGCCCGTCACCGACGCCGGCCGCTGGCTGGATCCGGCCGAGACGCGGGCGCTGCTGGAGAGCTACGGGCTTCGCCTCGCGCCCCAGCAGGTCGCTGCGTCCCCCCGGAAGGCGGCACGAGCGGCACGTGAGATGGGGTTCCCGGTCGCGGTCAAGTCCGCGGAGCCGGGCGCGCACAAGACCGAGCGTGGTGCCGTCGTCCTCGGGCTCCGCACCCAGCGGGAGGTCGCCGATGCGGCTTCGGCGATCGGCGGCCCGATGCTCGTCCAGGCGATGGCCTCCGGAGGCGTCGAGCTGCTCGCCGGGTTCGTGCAGGATCCGTCCTTCGGGCCCGTGATCGCGTTCGGCCCGGGCGGCGTGCACGCCGAGCTCATCGGCGAGGCCACCGTCCGCATCGCCCCGATCACCGACATCGACGCGATCGAGATGACCACCACGGGGAAGGCCGGCCGCCTCGTGAAGGGCTACCGCGGCGCGCCGAGCGCCGACCAGGCGGCGCTGACCGATCTCCTGACCCGGCTCTCCATGCTCGCCGAGGAGCGCCCCGAGGTGGTCGAGCTCGACCTCAACCCGGTCATCGCCGGGGACGACGGGTGCGTCATCGTCGACGCCAGGGCGCGGATCGCGCCTCCGGCGGTGACGACCCGAGTCAAGACCTGGTGACCGGGCGCCGCGTTGTGCGGTGCGGGCCGCCCGCTCAGGTTACCGCGTAGAGCGATCCCCACCGCTCGACCACCCGCCGTCTGGCAAGGGGCGTGACGGCCGGCCCGCGGAGGACGGCGCCCGTGCCCGCGTCGAACTCGGATCCGTGGCACGGGCAATACAGGACGCTCTCCTGATAGCCGACCTCACACCCGGCGTGGGTGCAGATGGCACTGAACGCAGCGAGCGAGCCGTCGGCGTGGCGGACGACGATGTCCGGGCTCCCGTCTCGGGGATCTCGGAACGTGGCCGCATGTCCGGCCGGAAGCGCCGACGACGCTCCCAGCCGCACGGAGCCCGGCGGCACGCGCGTCGGGGTGCCGCCGTGGTGACGGAGCTTGCGGCGGCCATCGGACCGCCTCCGGGCGACCCGCGGCCCCAGGCCGGCGGACTGTGTGTCCCCGGCCGCGCTTCCGCCTCGTACCAGTAGGGCAAGGCCCGCGATCGCGAGAGTGCCCGCAGACGCCGCCGAGAGGCCGCGACGCAGGAGCCTGCGGCGGGTCTGGGGGTCGGTCGCCGTCGCCTCGTAGACGTGGACGCCGCGCCGCGTGTGTGTCCCGGCGCCGCGGCGAGCGATGGGCCGGGAGAGCAGGCTGTCCACGGCCGGCTGGCCCGCGGAGCCCGCGAGGGCCAGAGGAAGCCACGCGAAGACGAAGACGATGTCGGACCCGAGAAAGTACGGGCTGGTGTGCCAGCTGGCCGTGAGGAAGAGGAGCAGGTTGAGCCCGAGACCGGCGGCGGCCGCGGCGCGGGTCACGAGGCCCGCAGTTGCGAGGAGGCCAATCGCGATCTCTGCAAGCGCGACGCCGATACCGGCTGCCCTCGGGAACGGGAGCGCGAGCCACCGGAGGACGAACCCTGCCGGCGTCCCGGTCGCGAATCCGCGGATCTGGGTACCGATGTACGTCGCCGATCCCGGGGTGAGGAAGCCCGGGTCGGAGAGCTTCTGGAATCCCGCATAGACGAACGTCACGCCAAGGAAGAGCCGCAGCGGCAGGAGGGCTCGTGCCGGCGTGACCGCCTGTGCGGGGAAGCGCTGACCCATGCGGGTCAGGCTACGGCCGCGCCGTTTGGCCCCGATTGGGCCGGTCGCAATCCCCGTCGGCCTCGCAGCGCTCGCCGTGCGATCGTGGTTCGATCACGAGGTCGGCGCGGGGATACAGCAGCTCCTCCAGGCCGTTGTCGTCCCATCGGACGCGACAGGGCCAGGGGCGACGGTGCGGGAGCTCGAGGACGAGGGCCGAGCGGTCGCAGAGATCGACCTGGCCCTGGTGACGGTGATGCACGACGACGACGTCCCCGGGGGCGAACTCTGGCGGCTTGGGCGGCGCGGCGTTCACGGCCGGCCCTCGGTGCGGCGGGACCACGAATAGGCGGGCTCGACCACCGACGGGCTTCCCGAAACAAGCTCGTCCCATCCCTCGAAGGCGCTCCAGACGCGCGCGTCACGCATCAGACGCTCGACCGCGAAGCCGGGATCGGCCCCCTCGAAGAGGAACATCACGTCGCGGTCGGTGAGGTAGACCTCGTGGCGCTCGAGGCCCGGGACCTCGCTCAGGTCGTACGGCGGGCCCCGGCGCACCAGCGCCCGGACGCGCTCGACGTGCTCCGGATCGACCGGCACGCGCACCACCAGGCGGGTCATCGGCCGTCCCGCCAGACCCGCGGCTTCCTGCAGGAGGGCGGCGATCTCGCTCAGATGCTCTCCACCGGCCTGCGGCGCGATGAGAACGCGGCGGCCGCCGCGCTCGTCGACGACCACCGTCCCTAGGCCGTTGACGCGGTCATCGGGGGCGCCGCTCTCGCTCACGTGAAACAGCTCCGCGGCGGGGATGCGGCAGGTTGCCCGACCTCCGTCATCCGTGTGCCCGACGAGGCGGATGTCTCCCCCGGCGATCTCGAGCGTGCCGGCGATCGGATCTTCGTCGTTGAGGGCCCACATCACGGGATAGGTGTTGGTGACGTTCTGCATTGCAGAGTCATTGTCAGGCGATGCCGGCCTCCGCACCATCGGCGTGACCACCGATCCTCGTACGTGATTCGCCGCAACCCCTGGCGCGCGTCGAGGGGCCGCTCCCGGAGGAGCGACCCCTCGGCCTGACGGAGTCCCTGCGAGCGTCAGGCGGTCACTGCCGTGTCGGTCTTCGGCGCGTGCGACCGGCCGAAGGAGAGCGCGGTCTCGCGGTTGCGGAGCGCGCCCCCGACGGCCAGGACACCGAACCCGATGCCCGTGAGGAGCAGTCCGGTGCCCACCACGATGGCGAACAGCGACAGCTGCGAGGCCATGTAGCTCGACTGGAGCGCCGTGGCCAGGGCGGTCTCGTTGATCCAGACGGTCCGGGCGGGGTTGTCCTGCGGCTGCCCCTTGACCTTGAGCGCCTGGTTCACGTCGTTGGTGCCCTTGCCGTCCGCCGTGGCGTACCGCGGCATCTGTGCGTAGGTCAGCCCGCCGGTCGCCTCGAGGGCGTGGATCCGCATGTAGCCGGCGAAGGTGTGGGCCCGGTCGCCGTTGTCGATCGCCAGGCCGGCAACCGACTTCGTGGGGAAGCTGAGCGACGCCACGTTCAGGCCGGCCTGCTTCGCCTCGGCCTTGATCGCCGTGGGCGTCATGTCCGGCGTGCCGACGATGTGCTCCTGCGCCAGCGTGTCGTGCACGGTGCCGCGCGCGTTCACGCCCATCACGAGCGCCCCGATGCCGAACGCGATCAGGACGGCCGCCGCGATGAACCCGCCATATTCAAAAAGCCTGCGCATGATGTGCTCCCTTCGTCTCGTCGATGTACTCATGCGTCTGGTCTTGGTAGGCCCAGTGTCGACCGCTGCGGGCAGGGCGGCATCGGCGGTCACACGCAGGCGTACGGGGGATTCCGTCGATCTCAGATGCGGGTTTCCCGCAGCTAGCTCACGGCCGCCAGTATTTCGTTCCCGGGTGCGGCTTCGATTTCGCCGCCAGTGTTTCGTTCCCCTCGCTTGCTTCCGCCGCTGCTTTGGAGCGAGCCGCAGGCGAGCGGAGAAGCGGCGGCGCGCGGCGCCGATCATCGGGCGCCGATCGTGGCGTTCGCGGTGGCGACGATCTCGCCGGCGCGGAGGATGCGCAGGTTGCCTTCGGCGTGCGGGATGGCGAGGTCGAGCACGGCGGTGACGTACTCGTAAACGAGCGTGTCGGGCATCGTGATCGCCCGGTTGAGCAGGCGGAGCTTGCGGTCGGAGCGGATGAAGCGGACGAACTCGACTCGGCCGGCGGCGGGCCAGCCGGCGGGCAGGTCGGCGAGCGGGCGCGGCCTGCGGAGAGCGAGGTCGCCGGCGCTCTCGGCCGGCGTGCACCCGTTGCTGGATCGGTAGCGGTGGTTGTCGTTGTGGAAGGTCTCGAAGGCGCGCGCCCGCTCTTGTAGGTGGGCGAGCGAGCTGAAGCGTTCCTGGCGGAAGAAGCGTTTGTCGAAGGTGTCGTTGAAGTGCTCGACGGTGCCATTGCGCCACCGCTCGCGTGCCGGGATGAAGCGCGGCGTCACGCCCTGCCGGAGGCAGAGCCGCACGATCAGGCCGAGCCCTTTGGGGGCGACGAAGGGACCGCCGTTGTCGAGCTGCAGCCGGTCGGGCAGCCCGAGCCTTGCCCAGAGCGCAACGAATGCGTCGCCGACCTGCTCGTCCGAGATCGAGGGCACGACCTCGATCCCGCAGCGGTGCGAGGCGCGGTCGATCGCGTTGAGGGCGTAGAAGCGCACCCCGCCCGCGAGGTGGCGGGGCCCGACCAGGTCGGCCTCGTGCAGCTCGCCCGGCCGCTCGACCGCGACCTGCGGGTAGGGGACGCCCTTCGGCTGCCGGCGTCCGCCGCGGCGGCGGCGGGTCGCCCCGGCGCGAGCGACGATCCGCTCGATCGTCCGCCTCGGCGGCGGCTGCGCGCCGAGCTTCTCGAGCTCCCAGGCGATCGCCTCGGCGCCCACCTGCGCCCAGGGGATCGCGACCAGCCGCTCACGCACCGCGACCACCAGCGCCTCCGTCTCAGCACACGTGCGGTGCGGCGCCCGCTCGGAACCGCGCTTCGCGCCCGCCGCCCAGCTCGCGTTCGCCGGATCGTGGCGGTCGACCCATTTCGCTACCCAGCGTCGCGAGCGCCCGAGTGAGTCGGCGATCCGCTCCGGCGATTCCCCCGCCAACCGCCGCCGCACCGCTTCCTTGCGCAGCTCTTCCTCGCTCCGTGCCATCGCGCCACCTCCGGACTCGCACTCCGAAAGCGGCGAGCGTCGAAGGCGGCGCGGACGTCAACGCTCGACGGGCACGAAACCATGGCGGCTCAGGCGCAGCCGTTGGGAACGAAAACTGTGGCGGTTCGAAGGGAACGAAACTGTGGCGGCCGTCAGCTAGACCCTATGCGGGTTCGAGCTGGGGTGTGATCTGTCCGGCCAGACCCTCATCGTCGGTTCGCGGGTTTGTCTGGCCGGGGACGGGCCCTGGCTGACCGCAGACGAGGAGGGTCTTGAGCTTGAGCTTGGAGTTGACCCACTTGCGTTGACACCTGGTGGTTAGGCCGCGTTGGCTTTGTCGTAGTATCGCTGTTCGTAGGCTGCGGGTGAGATGCCGCCCAGGCTCGTGTGCCGGCGGCGGGGGTTGTAGAAGCACTCGATGTACC
>JAICJM010000241.1 GCA_025928435.1 Thermoleophilia bacterium
AGGTGCTGGCGGGAGGCATGCACGGCCGCGACGAGCGCATCCACGTCGACGACCTCGGGTACGCCACGGCCTTCCACATCGACGTCTGCCTGGCGATGGGACGGCTCGAGCGCGCGGAATGACGCGGACGGGCGGGCGATCGCCGCGCGTACATCCATCGTGGCGGCAAAGGCCCTCCCTGCCCTGCTCTGCGCCTCGATGCTGCTGGGGGGCGGATGCGGGTCCGTGCCCGGCTCGAGCTCTCCCTCGCCGCGGCCGGCACCGGCTGCCGCCGCAGGGGGACGCCTCCGGCCCGTGACCGGCCGGGAGCACGCCGCGTGCGTGCGGCTCGCACGGTCACGGGCGGTACCCGTCTTGTGTCCGACGCTGCTCCCACGGCCCCTGCCGGTCGTCCCCGCGACGCGCGTCGGCGTCTACACCTTCCCGGCCTGTCATGCCGAGCACAGGCAGCCGGACTGCCCGCTGTACGACCTCGCCGTCCTTTACGGCGCGCCGGACGGATCACCCGGCCACGGTTCGCGCAACTCGCCGCGGTCGTTTCTGCATCTCGAGCTCCTGGGCGGTCGTGGCGTTCCCCAGGCCATCGGCGTGGGTGGTCTCAGTGGGACGCGTCCCCTTCAACGGCTGCTCGGCGCCCGCACGATCACGAGGCACCGGGGCCACCTCTACTTCGGGCTGCCCTACGACTGGGGCGGCGGCGAGTACGGCAGCCACTACACGTTCGTCTGGCGGCAAGGACCCTGGCGCTACGCCGCGAGCCTCCATTCATGGAGGCCTCACCGGCAAACCCTCGCGGTGCTCGCGGCGATCATCGACCACCTCGTGGCCCAGCCGGATCCGGGTTCGGAGACGACCCCGGCGTCGCTGCACATCCCCGTCCCGCGCGGATGGGACGAGCGAACGGCGTCGGGCGGTAACTCCGCGGGTGTGAAGGTGCTCGTCGCGGCGAACTTCCGCCTGCCGGCGGCCGTCGCCGCATGCGGAGGTCAACTGCCGCGGCTCACACGCGGGGATGCCGTCGTCCGCATCTACGACTACGGGCCGGGCGCCTCGAGGGGATCGGCCCGTGCGGTGAGCGCCGTGCGCATCGGGCGCATCCGCACCCAGCAGCAGCCCCGGCGCAACCCTCCGGCCGCTGCATATGCCCGGATGCGCTACGGCGGACATCTGCTCCTCGTCGATGCCGCGTTCGGCGCCCGGCGCCCGCCGCGGCGCGTCGTCAGGGAGGTCCGCCGGCTCCTCGCCGGCGCGCACTACCGAGCCGGGCACGCACGGACGAGCGGGGCCCGGTGACCCGAGCCCCGCTCGTACTGATAGGCCGCTAGGAGATCGCGACGCGGCGTCGGCTGCGCACGCCCGCGGCCGCGCCGCCGGCGAGCGCCAGGATCCCGACCGCCGAGCCCGCGCCGGCCAGCGCCGCCGTCCAGTCGAACCCGGTGCCGCCGGCCGTATGCACGACGCGCACGACGGTCGTCGGCTGGCGCACGGTGCTGCCGAGCACCAGCTCGTTCCGGTGGATGGGGGTGAACGCCATCGGGCCGCGCTTCGGGCCGATCTGGCCGGGGTTCTGCCCCCTCCACGTGAGGTGATCCGGGGCCGCCGCCTGAGCGACCTGCGCCGAGATCGCCAGCACGACGGCGAGTCCGACGGTGTAGCGGAGTATGCGGCTCATCGAGATCATGTCCCGCTCCTTCCGTGCGGTGGACGAATCAACGCCGTCACGGTACGAGCGCACGGGTCGCGCGTCTGCATCGATTGACGCACTCCGTCCGTGAAGCCCGACAACCCCGTGGATCAGGCGTCGCCCGGCAGGCCGACCCGATAGGGGCCGGTCTCCGTCCTGGGCGCGTCCGCGTAGGCCTCGCGGGCCTCGGTCGTCTCCTCGCGCACGCCCGCGCCGTGGCGCAGGGCCACATCGGAGACCGGATACACGATGCCGCCGCCGGGACGGCGGGCGCCCACGGCGAGGAAGGTGCACGGGCCGTCGCCTGCGCCGACGAGGATGTGCTCCGTCCCGGGCGGGAAGTGCACGAAGTCCCACGCGCGCAGCCGCCGCTCCTCGCCCTCGATCAGGAGCAGGCATTCGCCGCCCAGGACGAGGAAGTCCTCCTGGGCGTCCTCGGCGTGGTAGAGGCCGTTCGGCTGTCCCGGCCAGATCACCTGGATGTTGATGCCGAGCTGCGGGAAGCCGGGCGTGCCCTCGAAGGTGACGCCGGCGCCGAACCGCTCGTTGTCGAGCCATTCCGCGTCGCGCGCGTTCACGACGAACCACCCGTCGCCGGAGGGTTTGAGGCCGCCCTGACGGTGCTCCATCGGGGCTTCGGGCACCACGGCGACATCCTAACGGCTGCCAACAACTTGACGAGTTCTGTATCCAGGCGCGATACTCCACCCGTTTTGGCGCTCGCAGGGAGCGCCCGCTTCAAATGAGGGGGTAGGACGTGGGTAGCGGATTCCATGGCGGACGGCGAGTGGTGCTCGCAGGGGCCGCCGTCCTCGCGACGGCGGCCCTGGCAGGACCGGCCACCGCGTCGACACCGTCCCGGCACCTGCTCGCCGGCAGCGCGCCGCGCTGGGTGAGCCACGCGAAGACGGTCGGCGCGACGCCGAAGCGCCAGCAGGTCGCCTTCGGGGTGCTCCTGCACATGCGAAACCAGGCCGCCGCCGTGCGCACGCTGCAGACGGTGTCCGAGCCGGCGAGCGCCGCCTACGGCAGGTGGCTCACGAACGCCCAGTTCAACGCCCGCTACGCGCCTTCGCGCTCGCAGGTCGCGGCCGTCCGGCAGTGGCTGCGCGCGCAGGGCTTCGCCGTCACAAAGACGTTCCGCAGCGGCATGTACGTGCAGGCGACCGGTTCGGCCGCCCAGGTCGAGCGGACGTTCGGGACGAGCCTGCACCAGTACCACTACCGGGGCGCGACGCTGCGCTCGAACGCCACGCCGCTCTCGCTCCCGGCCGCCACGCCGGCAGCCGTGACGGGCGCCATCGCCGGCATCGTCGGCATCGACCAGGGCTCGGCCCTGAAGCAGCCCGCCAGCACCGAGCCGGGGCCGCCCCCGGGCGCCCGCTACGGCGTGCAGCCGTGCTCGCGCTACTACGGGCAGAAGATCGCCCGGAACAAGCCGAAGGCGAACGGGAAGCACCGGCCGTACGTGGTTTGCGGCTACGGGCCGCAGCAGTACCAGGCGGCCTACGGTGAGTCGCACCTGCTCGCCCACGGCATCGACGGCCGCGGGACGACCGTCGCGATCACGGACGCCTACGCGGCTCCGACGATCCTGAAGGACGCCCAGATCTACAACCGCGTCCACCACCAGCCGAAGTTCCGGCACGGCCAGTTCCGCCAGATCACGCCGGGGCCGAACGGGTACGACCAGATCAACCTGTGCGGGGCCCAGGGCTGGTACGGCGAGGAGACCCTCGACGTCGAGGCCGTGCACGCCATGGCTCCCGGCGCGAAGGTCGTCTACATCGGCGCGTCCGACTGCCTGAGCGGCCTGGACAACGCCTGGGCGGCCGCGATCGACAACCACGTCGCGGACGTCATCACGAACTCCTGGACCGACGGCACCGACGACATCAGCCTGCTCGGCCAGGCGTACGTGGACTTCTACAACCAGTTCTCCCTCGAGGCGGCGCTGACGGGCATCACCGTCAACTTCTCCTCCGGGGACGACGGTGACCACACCGCCGGCGGCACCGACCTGTCGGCGAAGACGGTCGAGTTCCCGGCCGACGTCCCGTTCGTCACGGGTGTCGGCGGCACGAGCGTCGAGATCGGCCGTCACGGCCAGTGGCTGAACGAGTTCGGCTGGCAGACGGCGTACTCGCCGCTGACCGACGGCGCGTGGGGCCCGGCGGAGTACAACTCCGGCGGCGGCGGCGGCACCAGCCTGCTGTACACGCAGCCGTGGTACCAGAAGGGCAAGGTGCCCGCGCGCATCTCGAGGTACTACGGCAGTACGCCGATGCGGGCCGTCCCCGACATCTCGATGCCGGGCGACCCGAACACGGGCTTCGAGGTCGGAGAGACCCAGGTGTTCCCGAACGGGACGTACTGGGACACGTACCGGATCGGCGGCACCAGCCTGTCGTCGCCGCTCCTGGCCGGCGTGGTCGCGGTCGCCAACCAGGCGGCCCACCACAAGCTCGGGTTCATCAACCCGCTCTACTACCGCATGCTGGGCACCCGTGCCCTGCATGACATCGTTGCCCCGCACAACCCGGTCACGCAGGTTCGTACCGACTTCACGAACTTCCTGAACGCGGCGCAGGGCAAGCTGTTCCGACTCCAGTGGGTCGATGTCCAGACCTCCACGCTGCACTCCACGCGGGGGTACGACGACGAGACCGGTGTCGGCACGCCCCACGGCCCCGCGTTCTTCGCGGCCGCCGCGCGCACGCACCACTAGTAGGCGCCACACGGGCCTGGGCGGTCGCATCCCGACCGCCCAGGCCCACCGGGCTCGCATCCGCGGCTCCTACGTTCGGGGGATGAATTCCGCGCGGCCCGGGTCGACTACCCGCGCAATGCCCAGGGGCCTCCACACCGTCGATTCACCGCCGGCGATCGCCGCCGTGGTCGCCGTGCTCGTCGGCCTGGTCGCCGCCGTCCAGTTCTCGGTGCCGACCTCCCAGACCTTCGGGATTGCGACGCTCTACCTGTGGCCCATCGCCATCGTCGCCCTCTGGTTCGGCGCGCGGATCGCCTTCGGGGTCGTCGCAGCCGTCATGGCGATGCAGGCCGTGTTCGTGCTGACCGTCGCGCCCACCTCGGCGACCGGCGGGCTGGTCTCGGTCGTGGTGCGCAGCGCCACGTATCTCTTCATCGCCGGCCTGGTGGGCCAGTTCGCGACCCGTCTGCGCCGCGTCGCGCTGACCGATCCCCTGACCGGCCTCCCCAACCGGCGCGCGTTCTTCGAGGAGGTGCGCCGGCGCCGCCAGTCCGCGTCGGCGATCGCGGTCGTGACCTGCGACGTCGACGGACTGAAGACGATCAACGACCGGGACGGCCACGACGTCGGCGACGCGGCCATCATCCGCACCGGCCAGGAGCTCCGCCGGCTGGTCGGACGGGGCGGGTTCGTGTCCCGCTTCGGCGGCGACGAGTTCCTGGGCCTGACGACGACCGAGAACGCCGAGCGGATCGCCGCCGCCCTCGATCCGATC
>JAICJM010000313.1 GCA_025928435.1 Thermoleophilia bacterium
CATCACGATCGTCGGCGCCGACCGGCAGACGTCGATCGGCTTCTGGGAGGGCGTGCTCGGGATGCCGTTCGTGTTCGAGCAGCCGAACCTCGACAACGAGTCGGAGAGCCACCTCTACTTCGACCCGGGCGACGGCCGCCTGATCACCGTCTTCACGAACGAGGAGCGCACGCCGGACGCGACCCGGACGTCGACCGACCAGGGCAGCGTGCACCACATCGCGTTCTCGCTCTCGCAGGCGACGTTCAGGCAGACGGTCGAGCGGCTCGACGAGCGCGGGATCCGCCACAGCGGGGTGAAGGACCGCGGGTTCATGGACTCGATCTACTTCGAGGACCCGCTCGGGCTTCTGATCGAGCTGGCGTCCTACCGGTTCGAGCCGCCCTTCGGCTACACGCACTCGGACGTCCTGCTCGAGGCGCACAAGCTGCGGCAGGAGCGCGGCGACTACAACATCGCCGAGATCCACCTGGCCGACGCCATCGAGCTCATGACCCGGCGGTCGCGGCCCTCGCTGTCGGAAGACCGGTCACCGAAGGACCCGTACGCAGATGGGTGAACAGCGAGTTCACGCGCGCCTGGACGCACAACTGCCATCGGTCGTGCGGCGCGGGGCTGCGGCTGCGGCCGCGAGCCGTCGTATCGCTGCGTCCTCCGTCGCGCCCATATTTCGGCTCAATATGACCGCTCCCTGCGTCCTTGCGCTACTCGGCTCGCGACCGCCCAGGACATCACGGGACTCACCGATCAACCATCAAGGAGGTATCGGATGGCGGCAATGACATTGCACGTGCTGAAGCCGAGCGTGAATAACCTGACGGTGCGGATCTTCGTCCGCGCGGCGGGGCTCGAGTGCGAGGAGGTCGACGTCTGGGGCAGCACCCAGACCCCCGAGTTCCTGGCCAGGAACCCCGCCCACCTGACGCCGATGCTCGAGCATGCCGGGCTGCCGCGGACGACGCTGTGGGAGAGCTGCGCGATCATGGCCTACCTGTGCAACACGCACGGCCTGGAGCAGTTCTACCCGAGCGATCCGGGCAAGCGGGCGATGATCGACAGCGCCAACTTCTACCTGATCGGGACGCTGTATCCGCTGCTCGCCCGCGCGACCTACCCGACGCTGAACTTCCCGCAGTACCCGGGCGAGGTGGGGTCGTCGAACGCCGACGAGACGGCCAAGGCCGAGGCCCAGCAGGCTGCCGAGGCGGCCCTGGCGGAGCCGCTCGATGTCTACCGGGCGTTCTTCCTCGACGGCAAGCGGTTCATCGGCGGCGACCATCCCTCGATCGCCGATATCCGCCTCGCCGCGACGCTCGAGTTCCTGTCCGCGATCGACTACGACATGCCGGACTGGTCGCGCGAGTTCATGGACGCGATGGCGGACGAGCTCGGCGACGCGTACACCGAGCCGGCCGCGGACGTGCGCGGCTATATTGAGTACGTGCGCTCGCAGGCGCCGACCTAGCCTGGCGGAGGGGACTGTCCCCGGCCAATCGGGGACAGTCCCCGTCCGATCGGGGGCAGTCCCCGGCCAATCGGGGACAGTCCCCGTTCGCTCATGCCGGGCTCAGGGCTCCGGCGCGGGGCGACGCGTAGAAGGCCGCCGTCGTCACGGTCGCTCCCCGACACGGGCGCGGGACGTTCCGCGACGACCGGTGACGGTCGCGCTTCGGGCTCCGCGGCGGCCTCTGTTAGTCTAACCCTCTACTCAAGCTTGAGATAACGGGTTGGCTAGTCCTGCAGACGGCAGCCTGGTATCCTCGCGCACCTCGTGACCCGGGCGCTGTACGAAGTCGGCCACTCGTGCGTGCGACGACGCTGGATCGTGATCGCCACGTGGCTCGTCGTGGCGATCGGCCTGCACCTGTGGGCGGCGTCGCTCGGCCAGCAGTGGAACGACAACCTGACGCTGCCGGGGACCGGGTCGACCCGGGCCACCGACCTGCTGCAGCAGAAGCTGCCCCAGCAGGCGTACGGCAGCATCCCGCTCACCCTCGTCGACCACGCCGGCAAGATCGGCGACTCGTCCAGCACGAGCGCGATCGACTCGACCGTGAAGAACCTGAAGGCGGTGCCGCACGTGACGCGCGTGGTGAGCCCGCTCGACCAGGGCGTCCAGGGGCTCGTGAGCAAGGACGGGAAGGTCGCCTACATCTCGGTCACGCTGAACACCGGCTCGGGCAACACCACCGACCAGGACGCCCAGGACATCCTCGACGCGGCAGGCCCGGCGGCGAAGGCGGGCCTCGAGCCGGCGGTCGGCGGCTACGTCGGCCAGAAGCTGTCCCGGCCGTCGACCGAGAGCAGCGAGGCGATCGGCATCGCGGCGGCGATCGTCATCCTCGTACTCGCGTTCGGGACGGTGACCGCGATGGCGCTCCCGATCGTCACCGCCATCCTCGGCCTGCTCACGACGCTCGCCCTGATCACCGCCATCAGCCACCTCACCGCCGTGCCGACGGTGTCGCCGACGCTGGCGACCATGATCGGCCTCGGCGTCGGCATCGACTACTCCCTCTTCATCGTCAC
>JAICJM010000145.1 GCA_025928435.1 Thermoleophilia bacterium
GCGATGTGGTACGGACCGAGGCCGATCTTGCCGAACGCCCAGTTGATCGGGCCGTCATAGGCCGTCATCAGACGCCACGTATACGCCTTGATCAGGTAGCTCGACCAGAGCGGCATGAGCACGCCGACGAAGAGCACCGCCCGCATCTTCGGCGACGCCATGCGCACCATGTAGTAGGCGAGCGGGAACGCCAGGACGGCGTCGGTGATCGTGACGACGATCGCCATCCCCACCGTGTTGCGGGTGATGATCCGGTTGGTGGGGTCGTCCCACAGCTGCTTGAAGTTGTCCAGCGTGAACGTGTGCAGGATCCGGCCGGAGAGCTCGTCCTGCACCCACAGCGACGTGAGGAGCAGTACCCCGAGCGCCGCCAGGTAGACGACCAGGATCCAGCCCAGCGGCGGGAGCAGGAGCAGCGTCAGCTTCAGCCTCCGCCGCCGGAACAGGAACGCGGACAGCCGCCGGCGCACGCCGGCCGTCCCCGCCGGGGAGGCGGAGGCGGTCACGGCGCCCGCCGGCCGGCGGGCGGGATCACGAGTTCTTGATGTCGGTCCAGGCCGTCGTCCACCCGGAGTACGGGATGCACTTCTGCCCGCGGGAGTCGCCGCAGTCGGTCAGCGGCGTCTTCCAGTAGGCGATCTTCTTGAAGTAGTTCTGGTCGGTCACGTGGTAGTCGGTGCAGTAGTTCGCGACCAGCTTGTCCAGGATCGTGCACGCCTTCGGGTTGGCCGGGGCCGACCCGAACGTGTAGGCGGTGTGCGCCTGCGTGAACGGCTCCGTCGCCCACTTCATCCACATGAGCATGCAGTTCGGGTGCTTGGCCTGGGACGAGAGCATCCAGGTGTCGGCCCAGCCGGTCGCGCCCTCCTTCGGGAGCACCGTCGCGACGGGCTCATGCAGACCCTTGAGCGTGTTGTACTGGTACGGCCAGGTGGGGCCGATCACGATCGACTTCTGCTTGAAGTCCTGGATCTGCGTCGTGTAGCTGCCCCAGTAGTTGCCGATCTGGGCCCGCTGCTTCTTCAGCAGGGCCACCGCGGCGTCGAACTGGTCCTGCGTCAGCTCGTACGGATCGGTGATCTTGAGGTCGCCTCTAGTCGCCTTCAGGTACACCGCCGCGTCGGCGATGTAGATCGGGCTGTCGTAGGCGTCGACCTTGCCCTTGTAACTCGAGCCGTCGAAGATCACGCCCCAGCTGGTGGGGGCGGGCTTGACGACCTCGGTGTTGTACATGAGCACGTCGGCGCCCCACTCGTAGGACACGCCGTAGTGCAGGCCGCCCACGGTGTTGTGCGGGGGCGACTGGAGCGGCGCCGAGATGTCCTTCCAGTCCGGGATCAGCTTCTGCACGTCGACCGGGACGACGTCGCCGGCCGCGATCAGCCGGTTGGTCGCGTCGCCCGAGGCGCTCACGCCGTCGTAGTTGCCCGACCGCATCAGCTGCACCATCTCGTCCGACGTCTGGCCGTAGGTGACGTGCACCTGGCAGCCCGTGTTCTTCTCGAACGGCTTCACCACGTCCGGCTCGGTGTAGCCCTGCCATGCGATCAGGCTGAGCGCGCCCTCGCCGGCGCCGATCTTCTCGACCACGTTCGTGTCGCCGCCCCCGCCGCCGCCACCACCGCCGCCGCCGCCCGCGCCGCCACCGCCGCTCGAGCCGCCGCAGCCGGCCGCCACGGCCAGCACCACAGTCGCCGCTATCAGGGCGATCCATCGCTTGGTCATGCCGGGATCTCCTTCACCTCGTTTTCGCGATCGGCGCCGTCCACCGGACGGTTGTGCTGCCGATCCCAGACAAGGCGGACCTGCCGTCCGCGCGCGGCCAGCGCCTGCATCGACGACGTGGCCTGGTTCTGCTGCACCACCACCAGCTCGCTCCCCGCGCCGAGCTGCACGATGTAGCGGGTGTTGACCCCCAGGTAGACGACCTCCGAGACGATGCCCTCGGCGCTGCAGCGGTCGGGCCCCGGCTCCTCGCCGGGCTCCGCCAGGTGGATCTTCTCGGGCCGCACGGTGAACGTGCCGTCGGCCCCGGTGATCGCGCGCGCGACCTCGCCCGTGATCAGGTTGGACGTACCGACGAAGCCGGCCACGAAGGCGGTCGCCGGGCTCTCGTAGACCTCGGCCGGCGAACCGACCTGGTCGATCCGGCCCTCGTTGAAGACCGCCATCCGGTCGCTCATCGTGAGCGCCTCGTCCTGGTCGTGGGTGACGAACAGGAACGTGATGCCCACGTCCTTCTGGATGGCCTTCAGCTCGATCTGCATCTGCTCGCGCAGCTTCAGGTCGAGCGCGCCCAGGGGCTCGTCCAGCAGGAGCACGCGGGGCCGGTTCACGAGGGCGCGGGCGAGCGCGATCCGCTGCCGCTGGCCGCCCGAGAGCTGGCCCGGCCTGCGCTTCTCGTAGCCGGACAGGCGCACCATGTCGAGCGCCTCGCTCACGCGGCTCGCCCGCTCCTTCTTGGCCACCCGCTTCACCATCAGCCCGTAGCCGACGTTGTCGCCGACGGACATGTGCGGGAAGAGCGCGTAGTCCTGGAACACCGTGTTCACGTCGCGTCCGTAGGGCGGCAGCCGCGACACGTCGGCGCCGTCGAGGAGCACCGTCCCGGCCGTCGGCAGCTCGAACCCCGCGATCAGGCGCAGGGTCGTCGTCTTGCCCGAGCCGGACGGGCCGAGCAGGGTGAAGAACTCGCCCGCCCGCACCTCGAGGTCCACGCGGTCCACGGCAACGACGTCGCCGTAGGTCTTGCGCACACCCTGGAGGCTGACGGCGGGTGCTGAGCTACCGGCGGGGCTAGCCGACGGCTGCGCCAAGCGACTCCTCGAGCCGGTCGAGCCCCGCCTCCACGTCCTCGTCGGGGGCCGTGATCGGGACCAGGATGCGGATGACGTTGTCGTAGATGCCGGTCTTCAGCAGGATCAGGCCGCGATCGAGCGCCCCCGCGACCACCGCCGCCGCGACGTCCGCCGCGGGCTCCTTCCCGACAGGGTCCTTGACGAGCTCGATGGCCGCCATCGGGCCGATCCCGCGCACCTCGCCGATCACCGGGTGCCTCGAGGCGAGGTCGCGCAGACGGGCGCCGATGCGCTCGCCGACCTCGACCGCGCGGGCCAGGAACTCCTCGCTCGAGATGGCGCGCAGGCTCTCGATGGCCGCCGCGCAGGCGACCGGGTTGCCGCCGTACGTGGAGCCGAGCCCGCCCGGGTGCACCGAATCCATCACCTCGGCGCGGCCGATCACGCCCGCGAGCGGCATCCCCGACGCGAGCGACTTGCCGACCGTGACCATGTCGGGGACGACGCCCGAGTGCTCGATCCCCCACAGCGTGCCGGTGCGGCCCATGCCGGCCTGCACCTCGTCGTCGATGTAGAGGATCCCGTGGCCCTCGCAACGCTCCTTGAGGCCCTGGATGAACTCGGGTGGCATGACGGTGAAGCCGCCCTCGCCCTGCACCGGCTCGAGGATGACGCACGCCACCGAGGCCGGGTCTACGGTCGCCTTGAACATCCAGTCGAGCGCGTCGAGCGCGTCCTTCGCGCTGATGCCGCGGTACGGGTAGGGCGCCGTCGCGCGGTAGATCTCGGGCGCGAACGGCCCCATGCCGCGCTTGTAGACCAACTTCGACGTCAGCGACATCGTGAGCAGCGTGCGCCCGTGGAAGCCGCGGTCGAACGTGATCACCGCGTCCCGCCCGGTGTGGTAGCGGGCGATCTTGATCGCGTTCTCCACCGCCTCGGCGCCGGAGTTGATCAAAAGCGCCTTCTTGTCGTGGCTCCCCGGGGCGAGCTCGCACAGCATCCTGCAGACCTCGAGGTACGGGTCGTACGCCGCCACCGGGAAGCAGGCGTGCACGAGCTGCTCGGCCTGCTCGCGGATGGCCGCCACGACCGCCTCGGGCGTGTGGCCGAGGTTGAGGACGCCGATGCCGCCGGCGAAATCGATGTATTCGCGCCCGTCCACGTCGGTCAGCCGGGCGCCGTGGGCGTGGTCGGCGAAGATCGGTGCGATGGAGACGCCCCGGGCGACGTACCTGTCGCGCTTCTCGAGGAGCGCCTCGGTCTTTCGGCCTTGCTGAACTGCCATTTTGGAACCCCCGCGGAGGAGCGATGCATACGCCGCCGAGTATAAGGGTCGTGGGCCCGTGGCGGGGGCTCGCTCCGGTAGCATTGGCCGCGGTGTCCAACAGCCGGCATGGGCACCGCCATCGAAAGGATCTGAGCATGACGGACCACGCCAACCTGCAGGACCTCGCGAAGCAGCACCTGATGATGCACTTCACGAGCCAGGGCCGCTTCGCGAGCGAGGAGGTGCCCATCATCGAGCGCGGCGACGGCTGCTGGCTCTGGGACATCAACGGCAAGCGCTACTTCGACGGGATGTCGGGCCTGTTCTGCACCCAGATCGGGCACAGCTACGGCGCGGAGCTGGGCGAGGCGGCGTCGAAGCAGATGGCGGAGCTCGGGTTCTTCATCAACTGGAGCTACGCGCACCCGCGGGTGATCGAGCTCGCCGCGAAGATCGCCGAGATCGCCCCCGGCGACCTCAACCGCACCTTCTTCTGCTCCGGCGGCTCAGAGGCGAACGACTCGATCATCAAGCTCGCCCGCCAGTACCACCAGATCCGCGGCGAGGGCCGCCGCTACAAGATGATCGCGCGCCGCACCGCGTATCACGGCACGACGCTCGGCGCGCTCTCCCTGACGGGGATCGCCTCGATCCGCAACCCGTTCGAGCCGCTGCTCCCGGGCGCCCGCCACGTCTCGAACACGAACGCCTACCACCGCCCGGACGGCGAGACGGAGGCCGAGTTCACGGCGTTCCTGCTCGACGAGCTGCGCGGCGTCATCGAGCAGGAGGGGCCGGAGACGATCTCGGCCCTGTTCGCGGAGCCGGTGCAGAACTCGGGCGGCACGTTCACGCCGCCGGAGGGCTACTTCCAGGGCGTCCGCGCGATCTGCGACGAGTACGGCATCCTGCTCGTGGCCGACGAGGTCATCTGCGGGTTCGGCCGGCTCGGGTACTGGTTCGGCTCGGAGCGCTACGACATCCGCCCCGACATCGTCACCTTCGCCAAGGGCATCGGCTCGGCCCACGTGCCGCTCGGCGGCGTGATCATGACCGACAAGGTCGCCGCGCCCTTCCTCGAGGGCACGAACATGTTCGTGCACGGCATCACCTACGGCGGCCACCCGGTCTCGACCGCGGTCGCGCTCAAGAACCTCGAGATCATGGAGCGCGAGGACGTACTCGGGAACGTGCGCCGCAACGAGCCGTACTTCAAGGCGGTGCTCGAGAAGCTCGGCGACAAGCCGATCGTCGGCGACGTGCGCGGCGCGGGCTACTTCATGTCGCTCGAGCTCGTGCGCGACAAGGAGACGAAGGAGACCTTCTCCGACGAGGAGGCCGACCGGCTGCTGCGCGGGTTCCTCTCGCCTCGGCTCTACGACGCGGGTCTCATCTGCCGCGCCGACGACCGCGGCGATCCGGTGGTGCAGCTCTCGCCGCCGCTCGTGGCGACGCGCGAGGACCTCGACTACGTGCACGACGTGCTCGACACCGTGCTCGACGAGGCCTGGACGGAGATGAACCGCTCCGGCCGCCGCGAAGCCGTTACTTCCTAGCGGTCGCGGCCGGTGCTGACGGTCTCAGACATCGTCGGGATCGAGGCGCTCAAGATCACCCTCCGTGGGGGCCGGTCCGGCGCGGGCCGGCCCGTGCGGTGGGTGCACATCTCGGAGCTCGACGACCCCACCCCATGGCTGCGCGGCGGCGAGCTCCTGCTGACGACGGGCCTGCCGCTGCGCAACGGCCCGGCCGCGTACCTCGAGCAGCTGGCGGACGCCGGCCTGACCGGCATGGGGCTGGGCCTCGGGTTCGGCTTCGACGCGGCGCCCGCCGACGCCGTCGCGGCCGCCGACCGGCTGGGGTTCCCGCTGTTCGAGATCCCCTACCAGGTGCCGTTCATCGCGCTCACGGAGGCCGTGTTCACCCGCATCTCCGACGCCCGCGTGGCCGAGACGGTGCGGCGCCTGGCCGGCGACCTGGTCGAGGCCGTGCTGAGCGGTGAGGCCGGGGTGCGCGAGCTGCGCCGGCGAGCGCGCGCGTTCGGCCTGCGGGGAACGCTGCCGCTCTCGTTCCTGGCGCTGCGCCCGGCCACCGACGAGGCGGCGACGCTGGCCCGCCTGGCCGAGGCGGCGGGGCGGTTCGGCCCGGCCAGCGTCCGCGACGGCGTCGTGGCCGTGCTGATCGAGGCCCGCGACGACGGCGAGGCGGAGCAGACGGCCGCCGACGTCCTGCGTGAGACGGGCGCCGGCGCCGCCGGGGTGGGGCGCGTGCGCACCGATCCGGGCGAGCTGGCCCGCAGCTACGACGAGGCCCTGTACGCGGTCGAGGCCAGGCCGGTGAACGGGACGCCCGCCGTGGCCACGTTCCGCGACCTGGGCTCGATCCAGCTCCTGCTCTCGCTCGGCGACGAGCGCGGCGTCGAGCTCTACTGCGAGTCGATGCTCGGCCCGCTGCGCGCCCACGACGCCCGCTACGGCTCGGCGCTGCTCGAGTCGCTCGCCGCCTACATCGAGGCCAACGGCCGCTGGGCGGACGCCGCGGCCGCCCTGGGCGTGCACCGGCACACGCTGCGCTACCGGATCCGCAAGATCGAGACGCTCACGGGCCGCAAGCCCACCGACGCCCGCGACCGGCTCGAGCTGTGGCTGGCGCTGCGCGCCCACGAGCTCCAGGGCCGGCGGGAGCTGGAGCCCGTGCCGTGAGCCGCGTGTGCGTGGTCGGCGCGGGCGGCATCATCGGCCCGGCCATCGTCGCGACGCTCGCCGGGGAGGACGCGGTCTCGGAGATCGCCTGCCTGGACGTCGACGGGGAGCGGGCCGCCGAGGTGGCGGCCGCCCGCGGCGGCGGCAAGGCGATGGGCGCGGCGCTCGACATCCGCGACGCCGGCGCCGCGAAGGAGGCGCTCGCCGGCGCCGCCGTGCTCGTGAACACGGCCGCCTACCGGGTGAACCTGGCCGCGATGGAGGCTGCGCTGCACGCAGGGACGCACTACATCGACCTGGGCGGGCTCTTCCACGTCACCCGCGAGCAGCTCGGCCTGGACGAGCGGTTCCGCCGGGCCGGACTGCTGGCCGTGCTGGGCATGGGCTCGACGCCGGGGAAGACGAACGTGATGGCGGCGCGCGCGGTCGAGCTGCTCGGCGGCGAGGTCGAGCGGATCGTCGTCGCCGCATCCGGGCGCGATCCCGATCCGCCGCCCGGGCCGCTCGTCGCCCCGTACGCCGTCGAGACGATCCTGGACGAGCTGACGATGCCGACTCCGGTCGTCCGCGACGGCGAGGTGCGGATGCTCGAGCCGATGACCCCGGCCGGCGTGGTCGAGTTCGGCGACCCGGTCGGCCCGGCCGAGACGGTCTTCACGATCCACTCGGAGATGGCGACGTTCCCGGCCAGCTTCGGCGCCCGCGACGTCGGCTTCCAGCTCTCGCTCGACCCGGCCTTCCTGGCCAAGGTGCGGCTCCTGGCGGAGCTCGGGCTCGCATCGACGGAGGCCGTCGAGGTGGACGGGAGCGCCGTCGCGCCCCGCCGCCTGCTGCTCGAGCTGCTCCGGCGGCTGCCGCGGGCCGAGCCGTCGCGGCGGACGGTCGGCGTGCACCGCATCGAGGCGTACGGCCCGTCCGGGACGGCGGTGGTCGAGTGCGTCACCCGCGCCGTCGAGGGGCTCGGCTTCGGCGGCGGCATCGCGTCGACCGCCTGCCCGCCCGCCGTGGTGGCGGCGATGATCTGCCGCGGCGAGCTCGATGCCCGCGGCGTCGTCCCGAGCGAGCGGTCGGTGCCGTTCGGCCCGCTGTTCGAACGGTTGCGCGCGTACGGCGTCGAGGTGCGGGAGGAGGCGCGGGCGGCGTGACCGTCCGCGTCGCCGTCGGCCAGACGCCGCTCACGGCGACGCTGGACGAGGCCGTGCCGGCGGCCGTGGCCGCGATCGAGGAGGCCGCGCGGCTCGGGGCGCGGGTGCTGTGCCTGCCGGAGACGTGCCTGCTTGGGCACCGCTCCCAGCCCCGCGCGGTGCCGGACTACACGGCCCCAGAGCTCGAGGCCGCGGTCGACGCGGTCGCGGTGGCAGCCGGTCGTGCGGGCGTCGTCACCATCGTGGGCGCCGAGCGGCCGACGGCCGCGGGCCGCGAGATCGTGGCCGTCGTGGTCGACATCGACGGGGGCCGGCTCGGCGTACAGGCGAAGACGCAGATCGACCCGTCCGAGGAGCGCGACTACGTCCCGGGCAGCGGCCGGCACGTCTTCGAGGCCGCCGGCATCCGGTTCGCCGTCGTCATCTGCCACGAGGCCTTCCGCTACCCCGAGCTGGCCCGCGCGGCGGCACTCGACGGCGCCCAGGTCGTGTTCGTGCCCCACTTCGTCGTCACGGACGACGGCTCGCTCGCCCGGCAATGGTGCGACGCGGCCAACCCGTACAACGAGAAGGCCCTCCTCTGCCGCGCCCTCGAGAACACGGTCTACGTCGCGGCCGCGAACGCCGCGGCGCCCGACCAGGGATCGGCCAGCTGCGTCATCTCGCCCGAGGGCGCGCTGCTCGCGCAGGTGCCGTACGGCCGCTCCGGGGTCGCCGTCGCGGACATCGACCCGGCCCGCGCGGACGGCCTCATGGCGCGCCGTTTCGCGCCCGAACGGAACCGCCGTGAACCGGGGACTGTCCCCGCTTGACGGGGACAGTCCCCACGCTGCGCGCCGGTTCCCGTTTGACGGATCAACCTTCGCGCACCTATGCTGTGCGAGAGAGATGCCGAGCTACGCCTGCACAGAGAGGACATTCGCCCGCTCCCCGCTGAGCGGGCGTCCTGTCGGGCGCTCAACGGACAACCTCCTCGGCCTTCTCCTCATCCTCGCCCGCTAGGGCGAACGACTTGGCCTACGCGCCGGCCTTCGGCGCACACGCACCCGAGTCCCGACGGGAGAGTTGCGCTCTCCCCCAGCCGAGGAGGATCCCGCTGATGGCAGTACCCACGGACACCGTCCGCATCTTCGATACCACGCTCCGCGACGGCGAGCAGTCGCCCGGCATCGCGTTGTCGGCTCCCGAGAAGATCGAGATCGCCCGCCAGCTCGACCGCCTGGGGGTGGACATCATCGAGGCCGGGTTCGCCATCTCCTCCCCCGGGGAGCGTGAGGGCATCCGCGCCGTCGCCGAGGCCGTCGACTGCGTCGTCGCGTCGCTCGCGCGCACGAACGACGAGGACGTCGACGCCGCCATCGAGTCGCTCCAGGGCGCGCGCAACCCGCGCATCCACGTCTTCATCGCCACCTCCGACATCCACATGGAGCACAAGCTGCGCATGACCCGCGCGCAGGTGCTCGAGGGCGCCGACCGGGCCGTCCGCCGCGCGAAGGCGTTCTGCAGCGACGTCGAGTTCTCGTGCGAGGACGCGACCCGCAGCGACCCCGACTTCATGGCCGAGGTCGTGCGCACGGCGATCGCCGCCGGCGCGACCACGATCAACATCCCCGACACGGTCGGCTACACCGTGCCCGAGGAGTACATCGAGATCCTGAACGGCCTGCGCCGGCGCGTGCCCGAGGTGGATGGGGTCGTCCTCTCGGTGCACTGCCACGACGACCTGGGCCTCGCGGTCGCGAACTCGCTGGCCGGCGTCATGGCGGGCGCCCGCCAGGTCGAGGCGACCATCAACGGGATCGGCGAGCGGGCCGGGAACGCCTCGCTCGAGGAGATCGTGATGCTGCTCGCGACCCGCGCGCCGCGCTACGGCCTCCGGACGAACCTGCGCACCGAGGAGATCACCCGCACCTCGCGGCTGGTCTCGCGCCTGACGGGCTACGTCGTGCAGCCGAACAAGGCGATCGTGGGCCGCAACGCATTCGCCCACGAGGCCGGGATCCACCAGCACGGCGTGCTGGCGAACCGGCGCACCTACGAGATCATGGACGCCGAGTCGGTCGGCCTGCAGGGCTCGGACATCGTGCTCGGGAAGCACTCGGGCCGCCACGCGCTGCGGCAGGCGTTCGCCGACCTGGGCTTCACCATCGAGGGCGACGACCTCAAGCGCGCCTTCGCCCGCTTCAAGGAGCTGGCCGACCGCAAGGGCAAGATCAGCTCGCTCGACCTCGAGGCGATCGCGTCCGACTCGCTGCGCGACCGCGAGGAGCCGTACAAGCTCGTGCGAC
>JAICJM010000260.1 GCA_025928435.1 Thermoleophilia bacterium
CTGACCGACCGGGTCACGGTGGCGTTCACGCTGGCCGCGGACTCGGCGACCGAGGCCCGCGCGGTCGGCCGCCTGCTGGCCCACGACGTGCTCCTCGGGGCCGAGCCGATCGCGCTCGAGGCCGCCGAGCTCTTCGCGGCCACGCCCGTCCCGGCCTGACGGCGGGCCGGCGACTTTACGCGTTCTCGCCGCCGTCCTGGCGGCGCAGGAAGCGCTCGATCTCGCGCGCCAGGTCGTCGCCCGACGGCAGCTGTTCGCTCTCGATATCGCCCGCAGTCGACTCCAGCCGCGCGACTGTCTCGCGCAGCATCGCGTCGCCCGCGACGGCGGCGTCGTAGCGGGCGCGCTGCTCGCGCTCCTCGTCGATCAGCGGATCGACGTCGACCGCCACTCCCAGGTGGCGGGCGAACCGCCGGACGAGCGCGATGCTCGCCGCCGCATACCCGATGCTCGCGTACGGCGGCACCTGGGCGTAGAACCCGACCGCCGGCGTGCCCGCCTCGGTGACGGCCATCTCGAGCACCGACAGCGCCGCGGACGGCACCCGCAGGAGACCCTCCGGGCCCGCCGGCTCGTCGAGCAGTCCGTCCTCGGAGGCGGTCGCCATCACCGGCACCGGGCGGGTGTGCGCCACCGCACCGGGGACGGCACCGAGGCTGACCCACTCCGTGACGTCGAGGCGGCGCACGAGGTCGACCGCGTCCGTGGCAAGCTCGCCCCAACGCAGGTCGGGCTCGGCGCCGGAGAAGACGAGCACGTCGCGGCCCTCGAGGCGCGCGTGCCGGATCGTGAGCTCGGGCCAGCGCAACTCGGACAGGCGGCCGTCCTGGACGTCGAGCACGGGGCGGCGCGAGCGGTAGTCGAACAGGGCGTCGGGATCGAACGTCGCCACGGCGACGGCCGCCTCGCCCGCCACGCGGGCGACCGCGCCCGAGGCCGCCTCGGCGGCGTCGACCCACCCGTCGAACGATGCGACGAGCACCGCGTCGCGCAGCTTCGGGAGGTCCTCGGCCAGTCGGTAGAGCGGCACCGGCCCAGGATACGGGTTCCCGGCGCGCGCGGCTCAGCCGAAGACGCGCTCGCCGGCTCGCACCTCGACCGGCAGTCGGTTCGCCGCCGGCGCGAGCGGGCACGTCCACCTCGGGTCGTAGGCGCACGACGGGTTGTAGGCGAAGTTGAAGTCGAGCACCAGCCGTCCGCCGGAGGTCCCGAGGTCGGCCCCCTTGACCGTGTCGATCAGATACCGGCCGGCGCCGTACGTCGTCCGCCCGCCCGTGGCGTCGGCAAACGGGAGGAAAAGTCCGCCGCCGTAGCCCTCGAGCCAGTACAGGGGCAGCTCCAGATCCGTTCCGGCGAGCGTGAAGCGGGCGACGCCGACGCGGCGCAACCGGTACGGCGGCCCGGTGCTCGTCTCGATCTCGAGCTCGGCCGGCTCGGCGGGGGCGACGTCGGCGGTCACGCGGACGGATGGGTCATACCGGTGGTAGGGAAGCCCGCCGAACGCCGCGCGCCCGCCGGCGTCGAGGGGCGACTGCGGGTGCTCGGCGAACAGGCGGTCGCGTGTCCGTCGCCACAGCTCCCAGGCCGCCCGTGGATCGTCGGCCGCGCGCACGCGCGCGTAGAGCTCGAACACCTCTCGCCGCCAGTCCGCGAGCGCGAGCTCGTCGATCGCTGTGACGCCTGCCGTCATCTCGAACGCCTACGGCCGTCCCGCCGGACCGGTTTTCCGAGGGGGTGTAAGAAGATCCCCAAAACGGGTGACGTGCCTCCTGTCAATCGGGATACGATGCTCGCGGCTGGTCAGGGTTCCCAGCCCGGGCATCCGAACCCCGTACCCTCAAAGGAGGCACCTGGTGCACATACGATCCCTCGTCGCGGGACTGCTCACCCTCGCAGTCCTGGGACTCACCGCCGCGAGCGCGTCGGCGGCGATTCCGAGTTCCGTCCTCTACACCAGCACCCGGCCGGGAGTGGCCAACCTCCCGAGCGTCGGCGTGGAGGCCTACAGCTTCAACCAGATCGGCGACGAGGTGGTGCTGCGGCGCGTCGCGAAGCTCAAGTCGGTGGCCGTGACGCTCTCGAACTGGGCCTGCCAGACCGGCGCCTGGAACACCGGCGACTGCCAGACGACGCCGGGCGCGACCTTCACGACGCCGATCACGCTCAACATCTACAAGGCGTCATCCACCAACACGGCGACGGGCGAGACGACCCCCGGTGGCCTGCTCGCGACGGTGACGAAGACCTTCACGATCCCGTACCGGCCCTCCGCCAGCTCGCACTGCTCGAGCGGCGCGTGGTTCAAGAACGGCCAGGGCTGCTTCAACGGCCTCGCGCACACGATCGCGTGGACGCTCACGGGCCTGAAGACGAAGCTGCCCAAGGATGTGGTGCTCGGCGTCTCGTACAACTCCGACCACTCCGGCCCGAATCCGCTTGGCCTGTCGAACTCGCCGACCGACGCCCTTAACGTCGGCCTGTCGCCGAAGGTGCGCGCCGGTCATGAGCGCTACCCCGGCGCGATCTTCTGGGACACGCGCTTTGCGGGGTTCACGTGCGCGGCCGATCCGCCGGACGGCACCGGCGGCCCGTTCCAGACTGGTGTGTTCAATCTCGACGGTCCCTGCGACGGCGCGACCAACAGCTGGGCAGGGTTCGTCCCCGCGTTCCAGGTCAACGCGACCAGCTAACCCACGATCGGCACGTCGCCCTCCGTCCCCTCACGGGGCGGGGGGCGACAGCCGTTCTGCCAGGTACCGCAGCGCGGCCGGGTAGCGGTACCCGATGTTCATGTGGGTGCCGTCGAAGAGCTCGAAGCGCACGTCCGTGACGCCGATGTCCGCGAGCGCCGCCCGGAACGCCTCCGCACCCAGGTCGAGGAAGAACTCGTCCCGGACGCCCGCGTCGATGTAGATCGCCCGCAGCGAGCGCAGCGCGTCGGCGTGGCGGGGCACCATCCGCACCGGATCGAGCGCCAGCCACCGCTCCCACACCGCGGGCACGAGCCCGCCGGTCGCCGGGTCGAACGGCAGGTGCACCGTCCCGTCGTCGTCGGCGGAGTAGCAGGCCGCCATCGCGTAGGCGTTGAGCAGGACGTCGTCACCCTCCCGGGTGAACGCGAGCCGGCTCCGGAAGTCCTCCAGGAAGCGCTCCATCGAGCCGTCGTAGTGGTCGCGCAGCAGCCGCGCGGCGGGCGCGAAGTCGCGCAGGTAGCAGCACTCGAACAGCGCGTCGCCGGCGTGGGTGGCGAGTCCGCCCCACACGTCGGGGCGGAACATCGGCGTGATCATCGCCCCGTACCCCCCGCTCGACTTCCCGGCGATGCCGCGGTGGGCGGCGGCCGCGAGCGTGCGGTAGCGGGCGTCGACCCACGGCACCACCTCGTCGCACAGGTAGGTGTGGTAGCGGCCCGTTGCGGGCGAGTCGACGAACTGGCTCCCGCCGAGCGAGGTCCAGCAGTCCACGAAGACGACCAGGCACTGCGACGTCTCGCCGCCGGCGAAGAGCTCGTCGACCTCCTCCGGGAAGAGCGCCCGCATCGGCGAGCGGTTGCGCCACATGTCGAGCTGCCCGGTGAACCCCTGGATGACGTAGATGGCCGGATAGCGGCGGTCGGGCGCGTCGTCGTAGCCCGGCGGGACGTAGACCCACAGCGGGCGCTCGGCGGGATCGCCGAGCGGGTTGGGGCGCAGCACCTCGCTGTCGATGACGTGCTCTTCGAGGCGGCCGGACAGCCGCCGTCCCCAGGGTGCGTCGAGCATGTGCGCGAGTCTAGCCAGCGGCCGGCCGCGAGTGGCAGACTTACGCGCGGATGAGCAACGGCTCCACCCTGGCATCGAACACCGACCGCGAGCGGGTCGTCGCGCGGCTGGCCGAGGCGCACGTCGAGGGCCGGCTGACCGTGGGGGAGCTCGAGCGTCTGACCGGCGAGGCGCACGCGGCGCGGACGCTCGCCGACCTCGACCTCGTCTGCGCCGACCTGCCGGGCGCGGAGCTCGCCCGGCCGGCCCCGGCGCCGGTCAGTCCGAGGGAGCCCTACAGCGGCGGCCAGATCGCCGGGATGGCCGCGCTCACCATCATCCTGCCGATGGGGCGGCTGATCGGCCTCGTGACGGCCCTCGCGCTGCTGCGCGGAGAAACGCTTCCGGAACGGCGGCGGATGCTGCGGACGTGGGCGTACGTCTGCGCCGCGGTGCTCGCGGTCGAGATCGTCGCAATCCTCGTCCTCGTGGTGTTCTAGCTGTGGCCGGCGGCGATGGGGCGCTGGCCCGCGCGTTCACCGGCCCGGTGTACGTGGTGACCGCCTGCGCCGATGGCCGCCGGGCCGGGTGCCTGGTCGGTTTCGCCACGCAGGTGAGCATGGACCCGGAGCGGTTCGTGGTCTGTATCTCGCGCGCGAACGCGACGTTCCCGGTGGCGATGGCGGCCGCGCGGCTGGCCGTGCACGCCGTGACCGAGAGCGAGCGCGGCCTGGCGGAGCTCTTCGGGGGCGAGACGGGCGACGAGGTGGACAAGTTCGCCCA
>JAICJM010000008.1 GCA_025928435.1 Thermoleophilia bacterium
AGTGGACCGAGAACAAGATCATCGTCCGCTTCTGGATCACGGCGGCGATCTTCGGGGCGAGCGGCTTCGTCCTGTACTACCTCTTCTTCTCGAAGTACCGGTGAGCGGGCGCTACCTCGTCGCCGGCCTGCGCCGCTCGGGGATCGGGGCGTGCGAGGCGATCGCCCGCGTGTGGCCGGAGGCCGAGATCCTGGCCGCCGACGCCGGGACGGACATGGACGTGTCGCGGCTCGGGGCGCTCGGGATCGAGCCCCGGCTCGGGGTCGAAGTCGCCCCGGTCGTCGGCCTGACGGCGCTCGTGAAGAGCCCGGGCATCCCCCGCGAGGCGCCCCAGGTCGCGGCCGCGCGCGCGGCGGGCGTGCCCGTCTGGAGCGAGGTCGAGCTGGCGGCGCGGATGATGCCGGAGAACCCGATCGCGGGGGTCACCGGGACGAACGGCAAGACCACGACGACGCAGCTCGTCGGGGCGATGCTGCGGGCGGGCGGGCTCGACGCCGAGGTGGCCGGCAACGTCGGCCGGCCGCTGACCGACCTGCCCGGGCGCGTGCCTCCGACGACCTGGATCGCGTGCGAGCTCTCGAGCTTCCAGCTCGAGGACATCGACACGCTCCGCTGCCGGGCGGCGGTCATCCTGAACCTGACGCCCGACCACCTCGACCGGCACGGGACGATGGAGGAGTACCTGCGCTGCAAGCTGCGCATCTTCGAGAACCAGGTGGCGGGAGACACCGCCGTCCTGAACGGCGACGCCCCTGCTCTGCGCTCGGCCGAGGTACCGGGCGCCGGGGAGCGCGTCCTGTTCTCGGCCTCCGATCCGGGCCCGCTCGACTGGGAGCACGCCCGCCTGCGCGGGGCGCACAACCTCGAGAACGCGGTCGCCGCTGCCGCCGTCGCGCGAGCCGCCGGGGTCGACGACGCGGCGGTGAACGCCGCCCTGCGGGCGTTCGACCCGCCTCCGCACCGGCTGCAGCCGGTGGCCGCCGCCGGCGGGGTCGAGTGGGTGAACGACTCCAAGGCGACCAACCCGGATGCGGTCGTGAAGGCGCTGACCGCCTTCGACCGGGGCGTCCATCTGATCCTGGGCGGCTCGCTCAAGGGCAGCTCCTACTCGGACCTGGCGGCAGCCGTCGCCGCCGGGCCGGTCGCGCGCTCGTACCTGATCGGTGCGTCCGCCGACGCCATGGCGGCCGCCCTCGAAGCGGCCGGCGCGCCCTACGTGCGCTGCGGGACGCTCGAGCGCGCCGTTGCCGAGGCGTCCGCCGCGGCCGCCTCCGGCGACACCGTGCTGCTCTCCCCGGCCTGCGCGAGCTTCGACCAGTTCCGCGACTACGAGCAGCGCGGCGAGCGCTTCGCGGAGCTGGCCCGGGCGGCCGCTGAATAAACGGGGTCAGACCCCGTTTATTCATGGAGGTGACTGCGGCCGGGCGGCGAACTCAGACGCTGGGTTCCTTGGGGGTGCCTGTGGCGAGGTTGCACGCGATCGAGAAGACCGGGGGCAGGGGAGAGACCGCGGAAGGGCGGCCGTCGCGCCGACGCCGCACGTCGAGCTCCCACCAGATCGAGTACCACCTGCTGCTGCTCCTGACCCTGGGGCTCGTCGCCTTCGGGCTGATCATGGTCTACAGCGCGTCGAGCGGCATCGCCGTCGTGAACGGCGCCAACCCGCTCTCGCCGCTCGTGCGCCAGGGGACGTACGCGATCCTCGGCATCGGCTGCATGGTCGGCGCCGCCCGGTTCCGCTACCGCCGCCTGCGCGTGCTTGCGCCGCTGCTGATGTTCCTGGCCCTGATGGGGCTCGTGGCGGTGAAGGTGCCGGGCATCGGCGTGCGGGTGAACGGCGCCGAGCGCTGGATCGTGGCAGGCCCGCTCACCCTGCAGCCGTCGGAGTTCGCGAAGCTCGCCATGGTCGTCTTTTGCGCCGCGGTCCTGACGGCGCGCAAGCGGCCGCCGAGATCGATCAAGGAGCTCGTGAATCCGGTCGGCTTCGCCGCCCTGTTGGTGTGCGGCCTGGTCGCGCTCGAGCCCGACCTGGGGACGACGATCGCGATCGCCGTGATGGTCACCGGCGTCCTGGTCGTGGCCGGCACGCCGTTCAAGCTCCTCGTCGGGACGTTCGGAATGGCCTCGGCCGGCGCGGCGCTCGTGATCTCCCAGAACGCCTACATGCACGCGCGCCTGCTCGCGTTCCTGCACCCGTGGCAGGACGCCGGCGGCAGCGGCTACCAGAACGTGCAGGCGCTGCTCTCGCTGGGCTCGGGCGGGATCTGGGGCAAGGGCCTCGGCCAGGGGACGGTCAAGAACGGCTACCTGCCGGAGGCGCCGAGCGACATGATCGCCGCCGTCATCGGCGAGGAGCTGGGGCTGATCGGGATCCTCGTGACCGTCCTCGCGTTCGCCGCGTTCGCCGTCCTGGGCTTCCGGATCGCGATGCGCACGAAGGAGCCGTTCGGCAAGTTCCTCGCCACCGGGATCACGTGTCTCGTGACCGGCCAGGCGGTCGTGAACCTGGGCGCGGTGCTCGGATTCCTGCCCCTCACGGGGGTCCCGCTGCCGCTGATAAGCTCAGGCGGATCCAGCCTGATCGTGTTTCTGACCCTGATCGGGACGCTCCTGAACGTCGCCGACAGCGAGCGGGCAGTCGCCCGCAAGGCAGTGCCCGCCGATGACACCGCCGCCAGCCGCAAGCGACCCCGCCCGCAGCCCGCGGGTGCTAATCGCCGCCGGAGGAACCGCCGGCCACGTCGTGCCGTCGCTGGCGGTGGCCGCCGAGCTCACGGCTAGGGGCGCCGATGTCGTGTTCGCCGGGACGGCCGAGCGGATCGAGGCCCGGCTCGTACCCGCCGCCGGCTATCCGCTCCATACGTACCACGTGGCCGGCCTGCCCCGGCGGCCCTCGCTCGGGCTCGTGCGCGGGCTCGGCCTCGCCGCCCTGGCGCCGGCGTCGTGCACGCGCATCCTCCGCCGCGTCCGGCCCGACGTGGTGTTCGGCGGTGGCGGATACGTGGCCGGGCCGATGCTGGCCGCCGCCGGCGGCATGCGCATCCCGGCGGCCCTGATGGAGGTCGATGCCCACCTCGGCCTCGCCAACCGGCTGGCGGCGCCGTTCGCGCGCCGGGTCTTCCTCTCGTTCCCGATCGGCGACCTGGGCCCGCCGCGCTACCAGCTCACCGGCCGGCCCGTGCCGCGGGCGGTGCTCGACGCGACGGCGGAGGAAGGCCGGCGCGAGTTCGACCTCCCGGCCGACCGCCGGGTCGTGCTCGTCTTCGGCGGCAGCCTCGGCTCGACGACCCTGAACCGCGCGGCCACCGCCGCGTGGGCCGCGGACGACCCCGGGTTCACCGTCGTCCACATCACGGGCGAGCGCGAGTTCGCGCTGTCCTCGGGGCGGGCGGCGCCCCACTACCGCGTCCTGCCCTACACGGCGAGCCTCGGCCCGCTCCTCGCCGCCGCCGACCTGGTCGTATCGCGGGCGGGCGGGTCGGTGTTCGAGATCGCGGCCGCCGGGCGCCCGGCGATCCTCGTGCCGTCGCCCAACGTCACCGCCGACCACCAGACGCGCAACGCCGAGTTCATCGCCGACGGCGGCGCGGCGGTCATCGTCCCCGACAGCGAGCTGACCGCGGTGCGGCTGGCGACCGAGGTCGACGCGCTGCTCGCCGACCCCGCCCGGCTGACCGGGATGTCGGAGGCCGCCGGGCGGCTGGCCCGGCCCGACGCCGGCGAGCGGATCGCGACCGAGCTCCTGGCCCTCGCCCGATGACGCTGGCCGACCGCAGGCTGCACATGATCGGGATCGGCGGCGCCGGCATGTCCGCGCTGGCCGTGGTCGCCTACGCGTGGGGCGCCGACGTCTCCGGCTGCGACCGCACGCCGTCGGAGTACTCGCTGCGCCTGCGCCGGTTCGGCATCGATGTCTCCGAGGGCCACGACCGCGTCCACCTCGAGCCGGGCATGGAGGTGGTCGTGTCGTCGGCGGTGCCAGACGAGCTGGACGAGCTGGCCGCGGCGTCAGAGCTGGGCCTGCGCGTCATCCACCGCGGTCAGCTCCTGGCGGAGCTGGTCGCGCTGAGGGGGTCGATCTGCGTCTCGGGCGCGCACGGGAAGACGACGACGACCGCGATGATCGCCTTCGCCGCCGACCGGCTGGGGCTCGACCCGACGTGGCTCGTCGGCGGCGAGGTGCCCCAGCTGGGCGGGAACGCCGGGCCGGGCGGGGGAGACCTGCTGGTCGCGGAGGGGGACGAGTCGGACGGCAGCTGCGCCCTCCTGCGCCCCAGGATCGCCGTCGTCACGAACGTCGACCTCGACCACCACGCCCGGTATGCGTCCGTGCACGATGTCGAGCGCCTGTTCGCCGAGTGGATCTCCCACGTGCCGGCCGACGGGGCGGTCGTGCTCGGCGACGGCGTGTCGCTGCCGGCGGCTGCGGCGCCGGTCGCGCGGTTCGGCTTCGACGCCGGCGCCAATTGGCACATCAGCGGATTCCGAAGTGGCCCGGAGGGATCCCGGTTCTGGCTGTCGGTGCCGAACGAGCTGCCGGTCGACGTGACCCTGCAGGTGCCCGGCGCGCACAACGCCCGCAACGCCGCGGGGGCGATCGCCGCGCTGGCGGCGGCGGGGGCGAGCGCCGCCGGCGCGGCCGCCGCCCTGGCCGACTTCACGGGCGTCGGCCGCCGCTTCGAGGTGCGCGGACGGGTGGACGGGGTGACCGTCGTCGACGACTACGCCCACAATCCGGCCAAGGTTGCCGCCGTGATCGACGCCGCGCGCACGCACGCGCCCGCGCGGGTGGTCGTGTGCTTCCAGCCGCACCTCTACTCCCGCACCGCCGCATCCGCCCACGAGTTCGGCAGCGCGCTCGCCGGCGCCGACGAGGTGGTCGTCACCGAGATCTACGCCGCCCGCGAACGGCCGCAGGTGGGGGTGACGGCGAAGCTCGTCGTCGACGCGCTCTCGGAGCGGCGCCCCGGGATGCCGCTCGCATACATGCCCGGGCTCGGCGACGCGGCGGCCTACCTGCGCGGGCGCGTGCGCGAGGGCGACCTCGTCCTCACCGTCGGCGCCGGCGACGTCCGCAGCGTGGGCGACGAGCTGCTGCGATGAGCGCCGTCCCCGCCTGCGTCGAGCCGGATTACCCGGTGTCGCGGCTGACGACGGTCGGCACGGGCGGGCCCGCGCGCTTCCTGGCCCGGCCGCGCACCGGCGCCGAGCTCGGCGAGGTGCTGCGCTGGGCCGACGCGGGGGCGCTCGACGTTGCGGTGGTGGGTCTCGGCTCCAACCTGCTCGTCGCCGACGAGGGCTACGACGGCGCCGTCCTGCGGCTCGCCGGCGAGCTGGCCCGGATCGAGCGCGACGGCGAGCGGATCATCTGCGGCGGCGGAGCCTCGCTGGCAGCGGTCGTGAAGCGGGCCACCGGCTGGGGTCTCTCCGGCATCGAGTTCGGGTGCGCGATCCCCGGAACGGCCGGCGGAGCGGTGCGCATGAACGCCGGCGCCTACGGCGGCGAGCTGCGCGACGTCCTCGAACGGGCCGTCGTGGTCGGCGCCGACGGCGAGCGATCCGGCGGCCCCGAGGAGCTCGGCATGCGCTACCGGCACTCGGACGTCGGCCCGCGCGAGGTCGTCGCCGAGGCCGTGCTGCGGCTGCGGCCCGACGACACCGAGCGGATCCGGGCGACCGTCGCCGACATGCAGCGGCGCCGGCGGGAGGCCCAGCCGGCCAAGGTGCGCACGTTCGGGTCCGTGTGGAAGAACCCGGACGGGGAGCTGTCGGCCGGACGCATGCTCGAGGCGTGCGGGCTGAAGGGGTTCGCGTTCGGCGGCGCGCGCATCTCGCCGGTCCACGCCAACTTCATCGAGAACGTCGGCGGCGCCCGGTCGGCGGACGTGATCGCACTGATGCAGGAGGCACGCCGGCGGGCCCGGGAGCAGTTCGGCGTCGAGCTCGAGCACGAGGTGCAGATGCTCGGGCCGATCGCGCTGGAAATGCCTGCCTGATCCGGGAGGATCCGTCCGCCGTCCGGCGAACTGGATCGACATGGCAGCTGCCCACGTCGACCCTGCGCTGGTGCTGCGCCGGCGGGCACTCCGCCGCTCCGAGGGCCGCCGCCGGCTGGCGGTGCTCGCCGGGGCGATCGCGGTCGTGCTGCTCCCGGTCGGCTACTGGGGGCTCGTGCACTCGTCGATCTTCGCCGCCTCGCAGGTGTCCGTCACCGGGGCGACGCCGCGCGTGGATGCCCTCGTGCGGACGGCCGTCGGCCGGGAGATCGCCGGCGAGAGCCTCCTGCGCGTCGACGCGCCGGCACTCGCGGTCCGGCTCGAGGCGATCCCCGACGTCAAGGTCGCCCACGTCGACCGCGCGTTCCCGCACACCGTCGCGGTGTCGGTGGTGATGGAGCGGCCGGCCGCGCTCGTCCGCGCCGGCAAGTCGAGCTACATCGTCGCGGACGACGGACGTGTCCTGCGCGCGGCGGCGAAGGCGCCCGACAAGATGCCGCGGCTCGTCCTGCCGCCCGCCGATCAGCCGACGCCCGGGCGCACGATCGCCACCGCCCAGATGCGCTCGGCGCTGCGTGTCCTCTCCGTCGTGCCGCACCGGTTCCCCGAGGGCATCGCCCGGCTGAAGAAGGTCTTCGCCTCGCAGGGCGGCGTGGTCGCGATCTTCGGCCACCGGCTCCAGGTGCGGCTGGGGACGACGGGCTCGCTCGACGTGAAGCTGCACGTCGCCGCCCGCGTGCTCAGCCGGATGGGGGGATCGATCCGCCGCTCGGTGGCCTACGTGGACGTCTCGGCGCCGGCCCGCCCGGCCGTCGGCTACAAGAAGTGACCCTCGACTTTAGGTGCAGGGTTAGCCTTCTAACCTTCTGCTTGACACCGAGACTCGAGACCGGTACCCTCCTCTGAGCGCCCGACCGGCAGCCCGGCTTCGCTGTGCCCGCTGGACGGACACTTCGCGCAGTCATACTCGAACCCTCCAGTAGAGGTTCAGGTTAGGGGTAGGCAGATGAGAGATCCGAGCGGCAACTATCTCGCGGTCATCAAGGTCGTCGGTGTGGGCGGCGGTGGAACCAACGCCGTGAACCGCATGGTCGACGCCGGGCTGCGTGGAGTGGAGTTCATCGCGGTCAACACGGACGCCCAGGCGCTGCTGATGTGCGACGCCGACGTCAAGATTCACATCGGCTCGAAGATCACGCGCGGGCTCGGCGCCGGCGCCGATCCGACCATCGGGCTCGAGGCCGCGACCGAGAGCCGCGACGAGCTGAAGGAGGCGCTCAAGGGTGCCGACATGGTCTTCGTCACGGCCGGCAAGGGCGGCGGCACGGGGACCGGCGCGGCGCCCGTGATCGCCGAGATCGCCCGCGAGCTGGGGGCGCTGACCGTGGGCGTCGTCACCCGCCCGTTCGGGTTCGAGGGCCGCAAGCGCGCCGACCAGGCCGAGGGCGGTATCCGCCAGCTCCGCGAGAAGGTCGACACGCTGATCATCATCCCCAACGACCGTCTGCTGCAGGTGGTCGAGAAGCGCACCTCGATCGTCGACGCCTTCCGGATCGCCGACGACGTGCTGCGCCAGGGCGTGCAGGGCATCACCGACCTGATCACCGTCCCCGGACTGATCAACCTCGACTTCGCCGACGTGCGCACGATCATGCGCCAGGCGGGGTCGGCGCTGATGGGCATCGGCGTCGCCGGCGGCGAGAACCGGGCCGCCGAGGCGGCCAAGGCGGCGATCTCCTCGCCGCTGCTCGAGGCGTCCGTCGAGGGGGCCACCGGGATCCTGCTCAACATCACCGGCGGGCCCGACATGGGCCTCTTCGAGGTGAACGAGGCGGCCGAGATCATCGGCAGCGCCGCCGACAGCGACGCGAACATCATCTTCGGCGCGGTCATCGACGAGCAGCTGGGCGACCAGGTGCGGGTGACGGTCATCGCCACGGGCTTCGACCGCAGCAGCCCCGACCGGCCCGCCGCGGCGTTCGCCGCCGGCGGCCGCCGCGAGCAGCAGCGCCGGCCCGAGCCCCCGGCGGACACGCGCGACACCGGCCAGTTCCAGATGCCGCCCGACGCGCTCGAGATCCCGTCCTTCCTGCGCGACGAGTAGCGCGAAGGCCCCGGGGACAGTCCCCAGAACAACCCCGCGGTCCCCGGTTGCCCTACAGGAACGCCCGGGGCGGGTTGCTCAGGGGACTGTCCCCGGCCGGCTGCCCGGCGGCTCCGACGTGGTCCGGCCCACGACGTGGGCGAAGACCATGATCCCGACGAGCACGGCCGCGATCAGGAGCACGAGGACGACCGCGACCGTCAAGCCGATGCGACGTCCGCCGTCCATACGGCGACGTTAGCCGATCGTTCGCGGATCAGGCGGGAACGGACTCGGCGACGCTCGTCGTCGAGAACCGCCGCGCCGGCGCGGCCGGCGCCGGGTGCGGGAGCAGCGATCGGCCCAGATCGCGGATCACCGGGAGGCGGATGCTGCCCTCCGTGTAGGCCTCACGCAGGATCCGGCCGGCCCTTGGGGTGCCCGGGGGTGTGTAGACGCTGGCGTCGATCAGCTCGATCCACGTCGCCACCCACTCGCGCTCGGCGATCACGGTCGGCAGCCCGCGAACCTGCTGGCGCGCGCGCTTGATCCGGTTCGTGTCCTGGCGCCTTCGTGTGTACTTGTGCCCCGAGATGATCACGTGGCGCGCATCCGCCGCCACGTCGTCGTGCTCGCCCTGCCCGTCGCCGTCATCAGGAAAGATCTCGCTGAACGACGGAGAATCCGTGTATGCGCTCATTGGTCTGCCGTTCCTTCGTGTCGACTCACGCCCGCAGCTGCCCATATCCCTCCGCACGGGTGCGCTCGCACCTGTGGACTCCCGGCGGGACTTGACGTTCTCCAAAGTATTACACGCTTCCTGCAGACCCCCTCGAATTTCCCCTGCTTCTTCACCAGATCCGAACAGTTGGCACACGATGCAAGGGGGTCCGAGCGCGCCACCGTCCGATTCCGCACGGCACGGGTCGGGTACGGTGACGAGATGACCGTTGACCGTGACGAGGTGCGCCGCGAGCGGCTCCTGAAGAACGAGCAGGCCTTTCGGGACTACAACAACCGCCGCGTCTCGTTCGAGCAGGACGCCGACACGACCGGCGAGCTCGTCCCATTCGTGTGCGAGTGCGGCGACTCGGAATGCATCGAAGGCATGGAGATGACGCTCGACGACTACATGGGCGCTCACCCGGGGCCGCACCGGTTCGCCGTGAAGCCCGGGCACTTCTTCCCGGAGGTCGAGCGCGTCGTCGCCGAGCACGACCGGTTCTGGCTGGTCGAGAAGTCCACCGCCTGATGCCCGGCGAACGCTCGATCGGGACGTGTGCCGACCACCGGGTCGCCGCCGCCTGAACCGATAGACTGCCCGCCCGGATGCACGCGTCCGAGGGTCTCCGGCACACGCCGCTCCACGACCGCCATGTGGCCGCGGGGGGACGGATGGTTCCCTTCGCCGGGTGGGAGATGCCGGTGCAGTACCAGGGCGTGATTCCCGAGCACCTGGCCGTCCGGGGACACGCCGGCCTCTTCGACGTCTCGCACATGGGCCAGCTCGAGGTGCGCGGCGCCGGCGCGATCCCGTTCGTGCAGCGGATGCTCTCGAACGACATCGACCGCATCGAAGCCGGGAAGGCGCAGTACACGCTGCTCCTCGACGAGCGCGGCTGCCCGATCGACGACCTGATCGCCTACCGGTTCGCCGACGATCACGTCCTCCTGGTCGTGAACGCCTCGCGCGTCGCGGCCGACCACGAGTGGCTCGCCGCGCACGTGCCCGGCGACGCGGAGCTCGAGGACATCTCGGACGGCATCGCCATGCTGGCCCTGCAGGGCCCGGACGCCCTCGGGCTGGTCGAGCTGCCCGAGCTGCCGCCGTTCGGCTTCGTCGACGCGGAGGTGTGCGGCGTGCGCGCGATCGTCGCCCGCACCGGCTACACCGGCGAGCCGGGCGTCGAGCTGATGGCCGCCGCCGAGAGGGTCGGCCCGCTGTGGGACGCGCTCGTCGCCGCCGGCGCCGTCCCGGCCGGGCTGGGCGCGCGCGACACGCTGCGGCTCGAGGTCTGCTACCCGCTCTACGGGAACGACCTGGACGACGCCCACACCGCCCTCGAGGCCGGCCTGGGCTGGGTGTGCGCCCTCGCGGCCAAGGACTTCGTCGGCGCCGACGCGCTGCGCGCGCAGAAGGAGGCCGGCGGGCATGACCGGCTGGTGGCGCTGCGGGTCGAGGGGCGCGGGATCCCGCGCCAGGGCATGCCCATGCGGCCGGCGGGCGAGGTCACGAGCGGCACCATGTCGCCCTCGCTCGGGGTCGGCATCGGCATGGGATACGTCCCCGCGGACATGGCCGCGGAGGGCACCGAGATCGAGATCGACGCCCGCGGCCGGCCCGTCGCCGCCCGCGTGGCCGCAAAGCCCCTGTACGTCAAGGAGAGGCGCGAATGAGCGACGAGAGTTATCCCGAGGAGCTGCGCTACCACGAGGCCCACGACTGGGTGCGGATCGAGGGCGACACCGCCACGTTCGGCATCACCTGGTACGCACAGGACACGCTCGGCGAGGTCGTGTTCTACAGCCCGCCCGAGGTGGGCGCGGCCGTCACGAAGGATGCCGACTACGGCGAGCTGGAATCCACCAAGGCCGTGTCGCCCCTCGTGGCGCCGCTGTCCGGGGAGGTGGTCGAGGTGAACTCCGCGCTGGACGGGAACGAGAGCACGATCAACGACGATCCCTACGGCGAGGGCTGGCTTGTGAAGGTGCGTCTCAGCGAGCCCGGCGAGGTGGACGGCCTGATGAGCGCCGGCGCCTACCGCGAGCTGCTCGAGTCGCTGTGAGCTTCACCTCGCTGACCGACGAGGATCGCGCCGCGATGCTGGCCGCGATCGGCGTGGACTCGGTCGCCGACCTCTTCGCCGAGATCCCGGCGGACGTCCGCCTCGACCGGCCGCTCCGGGTCGATCGGGCCCTGACCGAGGGCGAGCTGTGGGCGCACCTGTCCGAGCTGGCCGGCCGCAACTCGGGCACCGGGACGGAGCTCTCGTTCCTGGGCGCCGGGGTGTACGACCACTACGTGCCCGCGGTGGTCGACGCGGTCATGCAGCGCGGCGAGCTGCTCACGGCCTACACGCCCTACCAGCCCGAGATGAGCCAGGGCACGCTGCAGGCCATCTTCGAATACCAGACCGCGATCTGCGAGCTGACGGGGATGGACGTGTCGAACGCGTCCGGCTACGACGGCACGACCGTTGCCGCCGACGCGTGCTACGTCGCCAAGCAGACGACCGGCCGCACCAAGGTCGTCGTGGCCGAGACGCTGAATCCGCAGGTGCGCCAGGTCGTGCGCACGTTCGCGCCCGGGTTCGGGCTCGAGGTGGTCGAGGTGCCGCACACCGATGGCACGACCGACCCGGAGCGGTTCGGCGCCGCCTGCGCCGACGCGGCCTGCGCGATCTTTCCGCAGCCGAACTTCTTCGGCTGCCTGGAGCCGGCGCCGGAGCTGGCCGCGGCGGCGTCCGCGACCGGTGCGCTGCCGGTCGCACACGTCGACCTGATGACGCTCGGCGTCCTCGAGGCCCCCGGCGCGTACGGCTGCGCGCTCGCGATCGGCGAGGGCCAGTCGGCCGGGAACCACATGTCCTACGGCGGCCCGCACTTCGGCTTCCTGGCGGCCCGATCGGAGTACATCCGCAAGCTGCCCGGCAGGATCGTCGGCGAGACGGTCGACCACGACGGCCGCCGCGGGTTCGTGCTGACGCTGCAGACGCGCGAGCAGCACATCCGGCGCGAGAAGGCGACGTCCAACATCACGACCAACCAGACGCTGCTCGCCGTCGCCGGGCTGATCTACCTCAGCTGGCTCGGCCCGGAGGGGCTGCACGACGTCGGACGGGCGAGCCTTTCGCTGGCGGAGCACGCGAAGCGCCGCCTCGACCTCCCGCTCGCGTTCGACCGGCCGACCTTCCAGGAGTTCGCCGTCCGCCTGAACCGGCCCGCGCGCCAGGTGGTGCGCGAGGCTCGCAAGCTCGGCGTCCATCCCGGCTACGCGCTCGGGCGCGACTACGAGGGGATGGACGACGTCCTGCTCGTGTGCCTGACCGAGAAGCGGACGGCCGCGGACATCGACCGGCTGGCCGACGTCCTGCGCCAGGTGCAGGCGGTGGCGGCATGAAGCTCATCTACGAGAAGTCGCGCGCCGGACGGCGCGGCGGGCGCATCCCCGACCCGGGCGTCGAGGTGGCGGAGGTGCCGGCCGACCTGGCCCGGTCGACGCCGCCGCGCCTGCCCGAGCTGGCCGAGCCCGAGCTCGTGCGCCACTACACGGAGCTCTCGACCCGGACGTTCGGGATCGACACCGGCTTCTACCCGCTCGGCTCCTGCACGATGAAGTACAACCCGCGCATCAACGAGCGGGCGGTGGGCCTGCCCGGGTTCGCCGACCTGCACCCCCACCAGGAGGACGAGGGCGCCCAGGGCGCGCTCGAGCTGATGTGGCGGCTGCAGGAGATGCTGGCCGAGGTGGTCGGCCTGGACGCGGTCACGCTGCAGCCGGCGGCCGGGTCGCAGGGCGAGCTGACCGGCCTCACGCTCATGCGGGCCCACTTCGCCGACCGGGGCGAGGACCGCACCGAGGTGATCATCCCCGACACCGCGCACGGGACGAACCCGGCGAGCGTGGCGATGGCGGGCTACACGCTCGTGCGCGTGCAGACCGACATGCGCGGCAACGTCGACGTCGACGACCTGCGCGGCAAGGTGGGGGAGCAGACGGCGGGGCTGATGCTGACCAACCCTTCGACGCTCGGCCTGTTCGAGGAGCGGATCTCCGAGATCGCCGACATCTTCCACTCGGCCGGCGCGCTCCTCTACTACGACGGGGCCAATCTGAACGCGGTCTGCGGCATCTCGCGGCCGGGCGACATGGGCTTCGACATCGTCCACTACAACCTGCACAAGACCTTCTCGCAGCCGCACGGCGGCGGCGGGCCGGGCGGCGGACCGGTGGCGGTGCGGCGCGAACTGGAGCCGTTCCTGCCCGTGCCGGTCGTCGTCCGTGACGGCGACGCCTTCCGCTTCGACTACGACCGCCCGAAGACCATCGGCAAGGTGCGCGGGTTTGGCGGCCCGTTCGGCGTGTTCGTGCGCGCGTACGCGTTCATGCGCATGTGGGGCCCGGGGCTGCGCGACATGTCCGAGGCCGCCGTGCTGAACGCGAACTACGTCCTGGCCCGGCTGCGCGGCGCCTACGACCTGCCGGTCGACCGCCACTGCATGCACGAGTTCGTCGTCTCGGCCCGCAACCTCAAGCGCGAGCACGGGATCACGGCGCTCGACGTCGCCAAGCGGCTCATGGACCACGGCTTCCACCCGCCGACGATCTACTTCCCGCTGATCGTGACCGAGGCGCTCATGATCGAGCCGACCGAGACCGAGACGCGGGAGACCCTCGACGCCTTCTGCGAAGCCATGCTCGCGATTGCCCAGGAGGCGGCGGACGACCCGCGCACGCTGAAGGACGCGCCGCACACGCGGCCGGTATCGCGGCTCGACGAGGCAGCGGCGGCCAAACGGCTGCTCGTCCGCTACGGGTTCGACGAGCACCCCACGTCCGAGTAGCCGGTGTGCTCGAGGCCGTCGCGTTCGACTACCGCGACACGCTGGCGGAGTTCCGCTGGGACGAGGCGCTGTGGCGGCGGGGTGTGCAGGCACTGGTCGCGGCGGCCGGCGGGGATCCGGCCCGGGCTGGGCAGGTCGGTGCAGGGCTGCGGCGCCGGTTCACGCGCGGGGGCGCCGGCCACGCCGAGCTCGACTATCCCGGGGCCGTGGCGGCTGCGCTCTCCGAGGCCGGCACGGACGCGTCGCCCGCCGCCGTCCGCCGCGGGATCGAGGCGGAGTTCCGGGCCTGGGCGCCGGCCCGGCACGTGCATCCCGACACGACGGCGCTGCTCGACAGCGTCCGCGCGCTCGGCCTGCGCACCGCCGTCGCCGCCAACACGTTCGACCCGCCCGGCCTCTTCCGCGCAGAGCTGGACCGCCAGGGGCTCGGGGGGCGCGTCGATGCCGTCGTCCTCTCCTGCGAGGTCGGCGTGCGCAAGCCGCACCCGCGCTTCTACGCGGCCGTCCTGGAGGCGCTCGGCGCCCGGCCGGGCGCGGTGATGTTCGTCGGGGACACGTTCGCCGACGACGTGCTCGGCCCGGCCGAGGCCGGGATGCCGACGTGTCTCGCGACCTGGTACCGGAAGGATCAGGAAGCTGCGGGCAGGGCTGTGAGAGCGTGCACAGAACCCCTGCACGTGGCGCAGATTCTCGAGGGGATTGTCGAATCCGGACGGGCCGGTAAGATCTGACGATGGGCCGTATCCGCCAGTCGCTGCCCGTCGCTCCTCCGTCGTCCGACGTGGAGTGCCGGCGCTGCGGGGTGGTGTGCCAGAAGGTGGTGCACCCGTCCCGCTGTCTCGATCAGCAGTGTCCGTTCCTCTACGCGTACGACGCCTTCGGGCGCACGTATGTTGGCTGCACGCAGGAGATCTTCGCCGCCGACATCGACCTCGAGGTGCTCGAGCGCGCGCGCCGGCGCCGCAACGGGTTCGGGTCTGTGCGGGCCGTGCGCGAGCCGCTGCCGATCTGCCCGGCGGACGTCGAGCGGGCGTACGAGAACCGCGAGGACCCGATGGGCTGTATCAACCCCGAATTCCACGAGCTCCCCGACCGCCCCAGCTTCCGGGTCATCCGCGGCGACGACTGAATAAACGGGGTCTGACCCCTTTTATTCAGCTGCCGAAGGCCAATGAGCCGAGGTCGACCGCGGTCATTCCGCCGTCGACGGTGAGCACGGCGCCCGAGACGTAGGACGCCTCGCCGGAGGCCAGGAACAGGGCCGCGGCGGCGACCTCGTCGGGCTCCGCCGGCCGGCCGAGGGGGACGTGGCGGGTGGCCTCGCGGTACGCCGCCTCCCGGTCGCCGCCGAGCGCCGCCATCTCGGTGTCGGCCATCGGCGTGCGCACCCAGCCCGGGCAGATCGCGTTCGCCCGCACCGCGCGGGGGCCGAGCGTCACCGCGAGCGACTTCGTCAGCATCACGAGCGCCGCCTTGGAGACCGCGTACTGGGGCTGGCCCGGCCCGGCGAAGAGCGCGGCGACGGAGGCGACGTTCACGATCGCGCCGCGGCGCTCCGCCAGTCCGTCCGCGGCCAGCTCGGCCAGGCGGTGCGCGGCCGTGAGGTTGACCGCGATCGTGGGATCCCAGGCGGCATCTCCGAGCGCGGCGTTGTTCACGAGCACGTCCAGCGGCCCGGTCTCGGCGAGCGCCCGGCGGCGGTCGTCCGCGTCGGCGACGTCGCCGACGATCGGGCGCCCGCCGCTCGCCGCGAGCCCCGCGCGGCGGCGGCCCATCGCCCATACCGTCGCGCCCTCCGCGGCGAACCGGCGCACGATCGCGGCGCCGATGCCCGTGCCGCCGCCGGTGACGAGCACGGTCCGGCCGTCAAGCCGCACGCGCGGCCTCCACGCAGCTGTCCGGATCGGCCGGGGGCCGTCGCAGCCGCTTGCGGGCGGCGTCCCGGCGCTTGCCCTCCAGCCGCTCCTCGGTGGCCGCCCTGGTCGGGCGGGTGGCCCGGCGCGGGGGCGGGGGAGGGGCGAGCGCCTCGCGCATGAGCGTGCAGAAGCGCTCCGTCGCGAGCTGGCGGTTGCGGTGCTGGCTGCGCTCGCTCTGCGCGACGACGCGCAGGCGGCCCTCCCCGTCGAGCCGGGAGCGCAGCCGCCGCCGTGCCCGCGTCCGCTCCGACTCGGTCAGGGTCGGGCTCCCGGCCAGGTCGAAGACGAGCTCGACCCGCGTCGACGAGGTGTTCACGTGCTGGCCGCCGGGCCCGCCGCTGCGCGTCGCCCGGAACTCGAGCTCGGACGGGGGCAGCGGCCGCGACGCGCCGATGTCAAGCACCGGTCCGCTCGGCCGCCCGCCGCTTCACGCCGGCGCGGTGGAAGCGCCGTAGCGCCCGGATGCTGCGTGCGTACGGCCGCTCCTCGTCGTCGCCCGGGGTCTCCATGATCGCGGGGATCTCCTGGAGCGCGGGATGGCCGAGGACCACCGCCAGCTCGCGGCCGATCACGCCCTTGCCCACCTCGGCGTGGCGGTCGCGCTGCGCGCCCAGGTCGACGGCGGCGTCGTTCACGTGCAGGCAGGTGAGGCGCTCCATGCCGAACCGCTCGTCGACCTCCGCCATGAGCGCGTCGACCCGTCCCGCGTCGGTGATGTCGACCCCCGACGCCCACAGGTGACAGGTGTCGAGGCACACCGCGACGCGCGCGGGCCGGCCGATGGCATCCAGCACCTGCTCGATCTCGTCCAGCCCGACACCCATCGTCCCGCCGGCGCCGGCCGAGTTCTCGATCACGAGCTTCGTCGGCGAGCCCTCGTCGACCTCGGCCAGGACGCCGGTCAGCGCCTCGGCGACCTGCGGCATGACGGCGTCGAGGCCGCGGCCGAGGTGGCTGCCGAGGTGGAAGACGACGCCGTCGGCCGCGATCGCCTGGGCCGCCCGCATCGTGTTGTGCAGCGCGCCCACGGACTTCTCGTACAGCTCCGGGTCGGACGCGCCCAGGTTGATCAGGTAGGTCGCGTGGCACACCACCGTCTTCACCTTCGCCGGCTTGCGCGCAGCCCGGAAGCGCTCGGCCACGTCGGGATCGACGACCGGATGGCGCCACATGCGCGGGCTCTGCGTGAAGATCTGCAGGGACGTCGCGCCGAGCGCGCGGGCGCGCTCGAGGGCCTTGTACGCGCCGCCGGCGACGGGGAGATGGGCTCCGTACTGCATGAGCCGATCGTAGTCGGCGCACTGACCGTGGGATAACCGTTACGTGGACGCGACAGGGATGTCACACGAGGACGCCACAGTGAAGGCAATCCGGCAAGGAGGGCTTCGATGAAGAAGTTGGCGATCGGGATGTTTGCAACCGGGCTGGCGCTCGCCTGCCCGTTTGCCGCCGCGGCATCACCCAGCGGCACGACCACCCTGGAAAGCGTCTCAACCCCAGGCGCGCAGGGCAACCTCTACAGCTACGCCGCGGCCCTCAGCGCCGGCGGCCGCTACGTGGTGTTCAACTCGGACGCCACCAACCTGGTGCCGCACGACACCAACCAGCGCACTGACGCGTTCGTTCGCGACCGCCGGACCCGGGTGACAACTCGCATCAGCGTCTCCACGAGCGGCGCCCAGGCGCAGGCGACCCCTGACCCCTTCGGCGGCTCGCATGCGACAGCCATCTCCGCCGACGGCCGCTACGTCGTCTTTCGCTCCGACGCCCCCAACCTGGTACGGCGCGACACCAACCACGCCCAGGACATCTTCGTGCGCGATGTCATCGCCCACACGACGCACCGGGTGAGCATCTCCACCTCCGGCGCGCAGGCCAACGGCCGCTCGGACGAGCCGACCATCTCCGCCGACGGGCGGTACGTGGCCTTCTCCTCAACAGCCACGAACCTGGTGCGCCGCGACACCAACGGCGCCTCCGACATCTTCGTGCGCGACCGCGCCACCGGGGTGACGCGGCGGGTGAACGTCTCCAGCCACGGCCGGCAGGCCGACGCGGAAAGCAACGCGCCGCAGTTGACCCGCCACGGCCGCTACGTCGCATTCTCGTCGCCGGCGTCGACACTGATATCAAGCGACACCAACGGCCTGTCCGACGTCTTCGTACGCGACCGGCGTACCGGCACGACGCGACGGGTGAGCGTCACCAATTCCGGGGCGCAGGCCTCCAACACCTCCACCCACACTGGCTCAAACGCGCCCGCCATCAGCGCCGGCGGCCGCTACGTGGTCTTCCACTCCGACGCCGCCAACCTCATCTCCGGAGACACCAACCACGCGTTCGACATCTTCGTGCGCGACCGCGTCCTGCATACGACGCGTCGGGTGAGCGTGGGTGAGGCAGGCCAGCAGGCCAACGCCGAGAGCCTGGGCCCGGCGGTCATCTCCGGCAACGGCCGCTACGTCGCCTTCGCCTCTCTCGCTGACAACCTGGTCGCCGGCGACGCCAACGACACCACCGACGTGTTCATCCGCGATCTGTCTCTGCACACGACCTTCATCGGCAGCCTGGCCTCCGACGCCACGCAGGGCAACGACGGATCGGCGCCGGCCGCCCTGAGCGTCGACGGACGGTTTCTGGCCTTCTCCTCCTGGGCCGGTAACCTCGTCGCAAACGACCGAAGCCCGGGCCCGGACGTGTTCGTGCGCGAACAGAACCTGTCCTGAGAGGCCCCACCAGTCGCGGCCGCGGGAGGAATTCACTCTAGACTGATTCGCCGTGTCCCGCCCCGTCTGCGTCCGCATGCCGCCCAGCCCGACCGGGCTCTTTCACGTCGGCACGGTGCGGACGATGCTCTTCAACTGGCTCTTCGCCCGCGGCCGCGGCGGCAAGGTCGTGCTGCGGTTCGAGGACACGGACGTCGCCCGCTCGACCGAGGCCGCGGTCGAGCATGCCGAGGCGGTGCTGCGCTGGCTCGGCATCGACTGGGACGACGGCCCCTACCGGCAGACGCAGCGCTACGGCCTCTACCAGGCGGCCGCCGAGGAGCTGATCGCGAAGGGCGCGGCCTACCGCTGCTACTGCACCGAGGCAGAGCTGGCCCAGGAGCGGGCCCGGCGCCAGGCAGAGGGACGCCCGCTGATCTACAGCGGCCGCTGTCGCCACCGGCCGGCGTCCGAGCTCGAGGCGCTCGCGGCCGAGGGGCGGCCGGCGGTCGTGCGCCTCGCCCTGCCCGAGACGGGCACCACGGTCATCGAGGACGTCGTCCACGGCGCGGTCGAGTGGGACAACGCGCTCCAGGGCGACCACGTGATCCTGCGCCCGGACGGCTCGCCGACCTACCAGTTCGCGAACCCGTTCGACGACATCGCGATGGGCGTCACCCACGTCATCCGCGGTGAGGACCTGCTGCCGTCGACCCCGCGCCAGCTCGCGCTCTACCGGGCGCTCGACGCCCCCGAGCCGACGTTCGCGCATCTGCCGATGGTGCTCGGGCCGGACAAGCGCAAGCTCTCGAAGCGCCACGGCGCCATCTCGGTGGAGGAGTTCCGGGACGCCGGCGTGATCGCCGACGCGCTCGTGAACTACCTGGCGCTCGTGGGCTGGAGCTACGACGACCACACGACGTTCATGACGCGCGCCGAGCTGGTCGAGCGGTTCACGCTCGAGCGGGTGAACCGCAGCCCCGGCGTGTTCGACCCGGAGAAGCTCGAGTGGCTGAACGGCGAGCATCTGCGCGCGCTCGCGCCGGACGGGTTCGTGAAGGAGCTGCAGGACTTCCTCGTGGCGGCGTCCTCGCCGCTGGCGGAGCAGCCCGAGCGGGTCGCCGAGGCGGCGCCGCTCGTGCAGGAGAAGATGCGGGTGCTGCGCCAGTTCCCGCGCCTGACCGGGTTCCTGTTCGGCCCGCCCGAGCGCGACTCGGGGTCGTGGGAGCGCGTCCGCAATGACGAGCGCGCCCCGGCGTCGCTGCGGGCCGCGCGGGCGGCGCTCGCAGAGGCGGATCCGTGGCAGGCCGACGCCATCGAGGCGGCGCTCCACGGCGCCTGCGAGCGCGAGGGCGTGAAGCCGCGCGTGCTCTTCATGCCCGTGCGGGTGGCGCTGACCGGCAGCACCGTCTCGCCCGGGCTCTACGAGAGCCTCGAGCTGGTGGGGCGGGAGGAGTCGCTCGCCCGGCTCGACGCCGCGCTGGCCGACCTCGCGGGCTGACCGTTTGCAGGAATCCGGCGTCCGACGGACGAACGAGGAAGTCCGACGTGTACGGATCCCTGCACATCTCCGAGTCGATCACCCGCCTCTCGGTGGCGGGCGTCGTCCTGTGGCTGAGCCTCTCGGCGGCGCTGGCGACCGCCGTCGGGGTGGCCGCCTGGTCGGCCGGCCACGCCAGCGGGACGCGCTACTCGCCGGCGGTGGTCCGGAGATTGCAGGGCCAGGCGTACGTGCGCGGGCTGGCCGCCGGCAGCGAGCGCGCAGCCCGGCCCGGCGCGGCGCACGCGCGTCCCACGGCCCTGCGCCGCAAGAGCTACGAGCGCGGGTACGCGGCGGGCTACCGGGCGGGGCGAGCCGCCTCCCCATGACCCACCCGTACGGGTGGGTTGGCCGCGTAGGCGAGGGGGGTTTCTCCCGACCCGGAGACAGGGGGTCTGCCGGAAGGTAGAGTTGCGCTCGTGGGGGTCTATCTGCTCCAGCATCTGGCCCAGTGGGCGGCGGCGACGGCGCTCCTCGCGTGCCTCGGATGCTTCATCGCGGCGGCCCTCGGGATCCAGTTCTCCGCGTCGGTGCTGATGCCCGGCGACGCGGCCTTCGCGCTTGCCCGCACCATGGCGATCCTGGGCGGCGGGGCGGTCATCGTGTCCGGCCTCTCGGGCACGCTGTACTTCTGGATGGTCGGAGTTGCATCCGGCCGCGCGGCGGCCATGGTCGGGACCGGGATGGTCGCGGCCGGCCTCGTGTTCGTCGGGATGCTGGGCATGCTGCACGACCGCGGCCACGCGGCGCACCGCTGATCCCGTAATCCCTCCCGGTACGCTTCCCGCGATGCGGGAGAAGATCCGCAATCGGGCGGTGCTGATCGTCGCGGCCCTCGCCGTGGCTCTTGCCCTGCTCGGTGCCTACACCTGGAACCAGACCGCGCCGACCCCCTGCCCGAAGTCCGGGGCGTGCCTGGTAGGCCAGACGCACAGGGTGCACCCGCTCCGCGCCCGCATCGAGTGGGCGGCCGCGGTGGTCCTGGTCGTGGGCGCCGCCAGCCTGGCGGTCACCGGCCGCCGCCGCCAGCGCCTCTAGCCACTGCCTGGCGGGTGGGGACTGTCCCCGCTTCGCCGGGGACAGTCCCCGGTTCTCGGCCCGCGGCTACGCGGCCAGCTGCTCGCCGGCCGCCGCCCAGGCGGCCAGGGCGGCCGCGTCGGGCGCGAGCACCGGCCGGCCCGCCGCGCGCGCGAGGCGCTCGTGCCCGGCGCAGCCCTCGTGCAGCGGCACGTAGCCGTCGACGCCCGCATGGAGGCGCGGGCCGTCGGCGCCGGCCAGCGCGTGGGTGAGGATGACGATGTCCGCGGCGTGGTCGAGGCTGACGCCGGCCGCGGCCGCCGCGTCGAGCACGCGCCGGGTGCACTCCTCCTCGCCGGGCGCGGTGCGCGGATCGGCGAGCAGGAAGAGGCAGGCGCCTGCCCCCGGGCGCACGCCGCCCACCCACGCGGCGAGCAGCTCACCCAGCCGGTCGTCCCCGCGCCACGCGGGCGTGGTCAGGAGCCGGATGCGGGCGGGGTCGAGCTCGAGCGGGGCCGGGTCGGCCTCGGCGTGCAGCGGCGGTCGGGCCGCCAGCGCGGCGATCCGCTCCCGGTATCCCTCCGCGACGGCCGCCCACGAGAGCCGGGACGCGGCCTCACGTCCGGCCAGGCCGCGAGTGCGCCGGCCCTCCGCGTCGGCGACTGCGGAGAGCAGCAGCTCGCGCAGGTGCCCGGGGTCGGGCTCGAGCATCCACGGCCTGCCTGCGGTCACCCACTTGCCGGCCCGGTCCTCGTCGTACTCGCGCCGCTCGGCCGGGATCCGCCAGCAGGCGTCGTCGGGGCAGAACTCGTCCGTCGGGCCGCCGGCGGTCACCATGACCGGAAGCCCGCAGGCCATGGCCTCGAGCACCGGCATCGCGAAGCCCTCGCCGCGGTACGGGTGGACGAGGACGTCGCACGCGCGGTAGAGCGATGCCACCTCCTCGGTGGACATGTCGCGGTGCAGGTAGGCGATGCGCGGGCTCTGGCCGGACTCGGCGTAGTCGCGCAGCCGGCTGCGGTCGGACATGGGGTAGATGCCGTCGGCGCCGAAGTCCTTGACGACCAGGGTGACGTCGTCGCGGCCGGCGAAGGCCTCGAGGAACGCCGAGATCAGGATGTCGGGGCCCTTGCGGTCGATCAGGCCGCCGACGAAGAGGAGTCGCAGGCCGGGGGCGTCGAGCTCCATGCGCGGGCCGTCGGGCGAGAACATCTCGAGGTCGACCCCATTCGGGACGACGGCGACGCGGCCGGCCTCGACGCCGGAGGCGACGTAGACGTCGCGGACGTGCGCGCTCGGCACCCACAGCTCGTCGACGTTCGCGTTGACGCCTTCCACCCATTCCACCGGCGCGGCGCCGAACTCCCACGGCTGGATGACCGCCAGCCGGCCGGACGTGGCCGGGCGCAGGTCGGGCGGGAACTGGTGGCGCACCTCGACCTGGGCCGGCAGCGGCAGCGCCGGGCCGCCGCCCTGGCCCGTGCGGGAGACGCGCTCGATCGCGATCCCCCCGGCGGCGTCGAGCCGGTCGCACACGTTGCGGTTCACGCCGGCGAGGCTCTGGGTCGAGCCCTGGTCCCCCTGCCAGCGGACGCTCACCGGAGCGGCTCGTGAGTGGTCGCGGCGCGGGCGCTCGCCGCGGTAGTAGGCCTCGAGCTCGTCGACATGCGCCGCGAACGAGCGGGGGGCGGAGATGCCCTCCTGGAGCCGCTCGAGCAGCCCGTCCTCGCGCGCGAGGCGGTCGAGCTGGCGGGCCAGGTCGGCGCCGTCGCGGCCGTCGAAGAGCAGTCCGTTCTCGCCGTCGGCGACGAAGTCCGGGATGCCGCCCATGCGGGCGGCGAGGACGGGCACGCGGCCGGCGAGGCACTCGGAGATCATGAGCGGCGCGCAGTCCCACCACACCGAGGGGATCACCGCGACGTCGACGCCCGCCAGCAGCCCGGGCAGGTCGTCATGGGAGAAGGCGCCGCAGATCTCGACGACGCCGCGGGTGTCGCGGGCGCGCAGGTCGGTGGCGAACCGCTCGGGCACCTCCCCGTGGATACGCACACGGATCGTGGCCTCCGTGCGCTGGGCGGCGTCGATCAGGAGGCTGGGGCCCTTCTGCGGCAGCGCCGAGCCGAAGAACCCGACCACGAGCTCCTCGCCGACGCGGCCCGGCGTGCGGTCGCGGCCGAGCGCGTCCCAGATGGCCTCGTCCTCGGGCATGGCCTGGGGGACGACGTCGATCGCGTCGGCCGGGAAGCCGGCGCCGGCGAGCGTCGCCCGCATCGCCTCGGACACCGCCAGGCACACGTCGACGCCGCGGCTGAAGCGGCCGCGGATCTCGCTCAGGCGGCGGCGGTAGGCATCCGCGTCCAGGCTGCCCACGCAGGCGGCGCAGTCGCCGCCGCGGTCGCCGGGGCCGTGGCAGAGGTCGAGCGTGTCGGTGAAGAGGTAGCCGCGTGGGCAGGCGAGCCAGTAGTTGTGGGTGGTGAAGAGCGACCGGATACCGCGCACGGCGGCCTCGTCGATCAGGGCCGCGCCCAGGTTGTGCAGGTTGTGGAAGTGGACGGCGTCGGGACGGACGCGGTCGAGCAGGTCGGCGAACGCACGCGTGATCGGCGGATCGTCGATCTCGCGGTCGGGGTGGCCGAGGTCCATCAGGCCGTGGGGGCGGTTGAAGACGCCGACGAGGCGGACGCCGTCCTGCCACCACTCGCGCACCTGATAGGGCTCGGCGGGCTCGACGCGGCCGACGGCGGCGTGGAAGACGGTCACGTCGTACCCGCGCCGGGCCAGCTCCTGTGACACCTGCCGGGGCACGATCGTGCCGCCGCCCGAGTCGTTGTAGCCGAACGAGGTCATCACGATTCGCGGCCGGTTCCGCAGGCCACGCTCGCGCAGGCGGGCGGCCAGCTCGGGCAGCGGCAGCGCACGGCGCTCGAGCGCGTCCGCGAGCAGGACGAGCGCGCACTCCTCGGTCGCCGCCTCCGGCGCGAGCACGCGCCAGTCCTCGCGCGCGATCGCGGCCTCGAGAGCGCGGGTCACCTCGTCGACCTCGCGGGCGCGGGCGGACTCGTCCGAGAAGTTGCCGCCGTGGCGGCGGTAGCGGATGAGCGGGCCGGCCCCGGCGTGACGGAAGCGGAACCGGGGCGCGGCCCGCAGCCACAGGTCGAAGTCGTTGCACATCGGGTAGTCGGCGGAGTAGCCGCCGACCTCCTCGTACACCCGGCGGTGGATCATCGTGGTCGGGTCGACGAGGTAGTTGTGCCGGCGGACGAGCATCCCCACCATGCCGTCGCGGTCGAACTCAGGGCACCGCCACTCGCCGACGACCTTGCCGGAGCCGTCGATCGTGACCGCGTCGCCGTGCACGATGCCGGTGTCGGGATGGGCGTCGAAGACGGCCACCTGGCGGCTGAGCCGGTCGGGAAGGGCGATGTCGTCGTGGCCGATGCGCGCGATCAGCTCGCCGCGGGCGTGCTCGACGATCGAGTTGTACGCGGCGGCGATCCCGCGGTTCTCGGGGTGGGTCACGACGCGGACGCGCGGGTCGGCGGCGTAGCGGGCGATCAGCTCGGGGGTCGAGTCGGTCGATGCGTCGTCAACGATCAGGAGCTCGAAGTCGGAGTAGTCCTGGGCCAGGCAGCTCTCGATCGCCTCGGCCAGGTAGCGCTCGCCGTTGTACGCGGCGATGGCGACCGTGACGCGGGGGGCGCTCACGCGGCCCTCCGCGCGATCAGCGACCCGAGGATGCGCTCGAGCGCCGCCTCGCAGGCCGCGAGGCCGAGGGTCTCGGACACGAGCTCGCGGCCGCCGGCCGAGAGGCGCGTCCACAGCTCGTCGTCGGCCTCGAGCCGCATGACGGCCTCGGCGAAGCCCGCCGCGTCGTCGGCGATCAGCATCCCGCGCTCGGGGCGGTCGAAGCCCTCGGCCGCGATCGTCGTGCCGACCACCGGGACGCCCGCGGCCAGCGACTCGCCCACCTTGCCCTTGAGGCCGGCACCGAAGCGCAGCGGCGCGATCGAGATACGGCGAGCGGCAAGCTCGGCCTCCATCGACGGCAGGAACCCGCGCGGCTGCGCGCCGGCCTCGGACGCGAGCCGGGCGAGGTCGTCCGGCATGTTCGCGCCGGCGACCACGACCGGGCCGGCGTGGCCGGCGGCGCGGAGGTGGGGCATGACGTCGGAGCAGAGCCACTGGACGGCGTCGACGTTGGGCGCATGGCCGTAGCTGCCGACGAACAGCGAGCCGCGGCGGCCGGCCAGCGGCGCGACGGTCTCGGCGACGCGGTGCACGTTCCCGAGCACCTGCACGTCGGCGCCGGGGAGGAGGCCCGCGAGCAGCGACCGCTCGTCCTCGGTCACGGTCAGGACGCCGTCAGCGGCCGCGTAGACGGCCAGCTCCTGGGCGCGGCCGTGGTCGGCCCGGGCGACGGCGATCCGGTCGCCGGCGAGCTCGGCGGCGCGACGCATGCGCACGAAGTGGACGTCGACCGAGTCGACGGCGACCCGGGTGCGCGGGGAGACGGCGCGCAGGACGGGCACGGCCCGGGCGGCGAGGGTGTAGAACGAGACGATGGCGGCGTCGAACCCGCGCCGCAGGAGCGCGTCGAGGTCGTCGCCGCGGTCGGTCGCGGCCACCTCGATCCCGCTGCCGGTGAACCGCTCGGCGGCGGCCTCGTAGCCGGCCGACGTCTCGCACGCGAGCGTCGTGCGGTAGCCGAGGCGGCGCAGGGCGAAGGCGATCTCCGAGGCCCGCGTGTGGCCGGCGCTGCGGCTCGGCTCGGGCATGTCCGGATAGAAGAAGAGGACGGACTCGCGCGCGCCCGGCGGCCCCGGACGGCGCGGCAGGCGGGGAGGCAGCCGCACGAGCCCGTGCGCGTCCTCCGGACGGATCGTGAGGATTGCGTTCCCGGCCGCCACTTCCGCGCTTCCGAGGGCCGTCGCGGCCATGGTGACGCGGCCCAGCGCGGCAGCCGCATGGACGCGCCGGTCGACGGGCAGCGGGAGGTCGTGCACGGCCCGCAGCGCCGCCGGGACGTCGCTCGCCGCCAGGCCGAGGCCGGCCAGCTCCCCGGCGCCCTGGTCGAGGTGGGCCCGGCGGCGCTCGGCCGTCGCCCCCAGGTCCTCGTCGTAGCTCACGATCTCGACGCCGTTGGTGAACCCGCGCGCGACCATGTAGCCCTCGTCGATCCGGTCCGGCGTCACGCGGTGGCCCACTCCAGCGGACGCGACGTAGCGGCCGCGTCCGAGCCCTCTCGCGGCGACCCGGTGGGCGACGGTGTACTCGTCCCCGTTGATGCGCGTGCCGGGCCGGAGTCCGACGTTCGCGTCGAACCCGCCGGCCGCGGCGAGCGCGGATGCCCGGATCGCCCAGTTGGCGCCGTACACCTCGGCGTGCCCGGGGAACGTGGAGTCCGCGTCACCCAGGGACAGGACGCTGAACAGCGACTCGGTGCCCGGCGGCGGCCAGCCGGGTGGGCGCTGCGGCGGCCAGAGTCCGTGGATCGGCCCGCCGGCGATGGCGGTCTCGGGATCGATGAACGCGTCGCGCAGGCTCTCGAGCCAGCCGGGGCCGGGCCGCGCGTCGTCGTCGAGGTAGGCCAGGATCTCGTTGGAGGCGGCGGCCGCGCCGGCGTTGCGGGCGCGGGAGAGGCCCGCGACCGGCTCACGCACGACCAGCACGCCCGCGGGCGTCTCGAGGGCGAGCGGCTCCGCGCCGTTGTCGACCACGATGAGCTCGCAGCCGCCGGCCGCGACCCCGTGGGCGACGCAGGCGCGGACGCAGTCGGCGACCTCGTCGGCGCGATCGCGCGTGCACACGATGACCGATGCCCGGGGGCCCTCCGTCGCGCGCACGACCCGAGCCCCGTCCGCGACGGCGAGCCGCCCACCGGCGGCATGGGCCACGAGCGGCTCGTAGTGCCCCTCCCTGGCGGTGAAGAGCGGCTGGCGCTCGATCCACCACCGCGTCCGCGCCGCCAGGCAGTCCGGGGCGAGGACGGCCGGGGCGGCTTCGCCGGCCGCCAGCGGCCAGAGGCTGCCGTCGTCGGCGACGCGATAGCCGTGCACGTCGCCGGCGGCCGTCTCGATCACGGGCGCGGCGAGCGTGGCTCCCCCGGCGAGCGCCGCGATCAGCGGATCGATGAAGCCGGGCCGCGGCCGGGCGATCGTGGTGAGGGCGATGCAGACGTCGGCGCTCGCCGCACCGGCGGCGGCGGCGAGCGCCGCCCGGCGGCCGATCGGGCGGTCGCTGCGGTGGATGGTGACGTCGCCCTGCAGCCGCGCGAGCAGGCTCTGCGTCTCCGCGCCCGACGCGTCGTCGACCACGACGACCTCGACGTCGTCCGGCAGGTCGCACGCCACCAGCGACTCGATCTGCGCCCAGAACGCGACCGGGTTGTCGCGGGCGACGATCAGGATGGCCGCCCTCACGCGGTCGCCCCCATGATCGCCACGTGGTTCTGCCAGGCGTTCTCGTCGGCCGGGTCGAGCTCGACGGCCGTCGCCACCGCGGCCCGCGCCTGCTCCGAGCCCATCGCGTGGAGGGCGACGGCGAGATCGTTCCAGGCTTCTGCGTACGCGGGTGCGGCCTCGAGCGCGCGAGTGAAGAGCTCCGCCGCTCCGGCCGCATCGCCGCTCCCGAAGGCGGCCTCGCCCTCCGCGACCAGCGTCCGGGCGGCCGCGTCGTCTCCGGCGGCGGCCGAGGCTGCCGCCACCTCGGCGGCGGAGCGCGGATCGCGCAGCTCGCGGCCGAGTGTCCACAGGTACCGGCGCAGCACGCGGCTGTGCGGGAACCGGCGCACGGTCTCGATCAGGGAGTCGATCCCCGCCTCCTTCCAGCACCAGTAGTGATCCTGCGTGTAGTGCGCATCCAGGGTTCGGCCGAACTCCTCGGGAGTCGCGCGGAGATGGATCGCCTCGTCGTAGAGGCCGATGAAGTGGCGGGTCATCGCCTCGACCATGCGCGCGCCCCACGAGATGTCGGTCGAGCCGGTCACGAGCAGCCGGTCGGCGACGACGCACGGCCCATCCAGCGAGGCCTCGAAGAACCACACGAACGGGAAGAACAGGTTCCGGCTCGGTGAGGCGGTTGCCGCGCTCTGGAGGGCGTCGCGGCGTACGACCGAAGCCGAGAGGAACGTCAGCCAGTGGTACTGGGCCACCCACATGCGGCCGGGATCGGCGTGCGTCTCGAGCCGGTCGGGGCGGCGCGAATCCACCTTGACGCTCCCGTCCGGGTGGACGAACCGGTGCGGGAGGTGCAGCCAGGCGGGGCGGTGGGCCTCGAGGAGCTCGCGGATGTACCCGATGGCGCCGGGCTCGGGCGCGTCGTCGTCGCCGAAGAGCCACAGGTAGTCGCAGTCGGGCGCGTTCTCGACCAGCCAGACATGGTTGCCGAGCGCCCCCAGATTCTCGGGCTGGCGATGGGTGCGCAGGGTCGGCATGCGCGACGCGGCCTCGGCGAGCACGTCGGGCGTCGCGTCGGGCGAGCCGTTGTCGGAGACGAGGACGATGACGTCGGTGGCGTCGCCGAGCTCCGCGTGGAGCCGGTCGAGCAGCCGGCCGAGGTGCTCGGCCCGGTCGTAGGTCGGGATGCAGATCGCGAGCAGCGGGCGCGTCATGCGGCGAGGCCGATCGCGCCGGTCAGGTGGCGGCGGTACCACGCCACGGTGCGGCGCAGCCCCTCGTCGAGGCCGTGGGCTGGCGTCCAGCCGAGCCGCTCCCGGGCCTTGGCGGCGGAGAGGTACTGGTGGGCGATCTCGTGCACCGCCTCGCCGCGGATGTCGAGCTCGAGGTCGTCGCGGCCGCAGGCCGCCAGCACGCGCCGGGTCATGTCGGCGGCGGTCAGCTGCAGCTCGTTCGAGAAGTTCCAGGCCTCGCCGGCGATGGCGGGCTCGTGGGCGCGCTCGGCCAGCTCGATGTAGGCCTCGGCGGCGTCCTCGACGTACAGGTAATCGCGGATGAGGGTGCCGTCGCTGCGCAGCACCGGCCGCCGGTCCTGGAGCGCCGAGCGGATCGTGCCGGGCACGAGCCGGCTCCAGTTCAGGTCGCCGCCGCCGTAGAGGTTGCCGCAGCGGGTGACGACGATCGGCAGCTCGTAGGTGTAGGCGTAGCTCTGCGCGATCAGGTCGGTGCAGCTCTTCGAGACGTCGTAGGGGTGCCGTCCGGCGAGCGGGTGGTTCTCCTGGTAGGGCAGCTCGGGCTGCGTGCCGTAGGCCTTGTCGGACGAGGCGACCACGATCCGCGTCGGGCGGCCGCTGCGGCGGCAGGCGTCCAGCACCTCCCACGTGCCCTCGACGTTCGAGCGCATCGTGTTCGCGGGATCGCGCAGCGCGTGCTCGACGATCGTCTGGGCTCCCAGATGGAACACCGCGTCGATCTCGTACTCGGCCAGGACGCGCTCGACCAGGCGCCCGTCGCGCAGGTCGCCGAAGACGGTCGTGCACCGGCTCCCGGCGGCGCCGGTGTGGAAGAGGCTCCGGGGAACGAGGTCGCGCGCGAGCGCGACGACGTCCGCGCCGCGGGCCACGAGCGCCTCGCACAGCCACGAGCCGAGCAGGCCGGTGGCGCCCGTGACGAGGACGGGGCGGTCTGACCAGAACGTGTTCGGGGGGACGGGCATGCGGCGGGGGGAGGCCTGCATGCGTGCCCCATCGGCGGCACGGAGCGGGAACTTGAGCGGCGGCCGCACCCCTCGCCGGAACGGCTAAAGGTTCCCCGTCGCGGCGTCGATTGAGGCCGCAGATGCCCCCCGTCTCCGACCCCCCCAAGGTCGTCATCCTGTGCGGTGGCCAGGGCACCCGCATGCGTGAGGAGACCGAGTACCGCCCGAAGCCGATGGTCGAGGTCGGCGGCCGCCCGCTGCTCTGGCACATCATGAAGATCTACGCCGCCGCCGGGCTGACCGACTTCGTCTGCTGCCTGGGCTACCGCGGCTCGATGATCAAGCAGTACTTCCTCGAGTACCGCAGCCTGGCGGCGGACGTGAGCGTCAACCTGCGCAGCGGCGACGTCCGCTACCACTCGTCCGAGAGCGAGGACTGGAACGTCACGCTGGTCGACACCGGTGAGGACGCGATGACCGGCGCGCGGGTGAAGCGCGTCGCCCACCACCTCACCGGGGATCTGTTCCTGTGCACCTACGGCGACGGCCTGGCCGACGTCGACATCGCCGCCGTCATCGACTTTCACCGGTCGCATGGACGGCTCGCCACGCTGACCGGGGTTCACCCGCCGTCGCGGTTCGGCGAGCTCGTCCACGACCGGGCCCGCGTGGACCGCTTCGCCGAGAAGCCGGCCGGATCGACGCTCGTCTCCGGCGGGTTCTTCGTGTTCGACCGGCGCGTGCTCGAGCGGCTCGACTTCGACCCCGCCTGCGTGCTCGAGCGGGCCCCGCTGGAGGGCCTGGCGCGCGACGGCGAGCTGATGGTCTACCAGCACGACGGCTTCTGGCAGTGCGCGGACACCGTCCGCGACGTCGAGCTCCTGCGCGCGCTGTGGGACCGCGGCCGGGCGCCGTGGCGGGTGTGGGACGACCGCCGCGGAGCCGTCGCGCCGTCCCCGCTTCGGCGCCGGGCCGATCGCGAGCCCAACTGGCATTCGCCGCGTGCGTCAATTGACGAGGCGGCCGCGTGAGCACGGGCGCCGATCTCCGGCGCGAGGCCGACGCGGCCCGCCGGATCGTCCTCGAGGCGGCCCTCGCGGCCGGCACCTGCCACATCGGCAGCTCCCTCTCGATCGTCGACATCCTCACCGTCCTCTACGGCCGCACGCTGCGCGCCGGGGCGGGCGACCGCTTCCTGCTCAGCAAGGGCCATGCCGCGTCCGCCCTCTACGCCGTGCTTGCCCGTGCCGGCGTCCTGGACGAGGCCGACGTCATCGCCGGCTACTGCCGCGACGGCGGCGCGTACGCGGGCCATCCCGAGCGGCACGTCGCCGGCGTCGAGCTCACCGCCGGCTCGCTCGGGCACGGCGTCGCGGTCGCGCTCGGCCGCGCCCTCGCCGACCGCGCCGACGGCCGCGACACCCGCACCTTCTGCCTGGTCGGCGACGGCGAGCTCGACGAGGGCTCGGTCTGGGAGGCCGTTGCGCTCGCAGGCCACCTGGCGCCGCCAGGCCTGCGCCTGATCGTCGACGCGAACGGCTTCCAGGGCCTCGGCCGCGTCGGCGAGGTGCTCTCGCTCGAGCCGCTGGGCGAGAAGTTCCGCGCGTTCGGGTGGATCGTCTCCGAGGTCGACGGCCATCACCACGCCGCCCTGTCGTGCGCGCTCGGCGCCCCGGCGCCACGCCCAGTCGCGATCGTCGCCCGCACCGTCAAGGGCTACGGCGTGCCCGCGCTCGAGGGCGAGTTCATGTCGCACTACCGATCCTTCCGCCCGCACGAGCGCGACATCCTGTTCGCCGGCCTCGACGTGATCGAAGCGGCCGCGTGAGGGACGCGTTCTTCCGCGCGCTGGCAGGGCTCGGAGCCGCCGACGAGCACGTCTGGGCGCTCACGGGCGACCTCGGTGTCGGCCTGTTCGAGCCCTTCGAGGCCGTCGCGCCCGGCCGCTACCTGAACGTCGGCATCGCCGAGCAGACGCTGGTCGGCGTCGCCGCGGGGCTGGCGTACGCCGGGAAGGTGCCGTTCGCCTACTCCATCGCGCCGTTCGTGACCTCACGGGCGCACGACCAGGTGCGCGTCGACGTCGCCTGCGCGGGCGCGAACGTGAAGCTCGTCGGCGTAGGCAGCGGCGTCTCCTACGGCACGCTCGGCCCGACGCACCACGCGATCGACGACCTCGCCCTGACGCGCGTGCTGCCCGGCATGACCGTCCTCGCCCCCGGTGATCCTGCCGAGGCGGAGCGGGCCGCCCACGCCGCGGCCGCCCACGAGGGGCCCGTCTACCTGCGCCTCGGCAAGAACGGCGAGCCGGCGCTGCTGCCCGAGGCGGCCGAGTTCCGGATCGGCCGGGCGGTCGTGCTCCGTGACGGCGGCGACGTGACCATCGCCTGCACCGGCACCGCCCTGCGCGAGGCGACCTCCGCCGCCGACCTGCTGGCGGAGGAGGGGATCGCCGCGACGGTGCTCCACTTCGGCACCGTCAAGCCGTTCGATGCTGACGCCCTGATCGCCGCCGCCGCCCGCACCGGCGCCGTCGTGACGGTCGAGGAGCACTCGATCGTCGGCGGGTTCGGGTCGGCAGCCGCGGAGGCCGTGGCCGAGGCCGGCGTGGGCGCCGTGCTGCGCCGCATCGGCCTGCCCGATACGTTCGCCCACGCCGTGGGCTCCCGCGCCTACCTGGTCGACCGCTACGGCCTGTCCGGCCCCGCCGTCGCGGACGCTGCCCGCGGCCTGCTCGAGAGGAGCCCGGCGTGTCCGACGACGTGACCCGCAGGCTCGAGACGTACCGCGCCGCCGTCCGGGACGAGTTCGCGTTCATGAAGGCCGCCGCGAACATCGAGGAGCTGACGGCGCGCGGGATCCCGCTCGCCGGCGGGGCCGGGATGCTGGTGCCCGTGTCCGAGCTGCACGCGGCGGATACCCGCTTGATCGAGCTGCTCGCATCCTGGCGTGCGCAGAGCGCGTTTGCGTTCCCGACCAGGTTCCCGGTCACGCACGACGGGACGGCGAGGTGGCTCCGGCAGGGCCTCCTGGACGTTCCCGACCGGATCCTCTTCCTCGTCCACGACCGCTTTGGCCATCCCGTCGGCCATCTCGGCTTCGCGTCGGCCGACAGCCCCGACCGCTCCCTGGAGGTCGACAACGTCGTCCGCGGCGAGGGGGGCGTGCAGCCCGGCCTGATGGGCGCCGCTCTCGAGGGGCTGCTGGCCTGGGGCGAGGAGTGCTTCCGGCCGGCTCGCATCCACCTGCGCGTGTTTGCCGACAACGAGCGCGCCGTCGCGTTCTACCGCCGGCATGGCTTCCGCGACGGGACCCGCCAGCCGCTGCGGCGTGAGGTCGAGGGCGAGGTCGTCCGCTACACGCCCTCGGGCGGCGAGCGGGCCGACGCCTGGTTCCTGGGCATGGAGTGGACGCCCGAGCGTGCTGACGGCGACCAGCCGATCCTGACCGCGGGCCCGTCGATCTCGCCGCGCGAGGTCGCCTACACGACCGACGCCGCCCGGCACGGCTGGAACACGCGCTGGAGCGGCTACATCAGCCGGTTCGAACGCGAGTTCGCCGAATACGTCGGGGCCGAGCACGCCATCGCCACGTCGAGCTGCACCGGGGCGCTGCACATGGCCATGCTCGCGATCGGCCTCGGGCCCGGGGACGAGGCGATCGTGCCCGAGCAGACCTGGGTGGCGACGGCGAAGGCCGTCTCCTACGTCGGTGCGACGCCCGTCTTCGCCGACGTCGAGCCCGGCAGCTGGTGCCTGGACCCCGCGTCGGTCGAGGCGGCCATCACCGAGCGCACCAAGGCGATCGTCCCGGTCCACCTCTACGGTCACCCGGCCGACATGGACGCGCTGCAGGCGGTGGCCGACCGCCACGGGCTGCCGTTGATCGAGGACGCCGCCCCCGCGATCGGTGCGGAGATCCGCGGCCGCCGCGTCGGCGCTCTCGGCACGGCCGGCGCGTTCAGCTTCCAGGGCGCGAAGCTCCTCGTCACCGGCGAGGGCGGCATGTTCGTGACCAACGATCCGGACGTGTATGCCCGTGCCTACAAGGCCTGGGACCTCGGCGTCGACCGCTCGCGCGGGTTCTGGATCGACGCCCACGGCCTCAAGTACAAGCTCCCGAACGTCGCCGCCGCCATCGGGCTCGGCCAGCTCGAGCGGGTTGACCACCTGATCGAGGCCAAGCGCGAGATCTTCGGCTGGTACGCGGAAGAGCTGGCCGGGGTGCCCGGCATCGCGCTCAACCACGAGACAGCGTGGGCGCGCAGCATCTACTGGATGACGAGCATCCTCGTCGACCCGGTCTGCGGCATCGACCGCGACGGGATGCGGGCCGCGCTCGCTGCGGAGGGCATCGACACCCGGCCGACGTTCCCGCTGATCAGCACGTATCCGATCTGGGACGAGCGCCGCGCCGTGCCCGCGCCGGTGGCGGCGACGATCGCCGAGCGCGGGATCAACCTGCCGAGCGGCGTGCGTCTGCGCCGCGACCAGGTCGCGCGGATCGGCGAGGCCGTCCGCCGGGCCGCCTCCGCCGGCATGCGCCGCGCGGCCTAGCGGATGGGGACTGTCCCCGCGCCGCGGGGACAGTCCCCGCTTTCCCGTCAGGCGGCGCGGGAGAGCGAGCCGGCCCGGAAGGCGGCGAACGTCTCGGCGACGTACTCGAGCGCGGCCCGGTCGACGCCCGGGTAGCAGCCGATCCAGAACGACCCCTCGGCGACCAGGTCGGTCGTCTCGAGGCCGCCGGCGACGCGGTGGGGCACCCCGGCGTACGCCGGCTGGCGCAGCAGGTTGCCGCCGAAGAGCTGGCGCGAGTCGATCCCGCGCGCGTGCAGGTACGTCACCACGTCCCGGCGGGTGAAGCCGGCGTCCGGGCGGACGGTGAGCGCGAACCCGAACCAGCACGGCTCGGCGCCCGGCGTCGCCTCGGGCAGGATGAAGACGTCGGAGTGCGCGGCCAGCGCATCGCGCAGGAAGGCGTGGTTCTCGCGCCGGGCGGCGACGAAGTCCGGCAGCCGGTCGAGCTGGGCGAGGCCGATCGCGGCCTGCATGTCGGTCGCCTTCAGGTTGTAGCCGATGTGCGAGTAGACGTACTTGTGGTCGGAGCCGTACGGGAGCGTCCCGTGCTGGCACGAGAACCGCAGGCCGCAGGTGTTCTCGGCGCCGGGGCCGCACCAGCAGTCGCGGCCCCAGTCACGGAACGACTCGACGAGCTTCTTCAGCATCGGCCGCTGCGTGAGCACGGCGCCGCCCTCGCCCAGCGTGATCTGGTGGGCGGGGTAGAAGGAGAGCGTCGCCAGGTCGCCGAACGTGCCGACGTGGCGGCCGTTCCAGGTCGAGCCGAGGGCGTCGCAGCAGTCCTCGATCAGCCACAGGCCGTGGCGCTCGCAGAAGGTTGTCACCGCGTCGAGGTCGAACGGGTTTCCGAGCGTGTGGGCGACCATGACGGCCCGGGTGCGGTCGCTGCGGGCCGCCTCGAGCCGGGCGACGTCGATGTTGTACCCGGGCAGCGTCACGTCGACGAAGACGGGGACGAGGCCGTTCTGGATGACAGGGTTCACGGTCGTGGGGAAGCCGGCCGCGACGGTGATCACCTCGTCGCCGGGGAGCAGGCGGCGATCGCGCAGGCGGGGCGACGTGAGCGCGGTCAGCGCGAGCAGGTTGGCCGAGGAGCCGGAGTTCACGAGCAGGGCGTGGCGGTGGCCGGTCGTGTCGCGCAGCCTGCGCTCGAACGCCTCGGTCTCGGGGCCGGCGGTGAGCCAGAAGTCGAGGCTGGTGCGGACGAGCTCGACGACCTCCTCCTCGCCGAACACGCGGCCCGCGCAGGAGACGCGCGGTGCGGCCAGGTCGAAGGGCACCGGGCGGTGGCGGTCGCGGGTGTACTCGGCCACCAGGTCGAGGATGCGGGTCACGCGGGGGTCGTGGGACATCTCGTGCGCGTATCGGCACCCGGACCGGCCGCCTTGAGCCGCAGACACACCCTCCCGGGTGATAGGGGAGGTCGGCTCGGGCTCCGATACATGGGGAGCGCCCGTGTCCATCGAACGTGAAGGGGTCTTCATCATGATCGAGCGCTTCCTGGGTCTCACCCTTGCCGACGAGGCGGGGCAGACGATGGCCGAGTACGCCGTCGTCCTCGGCGTGATCACGATCGCCGTGGTCGTCACGCTGGGCCTGCTCTCCACCGCCATCCAGAACCTGCTGAACAACGTCATCTCGGTCATCTGACCGTCGCTTGACGGACACCCCGCCGGGCCGTATCGTCGCGGCCCGGCATGGGGGTGACGATGGTGGACGGCGATGGGACGGTGACGGGCGGTGATGACCCGGGAGAAGCCGGGCCGGTGATCCGCGCGTTCGTCGAGGGCGATCGCGGCCGGCTCGAGTCGACCCTGCACCCGGAGGTCGAGGTGCACCTGTCCGCGTTCGTCGAGCCGCCCTCGAGGCTGCGCGGGCGCGAGGCCGTGCTGCGCTGGTACGGCGCCTCGGCCGGGTCGCATCGCTCCTACCTGCATCGCCTCGCGGAGGCGGCTCCGGCCGTGTGGCTCGCATACGGGCGCATGCAGCTGTCCGAGCCCGACCGCGGCATGCGCGACTACCAGGTGGTGTGGATGATCGCGCTGCGCGACGGCGTCGTCTGGCGGGCGAGCTCGCACGAGACGGAGGCCCAGGCCCGCGCCGCCGCCGGCTCGCCGCGGCCCTGATCAGCCGCGGCGGCGACGGGTGCGGGCGACTTCCGCGTCGATCGCGGCGCCGACGAGGAGCGCCAGGCTCGAGATCCAGAGCCACGTCAGCATGACGATCACGGCCGCGAACGAGCCCCAGCTCTTGTTGTAGGAGCCGAAGTTCGCGACGTACCAGGCGAACCCGCCCGACGCGGCCAGCCACATCGCGACCGCAGTGACGGAGCCGGGGGACAGGACCCGCCAGCGGCAGCCGCGCATGTCCGGGCCGAAGCGGTAGATCCCGCCGAACGCGAGCAGCAGCACCACGATCAGCACTGGCCACTCGGCCGTCCACCAGATCCAGGAGACGAGCGTGGGCTGCCTGGTCGCGTCCCCGATCCAGTGGCTCGCCTGGGGGCCGAGCACGAGCAGGCCGAACGCCAGCACGAACGCGACGGCGAAGCAGGCCAGCATGGCGACCGCCGACAGGCGCCCGCGGACGAGCCCGCGCGTCTCCTCGAGGTCGTGGGCGACGTTGAGCGCCCACTGCAGCGTCTGCATCGCCCCGATGAGCGACCACACGGCGAGGACGAGCCCGACGAGGATGATGGTCGTCCCGCCGCCGTCGCGGTTCGCCACCTGGGTCAGGCTGTGGTCGACGAGCCGGATGACGCTCTGCGGGACGATGCCGTTCAGATGCGTCAGCAGGCGGCCGGCGGTGCCCGGCCCGGCCACGTTCGCGAACACGCCGACGATCACGAGGGCGGCGGAGGGCAGCGCCAGGAAGAGGTTGAACGCCACCGCCTGGGCCAGGTTGAGCGCGTGATCGCTGTGCGCCCGCCGCAGCGCGCGAAAGCCGATGCCGGCGGCATCGCGGACGCGCAGACGCGCCTGCGAGCCGGCCGGTGAGCCGGACGGCGCGGGCGCGTACTCCTGGGTGGGCGCCGGCTCCTCCAAGGGGCTCAACCGCGCCTACCGCGAAGTGGGGACTGCGGGTCCCCCAAGGAGTAAGGGTTCTGTTGTGGGTGGTTGCTCATGCAGGTCGGCCCCGCTAGGTTGGCCCCCAATGAGACGAACACTTGCCATTGCCACCATCATGATCCTGTCACTTCCGGCGACCGCACGGGCGAACGTGGCCGACGTCACACCGCACGTCGGCCATACCCCGGCCGCCCCGGCCACAATCGCTACCAGGGCCGTCCGGGATGCGCTCGCGCTGCGCGGCGCGCCCTACGTCTACGGGGGAAGCACGCCGGCCGGTTTCGACTGCTCCGGCTTCACGAGCTACGTCTACGGGAAGCTCGGCATCACGCTCGCCCACTCGAGCTACGACCAGTGGACGTCCGGGCACCGCGTGCCGCGGGGCGATCTGCGGCCGGGCGACCTCGTGTTCTTCGACGGGCTCGGCCACGTCGGGATCTACATCGGCGACGGCATGTTCGTGCATGCACCGCACACCGGCACGGTCGTTTCGGTCGACCGCCTGTCCGGCTCCTGGTACGGCGCCGAGTACGACGGCGCGGTGCGCCCGCACGGCTCCCAGACCCTGCTGAGCCAGGTTCGGCGCGCGGCTACGATGACCAAATGGCGTTCGCGCTCGACCCATCGACCGAATTTGGTGCGCGTGTCGCACGCCGTCTCGCAGATGAGCTCATCGGCTGGCTGGTGACGGTGAACGGCCGCGGCGCGCCGCAGCCGAGCCCGGTGTGGTTCCTGTGGGACGACGGGTCGATCCTGCTCTACAGCCAGCCCGAGACGGCCAAGCTCCGCAACATCGAGGGCAATCCGCGGGTCGCGCTGCACCTGAACGACGAGGGCCGCGGCGACGACGTCGTGATCCTCTCCGGCCGCGCGGCGGTCAGCGATGACCGGCCCGCCCACGAGCTGCCGGCATACGTGGACAAGTACGGCGACCTGATCGAGCGGAACGGCTGGACGCCCGAGTCGTTCGCGGCGGACTACGCGGTTCCGGTGCGCATCAGGCCGACGGGGCTGCGCGGCTTCTAGGGCGCGCGGCAGCGCTTGACGGGACGAGGGCCGAGCGTATGATGCGCGCCGTGGGGGAGGGGCGGAAAGAGGATGCCGACCGCCGCGACGAGGACGCGGCGGCTCGGGACCGCGCGGCGGCCGAGCGTGATATGCGGGCGGCGACGCGCGATCTCGGTGCGGGCGGCCGTGAGGCGGCCGGGTCAGAGGGCGATGAACGCCGGGAAGCGGCGCGTGACCGCATGGACAGCCTGAACGACCGCCTGGCGGCCGCGAAGGACCGGCGCTCGGCGGCGCGCGAGCGGAGGCGTGCCGCGGACGATCCGGAGCCCGGGTCGGGCTCGGAGGACGAGCACGCCTGACGCATCAGCCGCCGGCCGGCTCGAGGCGCTCGGCGTGCGCGGGATCCTCCGCAAGCTCGCCGAGAACGGCGCACGAGGATCAACGCGATGCTCGGCAAGCGAATGTCGCTGGAGGAGATCGCCGCGGATCTGAATGCGCGCGACGTTCCTGCGATCCACGGCACAAACGAGTGGACCGCCGCCTCCGTGCCGAAGGCGTTCGTCTCCTAGAGAAGTACCGCATACCGGATTCGAACCGGTGTTACCGCCGTGAGAGGGCGGCGTCCTAGGCCCCTAGACGAATGCGGCACGGACCGGCGGCCAGTCTAGCAAGCAGCCGCCTAGGCAACGTCCGGCGCGACGATCGCCTCGACCTCGATTTCGACGAGGAACTCGGGCCCGACGAGCCCGGCGATCCCGATCATCGTCGCGGCCGGCCGCACGCTGGAGAAGTACTCGCCGTGCGCGCGGCCGACGTCGAGCTGGTTGCGCTCGACGTCGACGACGTACATCCGCGTCCGCACGACGTCAGCGAGTGATGCGCCGACGGCCTCCAGCGCCCCCTTGATGCGCTCGAGCGAGGCGACCGACTGGGCGTACGCGCCCTCCGGCGGGTATCCGTCCGGCCCGATCCCGAGCGTGCCGGAGACGTGCACGACGTCCCCGACGCGCACGGCGCGGTCGTACCCGATCCGGGCCTCGAACTCCGTGTTGGTCGAGTGGTGCGTGCGCTCGCTCATGCCTTCGCCGCCACCCGGGCCTCGAGCGAGGCCTTCACCGCCGGCCAGTCCTCATCGATCACGCTGTACCAGGCGGAATCGCGCCGCTGGCCGCCGCGGACGAGCATGTGCTTGCGGAACACGCCCTCGAACTGGGCGGGGAGGGCCGCCAGCGCGGCCCGCGAGCGCTCGTTGCCCGCATCCGTCTTGAACTCGACCCGCAGGCACCCCAGCCGCTCGAAGGGGTGGCCGAGCAGGAGCAGCTTCGCTTCGGTGTTCGCGCCGCTGCCCCAGGCGTCCGGGGCGATCCAGCTCCAGCCGATCTCGAGCACCCGGTCCTCGGGCCGCAGCGACAGGTAGCGGCTGCTTCCGACGACCGACCCATCCGCGCGCCGGACGATGCAGAACGGCGCCTCGGTACCGGCCTGGGCAGCGCTCATCGCCTCCCCGAACCAGCGGTGGAACACCTCTTCGCCGGTGCCGTCGAACCGCATGTAGCGCCACACGCGTTCGTCGGCGGCCGCCTGGCGGAGCGGCTCCTCGTGCTCGGGCCGCAGCGGCTCCAGTACGACCAGGCGGCCCTGCAGGACGGGGGAGAGGTCGGTGAACGCGTCCACGGGCCGATGATCGTAGCGGGGGTTGGCGGCGTATGAGCATGGGGTTCCGCTCGCTCAGGTATCGCGGTAGGATTCGCCCGGGGCAGGACAAGGGCACGGGTACGCCTGCCCCGGGTCGCGTCGCCACCCGGGGAGATGTCACTTGAGCAACCGCGGACGCCGCACATGAGCTATGGGAATCCAAAGGGCCCGTCGTGGCTCGACCGGATGCGCGACAGCCTCGCCGACCGCCAGTGGCGGCCGCGCTGGCTGCACGTGCCGAACTTCCGCAGGCGCTGGGACCGCATGCTCGACCATCAGTGGATCAAGCCCCGGTGGATGGTCATACCGTCGTTCCGGGGCGCCGGCATGGCGGACCGCCGGCGGGTTCCGTCGCACATGCTCGTCCCGGGCATCGCCGCCATCGCGCTCCTCTTCGGCGGCGGGCTCTACTTCGGCAACATGCTCGGCTCCGACCCGAGCGCTGCCGGGACCGGGTTCATCACGACCGTGACCCGGAAGGGCACGGTCATCACGGTCAAGGGCAAGCCCGTGCGCGTCGTCGTGCCGGCGAAAACGGTCACGCGCCACGGCAAGACCGTCCATGTGCCGCGCAAGACGGTCGATCTGACCCACACGCAGACACAGACCCGCACGCAGCAGGTGCCGGTGCCGACGACCATCACCCAGATCCACACCGTCACGAGCACCCGCACCGTCACCGCCACCGTGACGGTCTCCGTCCCGAGCAGCTAGAGGGCGCCATGGCCGAGGTGCTGCTGTTCCACGCTGCCCAGGGGCAGACGCCCGGCTTCCGCGCGTTCGCGCAGGAGCTGCGCGCGGCCGGCCACACCGTGCACGCGCCGGACATCTTCGACGGCCGCACCTTCGCGACCATCGAGGAGGGGATGGCCTACGCAGGGGAGCTGGGCTTCCCCGATGAGATCCTGGCCCGCGGCGAGCGGGCGGCCGAGGCGCTTCCGGCCGAGCTCGTCTACGCCGGGTTCTCGCTCGGCGTCCTCCCGGCCCAGAGGCTCGCACAGACCCGTCCCGGCGCTCGCGGCGCGCTCCTCTTCTACGCTTGCGTGCCGGCCGAGTTCTTCGGCCCTTGGCCGGCGGGCCTCCCGGCCCAGATCCACGGTATGGAGGACGACCCGGTCTTCGCGGGCGAGGGCGACATCGAGGCGGCCCGCGAGATCGTCGTCTCGGCGGACGCCGCCGAGCTCTTCCTCTATCCGGGCGACCCAGCACTACTTCGCCGACTCGAGCCTGCCCTCGTACGATCCTGACGCCACCCGGCTGCTGACCGAGCGCGTGCTCGAGTTCCTGGGCTAGCAATGGCCGCCGGCCTCACGAGAATCGCCGCCGATCCCGCGTCGTTCGCCCCGACCAACCTCGTCGACCCGTCGCTCCTCCTGGCGGGGTCGCCGAACGACCGGGGGACGACGCTCTTCGAGAGCACCGACGGGGCCGTGAAAGTGCGGCCTGTGGGCGTGCGACACCTACACGGAGCGGCTGCCGTCATACCCCGAGGACGAGCTCTACGTCGTGCTCGAGGGATCGGTGGTCGTCACGGTCGACGGCGAGCAGCCCGAGACCTTCGTGGCGGGCGACGCGCTCCTGATCCGCCAGGGGACAGCATGCACCCTCGAGTTCCGCGGGCCCTTCCGCAAGGTCTTCCTGACGCATGACGGGACGGCCGGCTCATACGTACCTTGACAGTTACGTAACGGATCGGGTACGCTCCAGCGATGGAAGCGGTGCTGCGAGCGGTGGCGGACGAGGGTCGCAGGACGCTGCTCGAGGCTCTGGCCGACGGCCCTGCGACGGCCGGCGAGCTCGCCGCGCTGCTGCCGATCGCCCGGCCCGGGGTCTCCCGCCATCTGCGGGTGCTCCGCGAGGCGGGGCTCGTCGAGGTCCGGCGGGACGCCCAGCGCCGGGTCTACGGCCTTCGGCCCGAGCCGCTGGCGGAGGTGGACGAGTGGCTCGGCCGGTACCGGGGCCTGTGGCAGCAGCGGCTGGACGCCCTGCACACCGAGGTGGCCCGCGGCAAACGCGAACGAAGGAGCACGACATGACCGGCCCGACCGGAGGCAATCGCATCCTGGGCACGCTGGACACGGCCGATGGGAAGGGCGTCGTGCGCATGGAGGACCGCTTCGACACCGGCGTCGACGATCTGTGGTCGGACCTCACCGACCCCGCCCGGCTCGCCCGCTGGCTCGGCGATGTCGAGGGAGACCTCCGGCTCGGCAGTCAGTTCCGCGCGCGCTTCTTCGCGAGCCGGCTGGGAGGGCACGGGGATCGTCGAGGTGTGCGAGCCACCCCGGCGGCTGCTGGTGCGGACCCGAGGCGAGGGTGAGGGCGAGGCCGAGGCCGAGGAGCACACCATCGAGGCGACCCTCACCGCCGACGGCGACGGGGCGATCGCCGTGATCGAGGAACGGGGGATGCCGGTCAACCTGCTCTCCGCGTACGGCGCCGGGATCCAGGTGCACGTGGAGGACCTCGCCGCCCATGTCGCCGGGCGCGGGCGGGTCGACGCGGGCGCGCGGTGGGGGGAGCTGCACCCGGCCTACGAGGAGCTCGCGGCGAAGATCGCGTGACTGGTTGACCCGGGTTGCCGAAGGCCCCGGCAGTCACTGACGTCGGCGAGCGACGCAGCGTACGGCGCCGATCTTGCGCGGCAGGCGGGTGGGCGCCCCGGCGATGTCCGCCGGGCGCGCCCACCGCCTCATCTGCTCGTTCTCCCTGGCCGCTTAGCTCGCGTTCCTGGCGATGGCGATCGCTTTCGCGATCGGCGGGCGGAGCCGCCGTGGTGCGTGCGGCTTGGTGGCAGTGAGCCGGGCCGCTTGCGCCGCCAGGTTGTGCTGGATCGCAGCGATGGCCGTCTGGATCCCGTTCTGCGCACTCGGTGGCAGCGACGAGACGATCGCGTTGAGCATCGCAACGGCATGTGCCTGGCCGGTCACGTCGGCCACGATGTCCGCTGCCGCCTGGTTCTTTGCGATCCTGCCGACACTCGGCGTGGTCGTGTCGCGTGCGAGCTGTGCCACCGCGCTTCGGTGGGCCGCGGTGACGTGGCTGAACGCGTTCGCGATCCCCGTCTGGGCCTGCGCCGGCAACAGCGGCATCAGCGCCCGGAGCTTCGCGACGGCGTTCGCCGCGCGACGCGTATCGGCATTCACGGCAGCAGCGGTCCGATCCTGGAGGAGCCCGCCGCGGCGCAGCTGCCGCTCGGCGGCTGCCAGCGCGCGCTGGTCAGCGCCCTCCTGCTTCGCGACGGCCACGACCGCCTTCGCCGCGGCCAACCGCGACGCGGGGTCGTTCGCTGCCTGAATCAGGTGTGCGGTCTGAGAGACCGCAAGGCCGATCTGGCTGCGGTTCTTGGCCAGCGCCCGAGAACCTGCGCCGTAGGCGTGCGCATGGAACGCGGCCACGGCATGCACCAGCGCCATGTTGGCCGCCCTTGTGTGCGACAGCACGGTAGGCAGGGAGATCGTCTGCCCCTGTGCCGGCGCAACGCCGATGGTGCCGGCGAGTGCTGCTGCCACCAGGATTGTTCGTTTCATGGCCCCTCCGAGGACGACGGTCACGCGGTCGCCGCTACCCGGTCGACCGCCTCCTCAGAACATCGCCGCACGCCCCCGAGAACGCATCACCCATAACAAAACGCTTACCCCACGTCGGCGGGCGGGGGCGACGCGCCCGCTCGCCGACGGGTCGGTGCCCGGCCGGCGAGGGGCGCGCTGGTGTCAGGCGCCGGCGTGGTACTGCAGGTTGCCGTCCTGGATGGCGCCGACGTCGCCGATGAACGGCGCGTGGGAGGCGTTCGGGTCCGTGTAGCTCCACCAGATGCGCGCGGTGTCCTTGTGCGCGCCCGGCTCCGCGCGGTCGACGACCTTCGCCTTCAGATAGACGGTGTTGCCGTCTTCGTCAGTGCACGTTGCGGTCACCCGGGGCTTTGGCAGTCCGTCCGGGGACTGCTCGAGCCGCCAGGACGTGTAGCCCTGGCAGTGCGCGCTGAACGTCCCGTCTGCAGACCGGTACTGGAGCTCCCCGGACAGGTCACTCTTGGCGTTGAAGCCGAGCGTCGCGCCGGCATGGGTCTTGCCGTTGCCGTTCACCTGGTCGAACGGCGCCGCGGCATACGCGGTCGCTGCGCAGCTGACCAGTGTGGCGGTGATCGCTGCACCGACGGTGAGCGTCCTGCGGATCTTCATGGTCGACCTCCATACGGTGTGGTGCGGGCGACGGCTGGCGCGCCACCCTTGGCCTCGTCCATTGGCCCACCACGAGCCTACGATCACACGATGTTGTTCGCAAGTGAATTCGAGTAAAGTGACTACCGCGCCGTCTCTCGCTTGACGATGGCGCCCGGCACCTTGCGATGGGCGTGGCCTGCTCGGCGGTACACCCGATCGGGATGCCATGCCGTCACCCGCAGGGGTGATCTTTCACCGTAGAGCACAGGGATCGGCCCGCTGGCGGGTCAGGTCGGTTGGCAGGCGAATCGGGCGATTGGAGTTCCCGTGCGACGCGGACGTTCCGTGGATTGTGAGCGTGGTCAGACCCTGCCAGTCCTGGTGCTGTTCGTGGTGTCGTTGATCGGCATCTCCGGCCTTGTGATCGACATCGGTGGCTGGGACGTGCAAAGCAGCAGGTGCAGGCGTCGGCGGACGCGGGCGCTCTGGCGGGCGCGTCCCAACTCGTAGCGGGCTGGTCGTACGCACAGACGGCCGGGCAGAGCGAATACGGCAAGAACGGCAAGAGCGGCGACGGCCTCACCGTCACGAACACGACCTATCTCGCCCCGAACGACTCCGTGACGGTGACCGGATCCCGGCTTACCCCCGGATATTTCACGCGCATCTTCGGTTTCTAGG
>JAICJM010000006.1 GCA_025928435.1 Thermoleophilia bacterium
GTCGTCGACGTCTGCATCGCCCGCCTACGGCGCAAGCTCGAGACCGAGGCTGTGATCGAGACCGTCCGCGGCGGCGGGTACCGGCTCGTTCCCTGCTGAGCGCGCCGCGGGCAGCCGGAGCTCGAACGTGCTGCCCGCGCCAGGGCTGCTGCGGACGGACACGCCGCCGTCGTGCGCGTCGGCGATCGCCTTCACGATCGCGAGGCCGAGGCCCACGCCGCCGTGCCGGCGGCTACGGCCGCCGTCCACACGGTAGAAGCGCTCGAAGACCCGCGCGCACGCCTCCTCCGGGATGCCGTCTCCGCTGTCGCGGACGTGGATGCGCAGAGCTCCCACCCCCACGACCGCGCCGATCTCGATCAGGTCGCGCTCGCCGGTGTGCTGGACGGCGTTCTCGATGAGCGCGTCGAGCGCGAGCGTGACCTGGTCGGCGTCGGCGGCGACCTCGATCCGGGGGAGGTCGCCCATCCGCCAGTCACGGTCGGCCGTGCCCTGCCAGCGCTGGAACGTCCGGGTCAGGAGGGCGCACATGTCGACCCACTCGCGGCGGCCCGGCGCGCCCCCGCCGGCCGACTCGAGCAGGAGGAGCCGGTTGATCACCCGCTCCATGCGGCCGAGCTCGCCGAGCACGATGTCGTAGGTCGCCTCCTGCTCGTCCGGCCCCGCCCGGGGGGTCCGGCGCAGCAGCTCGAGGTGGCCGCGGCCGATGGTGATCGGGGTCAGGAGCTCGTGGGCCGCGTCCGAGAGGAAGGCCGACTTGCGCGCGACGTCACGCTCGCGCTCCCAGGCGAGCGACTCCGCCACCGCCTGCGCCTGCTGCCGGCGACGGACGTGGTAGACCATCGCCACGAACATCAGCGACATCAGCGGCACCTCGGTCAGCTCGGGCGGCTCCTCCCAGTTCCGGGAGATTCCGAACGCCGTGACCACGCCCGTCGTGACGGTGACGAAGAGGATCCCGAGAAGGGTCACCCGCCCTCTCCACGCCCGGAAGCCGTACAGGATCGTGAACGACACGTAGATGAAGTGGAACGGGACGGTCTCCCAGCCCTGGCCGTACCGGAGCTCGATGATCGCGAGCATCGCCGCCAGGTTCAGCAGCGCGAATGCCACCCAGATGTACTCCAGCCGGGAGCCGGACTCGATCCACGCGAGTCTCGGTCGGGTCACGCGACGACCATAACACTCCGCGGCCGGGAGCTAGGTCGGAAAGGCGAAGCCGAGCACGACGGTCAGGATCAGGAGGATCCCGAGCACCGTCCCTATGATCCCCGTCGCGAGCCCCCAGCCGGCGGCGTCGCTGCCGTGCAGGCCGGGCGTGCGCGCGATTTGGCGCCGGGCCTTCACCGCCAGCACGATCGCCGGGATCGAGAACACGATCGGCAGGACGGCGAGCCCGACCAGGCCGAAGAAGAGGGACGCCCGCGCGGACTGCGAGCGGGCGCCGCCGCGCACGTCCGTGTTGCACTTCGGGCAGACGTCGGTGCCGGCCGCGAGCGGCTCGCCGCAGCACGTGCACAGCTCGAGCGGGGCCGTCCTGCCGGGCGGCCAGTGGAGGCTGACGCCGGCGTGCTCAGGCATGCCGCGCCCCCGCCCCCTGCAGGTAGGCCGAGACCACGGCCCGGGCGGTCGCCTCGAGATCGGCGTCGCGCCGCACGATCTGCTGGACGCCGGCCTGGGCGAGGCCGATGAACATGTCCTCGAGCCACTCGAGCGAGTACTCGGAACCCAGGACGCCCTCCGCCTGCCCGCGGGACAGCATCGCCCGGACTGGGTTGCGCACGAGCCGCTCGGCCACGTCGCGCGGCACCGGCACCTGCTCGCGGATCACAACCGCGTATTCGTGGCCGACCGCGAGCACGACCCGCACGGCCCGGTCGAGTGCCTCCGAGGCCGGCAGGGTCTCGAGCTGGGCGGCGCGCAGGCCTTCGCCCACGCTCTCGACCACGACCCGCTGCAGCTCCTGCAGCAGGATCTCGCGAGTCGGGAAGTGGCGGTAGAGGGTCGCGCGGCCGACCCCCGAGCGGGACGCGATCTCGGTCATGCTGACCGCCGAGCCGCGGTCGGCGAGGGTGCGCGCGGCCGACGTGAGGATCCCACGGGCGGTCGGCCCGAGGTCGCCGCCCGGCCCATCCTTCTCGGCACGCGTCGGCACTGCCATGACCCGTCGAAGTCTACTCCCCTCGGGCCTTCCAGCCCAGGGGCGGGCTCGTGGAGCCTGATGCCCTCGGCAGGATTCGAACCTGCGACGCCGGCCTTAGGAGAGCCGCGCTCTATCCCCTGAGCTACGAGGGCCCTGCGGGGTGGCTTCGGCCCCCCGGCCATCGTACCGCCGTTCGGTACAATCGCAGGCCGAATGCGGGCGGCCACGTGATCGCGTCTGCGTTGGTGACGCTCGCCGTGGCAGCCTCGGCCGCCTGGGTCTGCGGCTCCGCCATCGCGCCCCCCGCGCCCGCCCCGGAGCGGCTCGCGTACGGGATCCTGGCCGCCGTCGGCCTGGCGTGGATCACGATGCTGCAGGGGCCGGCCGGCGTCGGGCTGCTGGGCCACCCGTGGGCCCTGCGGGCGATCGCGGCCGTGCTGGTCGTGGCCCTCGTCGCGTGGCGGCGGCCGTCGCTCTCGCCCGGACGGGTCTCGGCGTGGCCGGTCGTGATCGCCGCCGCCGCGACCGCCGTCGTGACCTATCCGGCCTTCCTGGCGGCGACGCCGCGCCTGTGGCCCTCCCACGAGGACATGCTCTGGCACCAGGGTTGGGTCCGCCAGCTCGCGGCCGGCATCCCGGCGCCCGGCGGCGTCTACGCCGGCGAGCCGAACTCCTACCCGTGGCTGTACCACTCGATCGCCGCCTGGCTCATGGGGGCGCTGCCCGGCGACCTGAACGCCGCCATCCTGGCGCTGGACGTGGGCGGGGTCGCGGCCGGGTGGCTCGCGATGTGGCTGCTGGCGCGCGAGCTGGGGGCGCCGCGAGCCGCCGCCGTCTGGGCGGCCGGCCTCTTCACCGCGGCGGCCGGGTTCGGCTGGATCTGGCAGCACAGCCCGGCTGCCTCGCTGCACCAGAACGGCGTCAACTTCGGCCCCTACCACGGCGACCTCGTGCTCTGGAACGTGCTCGTCCCGGCGCTCGGCAACGTCCCGCCGCTGATCCCGCGCGAGCTGGGCACCTGCCTGGCCCCGTTCGCCGTGTGGCTCATGCTGCGAGGGTTGGCGAAGGCCGGCCCCCCGGTCCTGTGGGCGGCCGGCGCGACCATCGGCTTCGTCTTCCTCATCAGCCCGCTCGCCGGCGGCTTCTGCATCGCGTGGGCCGTCGTGCTCGCGCTCGCGGCGCGCGACCCGGCCGCCTGGCGAACGGCGGTCGCCGCGGCCGCCGTCGCCGCGGTCTGGCTCGGGCCGCTCGCGGTCGACTATCACCGCTACGGTGGGTTCGTCTCGATCACGCACATCACGCCGGTGGTGCCCTCGGCCGGCCAGACGCTCGTGGCGCTCGGGGTCGTGCTGCCGCTCGGCGTCGCGGGACTGGCCGCCGTCCTGTACCGGCCCCGGGGCGTGGCGGCGCTCGCCGCCGCGCTGATCGTCGCGGTGCCGGCCGTGGCCTGCGGCGGCGGCGCCCTGCTCGGGCACGGGGCCGATGTGCTGGGCACCCCCACGCTCCTGCGGTGGGCGCGCTATCTGCCGTTCCTCGTCCTGGGGCTCGCGGCCCCCGCGGGCGTCGCCGCGCAGCGTCTGACCGAGCTCGCGGGCCGGGCCACCCGCGCCGGCGCCGTGGCGACCGCCGTTGTCCTGGCCGCGGCGGCCGTGACATCGACCGCGCTCGCCGGCGCGGCAGCCGTCCACCACGCGTACCCGCGCCCGCTCTCGTGCACGCAGTTCCCGCCGGCCGGGGCGCTCACCGCGATCGCCGTCCGCGAGCCGGTCGCCGACGAGATCGCCCTCGACCTCTTCTCCCGCACCGCCGCGTCATCGGTGTTCCTGAAGCTCGTCCATGCCAAGGTGCGGTTCCGCACCTGGCTCCAGCGGCCGCCCACCCAGCAGGTCCGCCACGCGCGCTATCGGGCACTGCTCAACGAGGGGAAGGTGCCGCCCGGCGTGACCTGGGTCGTGGCCCGCCCGCGCGCGGATCTGGGCGGCTCCGGCCTCGCCCCGGCCGGAAGCTGCACGCTGGGCCGGCAGACCTACCGCCTGCTGCGTCTGCGCTGATCGCTCAGCAGGCGAGCGTGGTGGCGTCGACGTCGGCGGGCGCCGAGACGCTCCCGGTCGCGTCGACGCTCTCGACCGAGAACGTGTGGGCGCGGGCGCAGTGCAGCGGGGCGACCGTCAACGTCGTCGCCGCCGTGGCCCCGACGAGCTTGCCGTCCTTGAGCACCCGGTAGGTGAGCCCGGCGGCCGGGGCCGCCCAGCCGAGGGCGACCGAGGTGCGGGCGGAGGTCGCGACGAGCCCGGTCGGCGGCGGCGGGCACGGCACCGTGCGCACCCAGACCGGCGCCTTCAGCGAGAGGTTCGAGACCATGTCGAGCGCCCGCACCGACACCGTGTGGACCGTGTCGCAGGCGAGGCCGGAGACGGTGAACGTGCGGCCCGTGCCCTGGGAGCGCAGCTGCGAGTCGACGTAGACGCGGTAGCCGCCGACGGCCACGTTGTCGCTCGCGCGCGTCCAGGAGAGGCCGATCGAGGTCTCGTGCGGGGTCGTCGTCACCGCGGGCGCCGCCGGGCGCACCGGGTCGGTCGCCTCGACGAGCTTGAAGGCGTCGGCCACGATCGTGCCGCGGGCGGTCGACGCGGAGCTCACCCGCAGCCGCCAGCCCGAGCCGGCGGCGAGGTTGTAGCTGCCGACGTACTGGAACCTGCCGCAGCCGCGGGCCTCGTCGACCGTGACCGTGCGCAGGCCGCCCGTGGTCGCGATGCCGACGCCTGTGCGGGCCGAGTCGGCCCCGCAGGGCCAGCGCATGAGCAGGTCGTAGCGGGCAGTCGCCGGCAGGGCGACCCGGAATTGCACCGGGCTCGAGGTCGTGTGCGGGGCCGCCGCCAGGTAATCGGCGCCGTACCGGCCGCGCTGCGCGGTCGCGACCCGCCAGACGGACGGGTCGTAGCGCACGGCGGAGGGCGTTGCGTTGTCGACGACCCGCTGGGGGGTGTCCGCCGCGTCCGCGCGCAGGTACGCCATGTAGCGGGCCCAGTCCCAGGTGCGGCCGGGATCGGTGTGGTGGTCGACGCCGCCCCACTGGCCGCGATGGTTCGGGTCGGGCACCTGGGAGTGGCCGATCACGTGGGTGCGGTCGGGCGTGATCAGGTAGGTGTCGGCGAGCCATGCCGCGAGCCGGGCGGAGCCGCGGTACTCGGCGTCGGGGAAGCGGGTGACGTTCGTGAAGCCGGCGTGCTCGATCCCGACCGAGCTCTCGTTGTAGGCCCAGTTCCCGGCGTGCCAGGCGATGTCGCGGTCCGGCACCATCTGGGCGACGCGGCCGGTCGAGGACACGACGTAGTGCGCGGACGCCTCGGCGCGCGGATTACGGAACCAGGCGTACGTCGACGCCCAGCTGCCCTCGGCCACGTGGATCACGAGCCGGGTGATGAGATTCGTCGCCGGCCGGTCCGCGAGCGTGTAGTTCAGCGAGCTCGCGGGCTCCCACAGCGCGCCGGCGTAGTCCGGCCCGGCCGCGGCCCACGGGCTCGTGGCATGGGAGACGACGGAGTGCGGCGGCGACGCCAGGCCTGCCGAGTCGAGCGCGGAGCCCGACCGGACGTCGGCCTGCGTGGGCGCCGGGCCGGCAACGCAGGCGCCCGCGACGGCGATGCTGATCAGGGCCCAGACCCGGGTTGGAAGAAGCCTGCTCCGGGGCACGTTCCGGAAGATCGGCAAACGGCCGCGTGAGGCTTAGCGCGGCGGGAAATGTTTACGATTGGCTGACCAGGAGCCGCGACGCGGGTGGGCAAGATGCAGGACGCGATGGTGCGAGCGACGATCCGGGGTGTGGCGGCAGGACTCGTCGTCGCGGTGCTCGCGGCCGTCCCCGCCGCCGGCGCGCAGCTGGGCGGGAACGGACTGATCGCCTTCGACCGCCACCGCAACCAGAACTGGGACATCTACGTCAAGCGCCCGGCGCGCGGCAAGCCGGCGGCCCGCCTCACGACGAGCGCCGGGGACGACTTCGCGCCGTCGTTCTCGCCGGACGGGCGGCGCATCGCGTTCACGAGCGACCGCCACGGCAACTACGACATCTACACGATGAACTCGGCCGGCCGCGACCTGCGCCGGATCACGACGAACCCGGGCAAGGACGCCTTCCCCAGCTGGTCGCCGAACGGCCGCACGCTGGCATTCGCGAGCAATCGCACGGGCGACTGGGAGCTCTACACCACGAACGCCAACGGGTCGGGCCATCTGGTGCAGGTGACCCACCGCGCCGGCGTGGACAGCCTGCCCGTGTGGTCGCCGGACGGCACGCGGCTCGCGTTCGACGCGCCGCGCAACCGCCACTACCAGGTCTGCGTCGTCCCGGCCGCCGGCGGCACGATCTCGGTGCTCACGACCGGGACGGCCCGCAACGTGCAGCCGGCCTGGTCGCCGGACGGGTCGCGGATCGCGTTCACGAGCAACCGCTCGGGCAGCTTCGACATCTGGACGATCGCGGTCGGGTCGGGGGCGCTCCACCGGATGACGACCGCCGCGACCGCGGAGATCCAGCCCGCGTGGTCGCCCGACGGCAGTCGGCTGCTCTTCGCGCGCCGCAGCGCGGTGGGTCAGACCATCGACGTGATGCCCGCGGCCGGCGGCACCGCGAGCGTCCTCACCGGGCGGCGCGGGAACGAGATCCCGCACTGGCAGCCGGTAGCGGCGACGGCGGTCACCGGCGTCTCGCCCGATCACGGGCCGTCGGCCGGCGGGACGAGCGTGACGATCACCGGGCACGGCTTCGTGGCCGGGGCGAAGGTCCGGTTCGGCCCGGCGGCGGCCACGAACGTGGTCGTGCACTCGCTCACGTCGATCACCGCGACCAGCCCGGCGGGCACGGGCACGGTCGACGTCGTCGTCACGACGTCACGCGGGACGTCGGCGGCCTCGGCCGCCGACCGGTTCACGTTCCAGTAGTCAGCTCCGCGGTGCGTCGACGTGCAGGGTGCCCAGCACCCTGCTGACCCCGGCCGCGAGATCGGCCGCATGCGCAGACGAGCCGACCACCACGTAGAGGCACATCGCCCTCCCGGAGGCGGTGAAGAACCGCTGCAGGCCGCGCTGGCCCGGCCGGCGCCGCAGCAGGGTCGAGGGCGAGAGCTCGGACGGGTCGATCCGGGCCGGCGCGGGCGCCGCGAAGAGCGCGGTACCGGCGTCGCCCGGCCCGTAGTCGACCAGCACCACCACGACGCCGTCGGCGGGGAGCGCCTCCGTCGCGCGAGTCGCGAAATCGCCATCGGCCGCGGGCAGCGCGATGTTCGCCGCGTGGACGACGGGGCCGCCGCCCGAGCGCGCCCAGATGCGCCCGTCCCAGCCCGTCGGCAGCTCGAGGGCGATGCCGTGTGCGGCCAGCCTCATGCGACCACCACCACCACGGCGAGCGCGATCAGGGCCGCCTCGGTCGCGAGCGCGGCCAGCCGGGCGGGCCGCTCCCAGCTCTCGAGCCGCCGGTCGAGGGCCGCGAGTGCCCGCGGCTCGTCGACGCCGCCCGCCGCCAGCAGCGTCGCCGCCCGGGCGAGGCCGAATGCCGCCCCGACGGCACCGCCGGCCGCGGCCGAGCCGGCCAGGAACGAAGCCGCGCCGGTCGCGTACACCGCCGCAGTCGAGACGATGGTGGTGACGCCGAGCCCCAGCTGGAGCCCGAAGCCGGCGCCGTAGACCCAGCCCCGGTAGCGGTGCAGCCAGTCTTCGTTCACCTGCCGGCGCGGCCCGGGGGCACGCAGCCCGGGAACGAGGTCGACCACGACGGCGGCCGCGACGGCGAGGCCGAGCAGCGCCGTCCGCGCCCCGGCGGAGATGTCCACGAGCCCGCCGGCTGCCCCCAGGGCCGCCCCGAGCACGGCGCCCGCCGCCCCCGCGGCCAGGGCGAAGGCCGTGACCGTGACCCCCCATCGCCTTCCCCGGCTCCGCTCGCCGAGCGGAGTGATGCTCCCGAGCATCGACTCCCCTCAGGGCGACCACAGCGAGCGCAGCCCGGCGACGATCGCGAGCGGCACCGCCACGGCGAGCTCAGCCGGCGCCGTCACCCTGCCGGGCGGACGCGGGACGGAGGCTGGGGTGCTCGGGGCCGATGCCGGCCGCCGCGAGCTCGCGCTCGACCCGCAGGGCGCGCTCGGCGGAGCCCTCCCCGCCGGCGAGGTCGTCGGTCGCGTCGGCGAGCAGCGAGAGCACCTGGTCGAAGCGCTGCGCGGTGCCCTCGCCGGCCAGCTCGCCGCGGCCGTCGACGTGCACGAAGTACGGGCTGGCCGGAACGTCGTAGTCGAGCCACGTCCCGCTGGACATGACCACGCGCACGCCCGGCGGGGTCAGCTCCCGCAGCCGGGCCGGGCTCTCGTGGCTCGGGTCCTTGGTGACGACGAGCAGGCCGACGCCCTCGGGCAGCCGCGTGCGCGGGTCGGCGAACGCCTCCCAGAACGCCGCGCAGGTGCTGCACCCGGACGTCAGGAACGCGAGCAGCGTCGCCGTCCCGGGGCGGGTCACGCCGACGTGCATCGCATCGCCCGCGAGCGACACGCCGGACACGTCGTGCGCGGCCGTCGACGTGCGCGCCGGGGCCGCGGTCGCCGTCCCGCCCGGCTGCAGCTCGTCCAGGCGGCGCAGGATCTCGGCGTGGCTGCGGAGCAGCCCGCCGACGAGCAGGACGAGCAGGACGAGCAGCAGGGTCTCGACGGTGACGACCGCCGTCACAGGGCACCCCCGCCCGCGCCCAGGCCGGTGTACGGCGGCGCGGCCGCGCCCTTGACCAGGCAGGCCGCCTCGTGGCCGCAGGTCCTGTCGTCGACGAGGACGTGCCGGGAGCACTGGCCGGGAAACAGCCGGCCCGGGTTCTGGCAGGTGATCATGCGGCACACGACCTCAGTCACCTTGCCGACGTGCGTGTTGCACTGCCCGTAGCGGAAGACGTTGCAGCAGGTCGACCGGTGGCCGCACTCGCCCTCCGCGCAGGAGCACCCGTGCGGACAGTGCTGCCCCGGGAGGCGGTTGCAGTCGATGTAGTACCGCACGCCCTCCGACGCGCACAGCTGGGTGCCGCGGTAGTTCGTGCACTTCCACCAGCCGCCCATGAAGGTGTAGGGCGGGCAGGTGTTCGAGCCACCGGTGATCGTGCAGCAGAACTCGGTCCAGCCGTCGCAACAGCGCGCGCCGGGCCGGCAGTTGCGGCAGGTGATGACGGCTTCGGCGCTCCCGGGCCGGAGCAGGTAGCGCAGGGGCGCCACCGCGAGGGCCGAGCCGCCGATGGCGACGCGCACGAGCATGCCGCGGCGCGACGTGCGCCGCTCGAGCAGGCGCGAGGCGGCCGAGACGAGCCGGTCGGTCACGCGGCGCTCCCGCGCGGCCGGTAGGCGGCCATCGCCTCCGGCAGACGGCCGAGCACGAGCGTCACGGCGTAGGCGGCGGCGCAGCAGCCGGCGACGAGCGCGATCCCCGGCAGCGGGGCGCGGGCGGCCAGCTCGGGCAGGCCCGGCGGCGGGCCGGCCGCGGCGACGGCGGCCACGACCGCCGCGCCGGCATCGAAGGCCGCGTGCAAGGGAGACGGGGGCGCGTCGGCGCCGAAGCACCCGCACGACCCGGCCGGCTCGGCCGCGAGCAGCAGCCGCAGGGCGAAGGCGCCGAGGACGGCGTACAGGGCGGCCATGAGCGCGAGCGCGGGCGGCGACGGCGCCACGAGCACGAGGGCGCCGATCGCCGCTTCTGTCATCCCCGCCACGCGGGCCGGGAGCGCTCCGGAGGGCAGCCCCGCCGAGCGCAGCGCGTCGGCCGCGGAGGCCGGCGAGCGCAGCTTGCCCGCTCCCGCCACCACCAACACGACCGCCAGCACGGAGACCAGCGGCCCCGCTACCGACGCGCCGACCACTGGCGGATAGCGTAGCGAGGGGGTCCGCGGACAGCGAGAATCGGGGACAGTCCCCGACGGGGACTGTCCCCAGGTTTAGCCGGCCTGCTCGGCCACGTGCGGCGCGCGGGGCAGGACGCGCAACGCGATCTCGCCGCGCAGCAGGCGCAGCAGCGAGTCGCCGGCCAGCTCCCGCCGCCACCCCGAGAGCAGGGGATGGTCGCCGTCGTTCTCCATGGCCTGGCCCGCGATCAGCGCCTCGAGCTCCGCCCGGGTGGCCACGAGCTCCGACGCCACCCCGGCCTCCGCGCAGCGGGCCTGGAGCACCGCGCTCGCGAGCGGGAGCACCACGCGCACCCGCCGCCGCACCTCGCCGGGGAGGTCGCCCTCGGAGGCTCCGGACGGCGCCGGCCCCGCCCCCGCCACCGCCGCGAGCAGGCCGTCGAGCTGCGCGCCCTTGCGCAGCTGCAGCCCGCGGATCGACTCGGCATCGCGCGGGGTGCGCGGGCGCCGGCGCGCGATCTCGATCAGCGTCGCGTCCTTGATCAGCCACGAGGCGGGCAGGTCGCGGCGGCGGGCCTCTCGCTCGCGCCACGCGGCCGCCGCGGCCAGGGCGGAGACCTGCTCGCCCCGGAGCCGCCCGCGCCCGCTCACCCGGCGCCACGCCAGCTCGGGGTCCTGCACCAGCGTGGCGCCGTCGCCGTAACGCTGCTCCATCTCCTCGTCCACCCATGCATCCCGGCCCTGGTCGGCCAGGCGCGCCCGCAGCGCCCGGGCGGCGGCCAGCAGGTGGCGGACGTCGTCGGCCGCGTACTCGATCTGGGTCGGCGTGAGCGGCCGCCGCGACCAGTCGGTGAACCCCTCGTCGTGGCGGAGCCGCACGCCCACCGCCTGGTCGAGCAGGCGCTCCAGCGAGGGTGAGCCGCCGTAGCCGGCGAACCCCGCCGCCACCTGGGTGTCGAACACGTTGCGCGGCCGCACGTCGTGATGGAGGACGAATGCCGCCAGGTCGCCGGAGGGGGCGTGCATCACCTTCTCGACCCCCGGATCGGCCATCAGCTCCGCGACGGGCTCGAGCGGCGCCCCGGACAGGGGGTCGATGACCGCGAGCCGCTCGGCCGTTGCCAGCTGCACCAGGCACAGCGCCGGCGCGTAGGTGCGCTCCCAGACGAACTCGGTGTCGACCGCACACGTGCCCTCTGCCCGCGCCTGGTCGAGCAGCGGGCCCAGTGCCGAACCCGTCGTGATCTGCTCGAGCTCCATGGACTAGCGGAGTATTGCGCACTACTGTTGACAGGTATGGAAGCGTGGGTGGTATGGGTGGTCATCGCAGTGGTGCTGCTGGTCGCCGAGGCGACCACCTCCGCGTTCGTCGCCGTCTACTTCGGGCTCGCCGCGCTCGTCACCGCGGCGGTCGCCGCGGCCGGGCTCGGCGCGCCGGTCCAGCTGATCGCGTTCATCGCCCTGTCGGTGGGCAGCATGCTCGCCACCCGGCCCGCCCTCAAGCGGGCCGCGGGCAAGGGCGGCGGCATCCGAACGGGCGTCGACGCGATGCAGGGCCGGGTCGGCGTCGTCACCCGCCCGATCGGCGAGCTCGAGCCCGGCCAGGTCAAGATCGGCGGGGAGACCTGGACGGCCCGGTGCTACTACGACGAGGAGGCGATCCCGGCCGGGAGCCGGGTCGAGGTCGTCAAGGTCGAAGGGGTCACGGCGCTCGTGATCCCCGCGCCGTCGCCGTACGGCGATTCCGCACTCGAGCAGGGAGAGTCCCATGGTTGAGCTGATCGCGCTCATCGCGCTGGTCGTCCTCGCGCTGGTCGTCGTCGGGAGCTCTGTGCGGGTGATCCAGCAGAGCACCGTCGGGGTCGTCCAGCGGCTGGGCCGCTACCAGCGCACCCTGGGCCCGGGCGTCCACCTGCTGGTGCCGATGCTCGACCGCGTCAGCGCGACCGTGGACATGAAGGAGACGGTGCAGGCGTTCCCGCCCCAGCCGGTGATCACGCAGGACAACGTCACGATCGGCATCGACACCGTCGTCTACTACCAGGTCACCGACGCCGTGAAGTCGACCTACGAGGTCGCGAACGTGCTGCAGGCGATGGAGCAGCTGACCGTCACGACGCTGCGCAACGTCGTCGGGTCGATGACGCTCGAGGACACGCTGACGAGCCGCGATCAGATCAACTCGCAGCTGCGCATCGTGCTGGACGAGGCGACCGAGAAGTGGGGCGTGCGGGTGACGCGCGTCGAGCTCAAGAGCATCGACCCGCCGCGCACGATCCAGGAGGCGATGGAGCAGCAGATGCGCGCCGACCGGGCCAAGCGGGCGGCCGTCCTCCAGGCCGAGGGCGAGAAGCAGGCGGCCATCCTGCGGGCCGAGGGGCTGCGCCAGGCCGCCATCCTGAACGCCGAGGCCGACCAGAAGTCGAACGTGCTGCGGGCCGAGGGCGAGAAGCAGGCCCGCGCGCTGCGGGCCGAAGGCGAGGCGCAGGCGCTGGGCAAGATCTTCGAGACGGTGCGGGAGACCGGGATCGCGCCGGCCGACATGCTCGGCTACAAGTACCTCGAGGCGCTGCCGGCGGTGGCCGACGGCGACGCCAACAAGCTGCTCCTGCTGCCCACGGGCGCCGCCGACGCGATGGGCGCCGTGGCGGGGCTGGGGTCGGCGTTCGCCGAGGGCATGGCGCCGCCGAGGGAGCGCCGCGATCGGCGGTCGCCGCCGCCGCCCGTGGACGCGGGCGCCTGAAAACGCGTTTGCGGTCGTGCGGCCGGGCGGGCCGGAATCGCTTGTAGAATGCGCCCCGTCCCGTGAAGGTGCCCATGCTTCGACTGCGCCCGCTCGTCCTGGCCGCGTTCACAGCGGTCATCGTGCTGGCGTTCACGGCGGCCCCCGCGGCCGCGGACACGGCGACGTTCCGGCACCCGGCGGGACCGGCGTCGCACGCGATGGACAACGTCTACCGGGCCGTGCTCGGCGTCACCGTCACGATCTTCGTGCTCGTCGGCGGCTGGCTGCTCTACTCGGCTCTGCGCTTCCGCGTCCGCCCCGGCGACCCGGACATCGAGCCGCCCCAGGTGCACGGGTCGACCCGGCTCGAGGTGGGATGGACGCTCGCGCCGGTGCTCGTCCTGGCGGCGCTCGCCGCGTACACGCTCGACAACGTCGGCACCGTCAAGAACGCCCCGTCGAACGCCATGATCGTGGACGTGAAGGCGCAGCAGTTCTCGTTCTCGTACCTCTACGGCGCGAATTCAGGCGCCCCCGGCAAGGCCCCGACGGACGCGGCGACCCTCGTGGTCCCGGTGCGCACGCCCGTGAAGCTCGAGGTGCGTTCGGTCGACGTCGCCCACGACTGGTGGGTGCCGTCGCTCGGCCCCAAGATCGACGCGATCCCCGGCCAGACCAACACGACCTGGTTCCAGGCGGACCACACGGGCACGTACACCGGCCAGTGCGCCGAGTTCTGCGGGCTCGGCCACGCCACGATGACGATCACGGTGAAGGTCGTCACGAAGGCCGACTGGAACGACTACACCGCGAAGCTTCAGAGCACGTGACCCGATGGTGACCGAAACCCACACCGGCCCACAGGCCACCGCCGCCCGCCCCGCCACCGGCCTTTGGTCGTGGGTGACCACCGTCGACCACAAGCGGATCGGGATCCTGTACCTCTACACCACCTTCTTCTTCTTCGCGGTGGGCGGGCTGATGGCGCTGGCGATCCGGCTCCAGCTCGAGCACGCGAACAACCAGGTGGTGTCGGCGGAGTCCTACGACCGCCTGTTCACGATGCACGGGACGACGATGATCTTCCTCTTCGTCATCCCGGTGATGGCGGCCTTCGGGAATTACCTGGTGCCGCTTCAGATCGGGGCGCGCGACATGGCGTTCCCGAGGCTCAACGCCGCCTCGTACTGGCTGGTCCTCTTCGGCGGCATCGTGATGTACTCGAGCTTCCTGTGGGGCGGCGGCGCGGCCGACGCGGGCTGGACGGCCTACCCGCCACTCTCGGTGCTGTCGCCCGGACACGGACTCGACCTCTGGATCGTCGGCCTGCACATCCTCGGCCTCGCGTCCCTGCTGGGCGCCATCAACTTCATCTGCACGATCCACAACATGCGCGCGCCGGGGATGCGGCTCACGCGCATGCCGCTCTTCACCTGGGCGATCGACGTGTACGCCGTCATGCTCGTCGTCTCGGGCCCGGTGTTCGCCGGGGCGCTGACGCTGCTCCTGCTCGATCGCAACTACGGCACCAGCTTCTACCAGCCGGCCACCCACGGGCCGATCCTCTACCAGCACCTGTTCTGGTTCTACTCCCACCCGGTGGTCTACGTGATGGCGCTGCCGGGCTTCGGGATGATCTCCGAGATCGTCCCGGTGTTCTCCCGCAAGCCGCTCTTCGGCTACAAGGCGCTCGTCTACTCGCTGGTGGCGATCGCCTTCCTCGGGTTCCTCGTGTGGGGCCACCACATGTTTGCGGTCGGGTTCTCGACGCCGCTCCAGATCTGGTTCATGCTGACGTCGATGGCGATCGGCGTGCCGACCGGCGTCAAGATCTTCAACTGGATCGGCACGATGTGGATGGGCCGGATCCGGTTCGAACCGCCCATGCTGTACGCGGTCGCCTTCATCGGGATCTTCATGATCGGCGGGCTTTCCGGTATTTTCGTGGCGGCCTTTCCGATCGACCTGTACGTGACCGACAGCTACTTCGTCGTGGCCCACTTCCACTACGTGCTGGGGTCGGTGCCCGTGTTCGCCGTGCTCGGCGGCCTCCACTACTGGTATCCCAAGTTCAGCGGCCGGATGCTCGACCGTGCCCTCGCCGTCCGGGCCTTCTGGATCGTCTTCATCGGGTTCAACATGACGTTCTTCCCGATGCATGACCTGGGCCTCTCGGGCATGCCCCGGCGCGTCAGCACGTACACGGACCACGCCTGGGACGCGGCCAACCTGATCTCGACGATCGGCGCCTTCGTGCTCGGCACGGGCGTGTTGCTGGTGCTCTGGAACTGCCTGCACTCGTTGCGGGCGGGCCGGATCGCGCCCGCCAACCCCTGGGGCGCCAACAGCCTCGAGTGGTACACGAGCTCGCCGCCGCCGCCGCACAACTTCGACGAGCTGCCGCCGATCCGCAGCGAGCGGCCGCTCTACGATCTGCGCCGCGACGCCGCCGCGGCACCCGCCGCCACGGGAGACTGACACGATGCTCGACAGGCCCACCGCACAACGCAACCTCATCCTGGCCCTCAAGCTGGCGATCTTCGCCGCCCTCATGTTCGCGGGGACGCTGGTCGTCGGCATCCTGGTGCGCTATGGCTGATCGTGACCACACCGGCGGCGAGTTCCACCTCCCGTCGCCGTCGGCGCTCCCGTTCGCGACCTGCGTCGGTATCGCGCTGGTGCTGGGCGGCCTCGTCCCGGACGCCCGCATCTGGCGGTTCGCGCTCGTCTCGATCGGCGCGATCATCGTCACCATCTTCGGCGCCCTGTGGCTGCGCGACTCCATCGAGGAGTACCGCAACCTGCCGCCGGAGTCCTGAGCGCTACGCCGCAGCGACGGCCATCGCCACGAAGAGCACGGCCAGGTACACCATCGAGTAGTGAAAGAGCGCGCCCGCGCGCCGCGGCGCCGGGTCGCGCTCGAGCCGCCAGGCCAGCCACACGAACCAGGCGCCGGCGACGGCCGCGACGGCCAGGTAGAGGGGCCCGGCGATGCCGACCAGCGTCGGCAGGGCGGTCACCGCGACGAGGCCGAGGGAGTAGACCAGGATCTGGCGGGCCGCCGCCCGGTCGCCGCGCACGACGGGCAGCATCGGCACCCCGGCCGAGGCGTAGTCGCGCTTGATCAGCATGGCGAGCGCCCAGAAGTGGGGCGGCGTCCAGACGAACACGATGATGAACAGCACCAGCGCGCCGGCCGAGAGCCGGCCGGTGGCGGCGGCCCAGCCGACCAGCGGCGGGACGGCCCCGGCGGCGCCGCCGATGACGATGTTCTGGACGGTCGACCGCTTCAGCCAGCGGGTGTAGACGATGACGTAGAACAGGTTTCCGGCCAGCGCCACGGCGGCCGTCAGCGGGTTCACGAGCGCGGACAGGAGCACGAAGGAGGCGGCGGAGAGCGCGAGCCCGAACTCGAGCGCCCGCGGCGCGGCCACCCGGCCGGATGCGACCGGCCGTGCGGCGGTGCGCTTCATCTCCTGATCGATGTCGCGGTCGAGCAGGTGGTTCAGGGCGCTGGCGCCGCCGCAGGCGAGGGCGAGGCCGATCATCGCGGCGGCGAACTTCCCCGCCGGCGGCACGCCGCGCTCGCCGACGAACATCCCGCACGCACCCGTCCACAGGAGCAGGGACATCACCCGCGGCTTCGTCAGCGTGACGTAGTCGCGCCACGGGGCCGCGGCCACCGGCTCGCCGCGCAGCGTCGCCGCCGTGCCGGCCACCGCCGCGGCCAGGGCCAGCGAGGCCACGCCGACGTGGAGCCAGCGCAGCGCCGGGCTCGGCGAGGCGAGCGCGACCGCGCCGCCCAGGGCGATCTCGGCCAGGAGCAGCCCGAGCGCGGCCATCCAGGGCCGGCGCAGGTGCGGGTGGGCGAATCGGGCCGCCAGCGCCATCGCCACCATCGGCGCGAGCGCCACCAGCGCCAGCGCGCGGTGGGCGCCGCCCAGGTGGAGCGCGCCGCTCGCGACGACCAGCGCCGTGGCCACGGACGCGCCGACCGCGGTGAGCCGGAGCCACGGCCCGGGACGCACGCCCGAATCGAGAAGAGGCCGCTGCACTAGCGCTCCGACCCCGGGGTCTCTCGCGCCCGCCAGAACGGGTCAGACATTGCGAGAAGGCCCACTAGAGGAGGTAGACGACCGTGTAGAGCACGATCCAGACGACATCGACGAAGTGCCAGTAGAGGCCGGTCACCTCGAGCCCGATGTGCTCGCCGGCGGAGTAGTGCCCGCGGATCGAGCGCAGGAACGCGATCGAGAGCAGCGTCGCGCCCACGAACACGTGGAAGCCGTGCAGGCCCGTCAGGCAGAAGAACCCCGACGCGAAGGCGTTGTTCGACGGCGTGAACCCGAGGTGGGCGTACTCGTGCAGCTGCAGGGCCAGGAACGTGAGGCCCATGACCAGCGTCAGGCCCAGGCCGCAGATCAGGCCGACGCGGCTGTTGCGCTTGATCGCGACGAGCGCCCAGTGCATCGTGAACGACGAGGAGATCAGGATCGCGGTGTTGATCCCGGTCGCCTCCTTCGGCACGTCGATCCCCGCCGGCGGCCACGGGCTGTGCGTGAACCGCAGGTAGAAGAAGACCGTGAAGAAGGAGCCGAACAGCATGATCTCCGACCCCAGGAACATGATCATCCCGAGGAACAGCGGCGATCGCAGCAGGCTGTCGTGGTACGCCGAGACGGGCGCGGCCTCGTGGCCGTTCCCGCGCCCGTCGATCGTGGCCGCGTGGGCACTCACGCGGGGACCCCAGTCACCGCGTGAGCGGGGAGGGGTGCGGGGAACCGGGAGGTTCCCCACGCTTCCAGAAGAAGGGGGCCCGCGGGGGAAACCTGGTTTCCCCCGCGAACGCGAGCCGGATGGCGAGCGTTGCTCACGTCGTGGTGGTTCCCGAGGGCTCGTCCACGACCACGTGCTCGACCGGAAGCTGCGTCCGGTCGCGGAGGCGCTCGATCAGGTCACGACGCATCCAGCCCGACCGCGTGCGCGGGAGCGTCGAGACGATGATCTCGGCGGGCGGGTCGGACTCGACCACGTCGAGCACGGCCGTGAACGGGTCGCGGTCGACCACGTGGCCGGTCGCCTCGATCCCGGCCGACCGCAGCGCCGCCAGCGTGGCCTCGAGCCGCGACCTCGTCGCGGACGCGACGGCGGCCTCGTCGACGACCCAGGTGTCGGAGGGGTCGTTCTGCGGGCAGATGACCGTGACCCGGACGGGGTCGGCGGCCGCGCGGCTGCGCACGGCGGCGATCAGGCGCTCGCCCGCCACCGTCTGGTTGGCGACCACCAGGATGTGCTTCAGCGCGCTCATGATCGCCTCCCTCTGGGTGGGCGTGGCCTGGGCCAGCGCGACGGGCACCGGGATCTCCTCGGGCGCCGGCGGCACGTGCACCATCACGATGGCGTGGCGGGCGCCGGGAACGCCGTACGCGTACGGGCTGCCGACGATCTGGGGCGGCTCGTCGAAGTTGAAGATCGGCGGCGGCGAGGTGACCTGCCACTCGAGCGTGAGCGCCCGCCACGGGTTCGCCGGCGCCGGGGCGCCCTTCCACCAACTGTACGCCATGTTGTAGAGGAACACGAGCGTGGAGGCCCCGAGCACGAACGCGCAGATCGAGATGAAGAAGTTCATGTCGGCCCACTTGGCCGGGTAGTCCGCGATCCGCCGCATCATCCCCTCCAGCCCCAGCCAGTGCATGGGCATGAAGGTGGCGTTGAAGAAGACGAACGTGAGCCAGAAGTGCAGCTTGCCGAGGCTCTCGTCGTACATCCGCCCGGTCATCTTCGGGTACCAGTGGTAGATGCCCGAGTAGATCGTGAACACGGAGCCGCCGAAGAGCACGTAGTGGATGTGGGCGACGACGAAGTAGCTGTCCGTCACGTTGATGTCCACCGGGATGACGGCCAGGAAGACGCCGGACAGGCCGCCGATCACGAATGTGAACAGGAACCCGCAGGCGAAGAGCATGGGCGTGGTCAAGTGGATCACCCCCCGCCACAGCGTCGCCGTCCACGAGAAGATCTTGATCCCGGTCGGCACCGCGATCGCCATGGTGGTGAACATCATCGGGACGCGCAGCCAGGGCGCCATCCCGGACGTGAACATGTGGTGCGCCCAGACGGTGAAGCCGAGCACGCCGATGGCGACGGTCGAGATCGCGATCAGCTTGTAGCCGAAGATCGGCTTGCGCGAGTGGATCGCGAGCACCTCGGAGATGATCCCGAACCCGGGCAGCATCATGATGTAGACGGCCGGGTGGGAGTAGAACCAGAAGACGTGCTGGTACACGATGATGTTGCCGCCGTGGGCCGGATCGAAGAAGTGGGTGTGCATGATCCGGTCGAACAGCACCTGGAACTGCGCCCCCGCGATGAACGGCGTGCCGAGGACGACCAGCGTCGACGTGGCCAGGTTGGCCCACACGAGCAGCGGCATCCGCCAGAAGCTCATGCCCGGAGCCCGCATGGTCACGATGGTGACGAGGAAGTTGACGGCCGTCGCGATCGACGACGCGCCCGCGAACTGGACGCCCATCACCCAGAACGTCTGGCCGGGAGGCCCGTGCACCGACAGGCTGGCGTAGTTCGTCCAGCCGGCGTCGAACGGCCCCACCAGGAACGACGACACCATGCACATGCCGGCCACCGGCAGCATCCAGAACGAGAGCGCGTTCAGGCGCGGGAAGGCCATGTCCTGCGCGCCCAGCATGATCGGGATCACGAAGTTCCCCAGGCCGGCGAACGCGGGGATGACGAACAGGAAGATCATCAGCGCGGCGTGCACCGAGAAGAGCGCGTTGTAGGTCGCCGGCGAGAAGTACTGCGCCCCCGGCGTCGCCAGCTCGGCGCGCACGCCCTCGGCGAGCAGGCCGCCGATGATGAAGAAGATGAACGTCGTCACCAGGTACTGGACGCCGATCACCTTGTGGTCGGTGTTGACCTTGAAGTAATCCCGCCAGGTGTAGGCGCCGTGGCTCGAGTGGTCCTCGTGCGCCGGCGTCGGCCTGCCGATGATGTAGCCCCACCAGTAGTCCCAGCACCCGATCCCGATGAGGAAGCCGAGGCCGGCGAACCCGAGCAGGAACGTCTGCACGACGCCGTCGGAGTAGGCGACCCGGCCGCTCAGGTGCCGGATGAGCATGACGGCGCCGGCGGCGGCGAGCCCCATGACGGCCGAGACCCAGAACGCCCGCACCCAGCTGCCGCGCAGCCACACGCTCCGTTTCGGCCCGCCACCGTGACCCTCTGCGTGGTGGAGTTCCTGGCCGTGTAGCTCGGAGGCATGTGCAACCATCAGCCGCCGCCTTTCAGGAGGTAGGACACAAGCGCGTCGATCTGTGCGGATGTCAGGGAGGTGCCGAACGTGGTCGGCATGACGCCGTCCGGGTATCCGGGCACGACCACCTTACCCGGGTCGACGATCGACTCACGGACGTACTGCTCGGGCGTCTCGCCCTTTCCGTACTTCGCGGCCGACGCCGTCAGTTCGTCGAGGTCGGGGCCCACCGTGCCGGTCGAGCCGGCGGGCTTGAAGGTGTGGCAGCCGCTGCACCCGGCCGAGCTGAACGTCGCGGCCGCGTCGGTCGTCCCGCCGCCCGACTGCGACGGCGGCGGGGCCTTCGCGAGCTGCTTCTGCTTCGCCAGCCACCGGTTCCAGTCGGCGGGCTTCATGACGACGAGGATGTTGCGCATCTGGCTGTGTCCGATGCCGCACAGCTCGGCACAGACGATCGCGTAGGTGCCGAGGCGGGTCGGGGTGGCGACGACGGTCGTCGGCGTGCCGGGAACGACGTCCTCGCCGATGCGCAGGGCCGGGATCTTGAAGCTGTGGATGACGTCCGTGTCCGGCGCGTGCAGCCGGAACTCGACCTGGCGGCCGGCGGGGAGGGCGAGGATGCCCGTGTGCAGGTGGCCGCGCTTCGGGAACGTGAACGACCACGCGAACTGCCTGCCGGTCACGTTCACGACCATGTGCCCCTGCTTCAGGGACTCGTTGCGGTTGAGCACGATCGTGGCCGCGACGGCGAACCCGAGCACGATGATGATCGGGATGACCGTCCAGATGATCTCGAGGCCGGTGTGGCCGTGGATCGGGGCCCCGTCGGACATGTCGCCGGGCCGGGCCCGGAACTTGATCATCGAGTAGCCGAGGAAGCCGACGACGGTCGTGAAGATCAGGGCGCTGACCACCAGCAGCCAGAGGTAGAGCGAGTCCTCGCGATCGGCCTCGATGCCGGCCGCCGGCGGGAGCCAGTCGGGGAGCCACCATGCTGCGAGGACGGCAAGGATCACGCCCACGACCAGCGTGCAGATCCCGACTTTTGCAAACGCCGACACCGAGCGCATCTTATGGGAGCCGCGGGACGGGGGCAAAGGGAACCAGCGGCCGGATCACTCCCACACCCGGGGGGCCGGAGCGCAGGCGGAGCGGCGTGCCCAGGCCGAGGACGTAGGCGGGCATGGCCATGATGCGGCTGCGACCGCTCATCACCGACAGTTCTGTCCCGTCGCGGCTGGAGATGGAGCAGTGTGGGGGTCAGACCCCGGGCGGTTCTCAGGCGCTCACTCGAGGAACACCACGTGAACGTCCTTCGGGCCGTGCACGCCCCGGATCAGCGTCTGCTCGATGTCGGCGGTGCGGCTCGGGCCGGTGACGAGCGTGACCGCCGAGGCCCGGGCCAGCTCGGGTCCGATCCGTTCGAGCGCCGCCGCGAGGTCCGGGACGAGCTGATCCTCGCGGGCCTCGATCACGTGCACCGGGTCGACCAGCCCCGGCCGGCGGCCGCCCGAAAGGCGGGCGGAGACGACCGCGGTGCCCGTGTCGGCGATCAGGGCGAGGCACGGCGTGACCGAGACGCCCTCCCCCCGCAGCCCCTCCAGGGCGTCGCGGCCGTGGTGGACGTGCCCGCCGAGCGCCTCGAGCTCCGCCGTGAACCGCTCGATCACCGCTTCGCCACCACGTCGCGGGTGCGCGCCCACCGCCGCACCACAGGCAGCTGCATGAACGGGGTCAGACCCCTTGTATTCAGGCGCAGGGCCGCGCGGGTCGAGAGCCGGTAGAGCAACGGGTGGCTCCAGGCCAGGCTCCACAGCCGGAACGCCAGCCGCTCCATGCGGCCGGCCGTGGCTTCAGCCCGGTCGCGGCGCAGGCCGATCAGCAGGTCGTGGAGCGGGATCCGCACCGGGCAGACATCGTCGCAGGCGGCGCACAGCGAGGACGCCTGCGGCAGCTCGTCGAGCCCGCCCTGCGGGTGCAGCAAGGGCGAGAGCACGGCGCCGATCGGCCCGCCGTACACCCAGCCGTAGGCGGTGCCGCCGACGTGGCGGTAGACGGGGCAGACGTTCTGGCAGGCGCCGCAGCGGATGCAGCGCAGCACGCTCGCGTACGGCGTCTCGCGCACGCGCGCGCGCCCGTTGTCGAGGATGACGACGTGCAGCTCGTCCGGCCCGTCGACCTCGTCGCCGCGGCGGGGGCCGGCGATCATCGAGACGTACGAGGTGATCTTCTGGCCCGTGCCCGACCGGATCAGGAGCGGCAGGAGGGTCGCCAGATCGGCCAGGCCGGGGACGATTCGCTCCATCCCCATCACGGCGATGTGCACGCGCGGCACGCCCGAGCACATGCGGCCGTTGCCCTCGTTCTCGACCAGCACGACCGTCCCCGTCTCGGCCACCCCGAAGTTGACGCCGGTGATCCCGACCGGGGCGCGCAGGAACCGCTCGCGCAGGTGCGCGCGCGCGAAGTCGGTCAGGTCGGCGGGCTCGTCACCGATCGGATGCCCCGCCAGCGGCTCGAACAGGCGGCGGACGTCGTCGCGGCTCTTGTGGATCGCCGGGATGATGATGTGCTCCGGGCGCTCGCCCGCCACCTGGACGATGAACTCGCCCAGGTCGGTCTCGACCACGTCCACCCCCTCCGCGGCCAGCCGCTCGTTCAGGCCGATCTCCTCGGACGCCATCGACTTGCCCTTCACCACCTCGCGGCCGTGGCGGCGCACGACCTCCGCCACGTAGTCGGCCGCATCGGCGCCCGTGGGCGCCCGGTGCACGATCGCCCCGGCCCGCTCCAGATTGGCCTGGAACTCGGCCAGCAGCGCCGGCATCTCGGCGACCGACCGCGACCGGATGCGCTCGCCGGCGTCGCGCAGCGCCTCGAAGTCGACCCGCGCGACCGAGGCGGTGCGGTTGTCGTGCGCGCGCTCGGAGAACCGGCGCACGTTCTCGTGCCGGACCGGGTCGGCCAGCGCCGACGCAGCCCGCCGGGCGAATCCGCTCACAGCGCGTCCGCCAGGACGCTCGCCAGGTGTACGACGCGCACGGGCGCGCCGGTGCGGGAGGCACGCCCCTCGATGTGCATGATGCAGCCGGGATCGGCGCTCACGACCGTCTCGGCGCCCGCGGCCTGCGCGGTCGCGAGCTTGTCGTCGGCCATCGCCGTCGAGACGTCGGGGTAGCGGACCGCGAACGCGCCGCCGAACCCGCAGCAGCGGTCGCTGCGGGGCAGCTCCTGCAGGTCGGCGACGCCCCGCAGCAGCCGCCGGGGCGGGTCGTGCAGTCGCAGCTCGCGCAACATGTGGCAGGAGTCGTGGTAGGAGACCGTCCGGCCGGTGGGCGACCCGATCGGCGCGGCGTCGAGCTCCTCCACCAGGTACTGCGAGAGCTCGAACACGCGCGGGGCGACCCGGGCCGCCAGCGCGGCGTCGCGGTCGCCGGCGAAGAGCTGGGGCCAGTGCAGGCGCATCATGGCGGCGCACGACCCGGACGGGACGACGACCGCGTCCAGGTCGGCGACCGCTCGCAGGGTGCGGCGCGCGACCCGGCGGGCGTCGCGGGTGAACCCGGCGTTCCAGGCCGGCTGGCCGCAGCAGGTCGCCCCTGGGATCGGGGCCGGCTCGACCCCCGCCGCCCGCAGCACGCGGCCCGCATCCGCCACCACCCGTGGATGCACGGCATCGCCCAGGCAGGTGGAGAAGAGCCCGATCATCGCGGTCATGATACGGGAGTGACCCTGCACCTCTCGAGCATCGCGCTGTCCTTCGGAGCGGACGAGATCCTGACCGATGTGTCCGCCATCGTCCGCCCCCGCGACCGGGTCGCGCTCGTGGGGCGCAACGGCGCCGGCAAGACGACGCTCCTGCGCATCCTGGCGGGCGAGCTCGAGCCCGACCGGGGCGAGATCTCGCTGCCCGCCGGGACGCGGGTGGCCCTGCACGACCAGCGCCCGCCGCTGGCAGGCGACATGACGCTCGGCGCGTACGTGGGCGCCGGCGCGGCCGACGCCCGCCGGCTCGAGGCGGAGCTGGCCGAGCTCGAGGGGCGGATGGCCGCGGGCGAGGCCGACAAGGCGGTGATGAGCCGCTACGAGGCGGCCCAGCGCGCGTTCGAGCGCGCCGGCGGCTACGCTTGGCGGGCCCGGCTCGAGGCGGTGTCGCGGGGGCTCGGGTTCACGCCTGCCGACCTCGACCGGCCGTTGCGGACGTTCTCCGGCGGGGAGCTCACCCGGGCCTCGCTCACGCGCGCTCTCGCAGCCGAGCCGCAGCTGCTCCTGCTGGACGAGCCCACCAACCACCTGGACACCGACGCGATCGAGTGGCTCGAGGAGCACCTCGACGGCCTCGACGCGGGCGTCGTCTTCGTCTCGCACGACCGCTGGTTCCTCGAGGCCGTGGCAACCGGGGTTCTCGAGATCGACCGCGGCAAGGGCCGCTACGACAAGGGCGGCTACTCGCACTGGCGCGCGCTCAAGGCCGAGCGGCTGGCGACCCAGGCCGATGCGTACGAGCGCCAGCAGGACGAGCTCGCCCACCTGCAGCGGTTCGTCGACCGCTTCCGGTACGGGACGAAGGCGCGCCAGGCGCAGAGCAAGCTGAAGGCGATGGCCCGGATCGAGCGCATCGACCGGCCGACGGCGCAGCGGACACTCGGGTTCCGGTTCCCGGCCCCGAAGCGCAGCGGCCGGATCGTGGTCGAGGCCGAGGGGCTCGACGTCGCGGTCGCGGGCCGCACGCTCATCACGGGGGCGGACTTCGCCATCGAGCGCGGCCAGCGCGTCGCACTGATCGGCCCCAACGGCGCCGGCAAGACCACGCTGATCGAGACGCTCCTCGGCCGCCGCGAGGCGCCCGCGGGCAAGCTCCGGCTCGGCCACGGGGTCGAGCCCGGCTACTACTCGCAGCAGTCGCTCGAGCTGCCGGACGCCTACCGGGCGGTCGACGCGATCACGTCCGGAACCGGCCTCACCGGGCCGGCGGCGCGCGACCTGCTGGGGCTGTTCCTGTTCTCCGGCGAGGACGTCGAGAAGCCGGTCTCGGCCCTCTCGGGCGGCGAGCGGCGTCGGCTCGCGCTCGCGCGCACCGTCGTCTCCGGGGCGAACTTCCTCGTCCTGGACGAGCCCACCAACCACCTCGACATCGAGAGCCGCGAGGCGCTCGAGGACGCGCTCCTGGGCTACCCGGGCACGCTCCTTTTGGTGTCACACGACCGCGCCTTGATCGAGGCGCTCGCAACGCGGACGCTCGCGATCGAGGACGGCCGCCTGGTCGCCCGCGAGGGCGCGTTCGGCGACTACGCCCGCGCCACCGAGGGCGCCGGGCCGCCCGAGCCGGCGCCGGCCAGGCCGAAGCCCAAGCCCGCTGCGCCGGCGAAGGCGCGCAAGCCCGAGCCCGCGGCGCGGCCGGCCCGGCGCCCGTCGCAGCGGGCGGCCCGCGAGGCCCGCCGCCTCGAGAGCGAGATCGCGGCGGCCGAGGAGCGCCTCGGCGCCATCGAGGCCCGCCTGTCCCAGCCGGACAACTACGCCGACGACGCGGCCGTGGTCGACGACGGCCGCGAGCACCAGAAGCTGCAGGAGGAGATCGCCTACCTGTACCGCGAGTGGGAGCGGGTCGCGGCGGAGGCCAGCTAGCCCAGGTCGGGGCTCGCAAGGCTCGCGAGCTCCTCGTGGCTCCAGGCGAGCGCGCCCGAGCGCAGGTCGGCGGCGACGGCGTCCACCCACTCCAGCTCGGCGGCGACCACGGCGCGCTGGTACTCCGACTCGATCAGCGTCACCCGGGGCAGGTGGGCGTACTCGCCCAGCTCGCGGTCGAGCTCGGCCACGCGCTCCCGCAGCGCCGCCGACCTGCGCTCGAGCAGCGCCAGCAGGTCGCGCGGGCCGAGCAGCATCGCGAACGACAGCGCGGCCGGGAACCGCGGGAACTCGTTGCGCGGCGAGGCCAGCATGTCCTCGAGCCACTCCCGGCCCTGGCGGCGGCCGTCGTCGGTGAGCTCGTAGACCGTCCGCTCGGGGAAGCTCTGGTCGCGCTCCGTGTGCCTGACCGCGACCAGACCGGCCCGCTCGAGCCGCCCAATGGTCTTGTAGAGGCTGGCGCGCTGGCCCACGTTCACGACCGCGTCCTTGCCCCACAGCCGGATCAGACGCTGCAAGCCGTAGGGGTGGAGTGGGCCCACCTCGAGCAGGCTGAGCACGGCCAGGGCGAGCGGGGATGGGGGCGTACGGTCGGGCATCGCTGGACGGATCATAGTGGTGCGATCGGATCTAGTTTGACCCATCCTAGTTGCAAAGATACTATCGACCTTCACCGACGAGGGAGACCATCATGACCACCGAGAAGATCCGCGCCCACAACGACTCGATCCGCCGCACCGGCGCCTGGACGACGGCCCGCCGGTTGGAAGTCCGGGCATCGGGCGCGAGCGTCGTGCTCGACCTGCTGCTGCCGGAGATCGAGGACGGCGACATCGAGATCGCGCTCGACCTCAACCGCAGCTCGCTCAAGCTGCTCGTCCCTGACGGCGCCATTGTCGACGCCGACGAGCTGCGTCGGGTCGGTCGCGGCCGGGTGAAGGACTGGACCGGGACGCCCGCGGAGGGCGGCCGCCGGATCCGGATCGCCGGCGAGATCCGCGACTCCGAGGTGCGGGTGAACCGCGGCGGCGTCGCGATCCTGGAGACGATGCTCACGCGCGAGGGCCGCAGGCACGTCGGCGACGCGCACGACCAGGGCCGGCTCGGGACGCCGGCGTAGGTCGTCACCCGGGGAGGGCGCGCTCCATCCAGACCGCCGCGAGCGGGTTGCCGTTGTAGTCGGCGATCGGCTCGTAGCCGGCACTGCGATAGAGCGCGCCCGCCTCGGCCATCGCCGCCATCGTGTCGAGCCGGGCGGTGCGGCAGCCCAGCTCGACGGCCCCGCGCTCGAGCTCCCCGAGCAGCGTCCGCCCCAGGCCGCGGCCCCGCGCTCGCGGCGCGACGTACATGCGCTTGATCTCCGCCACACCCGGGCCGATGACCCGCACCGCGCCGCAGGCGACCGGCTCGTCGCCGTCGAACGCGACCAGCAGCAGCCCTCGGGGCGGCTCGAGCTCGGCCGGCGCGGGGCCGGGATACTGCGCGTGGTCGAACGGGGCGCCCAGGCGGCGCTCGATCTCGCCCATGTACTCCGCCATCAGGACCAGCGCCGGATCGGCGTCGGCCGGCACGCGCCGCACGTCCATCCGCGGATGCTACCGACGGGTCAGACGGGCTCGGAGACGACCTCGATGAGCGCGGCGGCCACCTCGGGATCGAAGTGCGTCCCGGCGCAGCGGCGCAGCTCCTCGACGGCGTCGGCGACGGGCATCGCGGCCCGGTAGACGCGGTCGGAGGTCATCGCGTGGAAGGCGTCGCAGGCCAGGATGATCCGGGCGCCGATCGGAATCTCGTCGGCCTCGAGGCCGTGCGGGTAGCCGCTGCCGTCCCAGTGCTCGTGGCAGGCGACGACGAGCCTGCGCGCGCCGTCGAGCGCCGGCACCGGCTCCATGATCTTCGCCCCCAGCTCGGGGTGGCGACGCATCACGGCCCACTCCTCGACCGTGAGCGGCCCGGGCTTCGTCAGGATGGCCGCCGGGATCCCGATCTTGCCGACGTCGTGCAGCGCCGCGGCGACCGTGATGTCACGGAGCTCCGAGCCCGCCACGGCCAGCCGCCGGGCGACGCCCGTCGTCAGGCCGACGAGCGCCTGCGCGTGGTCGCTCGTGTACTCGTCCTTCGTGCCGAGGGCGGTCCCGAGGGCCGCCACGGTGGCCAGGAACGACTCCTCGAGCTCCGCATAGAGGGTGCGGTTGACCATCGCCAGAAGCGCCTGGTCGGCGATCCCGAGCAGCATCGTCTCGTCGCGGCGGTCGGGCGCACCCCGCCTGCCCCCGCGCTGCACCACGATCGCGGCCCGGTTCGCCGCCCGCTCGCCGACGGGGACAACGGCGAACGTCGTGCCCGGCCCCACGGCGTCGAGGTGCACCGCCAGTGCGCCGGCCCGGTCCGGCGGGCAGACCGTGACTGCGCGCGTCTCGAGGTTGCCGGCGAACAGCTCGTCGTCGACGGTGACGGTCGCCTCCGTCAGCCGCCGCACCTCGGCGGGGGTGTACCCGGAGTGCGCCGCCAGGCTGATCTGCGAGCCGGAGCGCAGCCAGACCGAGATCGCGGCCGACTCGACCAGCCGGTCGACGGCCCGCGCGAGCATCTCGGCGACCGCGTCGACGCTGCCCTGGAGCGCAAGCGCCGCGCCCAGGTCGAGCAGCGCCTCGGACACCTCCGCCGCCTCGCGCATGCCGGCGTAGAGGCGCACGTTCTCGCAGGCGGCGGCCGCCTTGCCGGCCACGACCTCGAGCACGTGCAGGTCGGTGTCGTCGAACTGGTCGAGGCCCAGCTTGGAGAGCACGATCGCGCCGATCGGCTCGCCGTCGGCGAGCATCGGCGCCACGATCATCGACTCGTCGATCGGGTCGCTCCCGGGCACGTCGACGGCGTAGTCGTCGACGGATGCGTCCGGGATCCGGCGGGCCCGGGCGTCGACCACCGCGCGGCCGGCGACGCCCTCCCCGACGCGGCACACGAGGTCGGCGGTGCGGTCGTCCTCGTACTCGGCGATGACGCCGTCGTGGGCGACGGGCACGACGACGTCGCGCGCGTCGGAGAGCAGGTAGAAGCGGCAGGCGTGGTGGTCGATCAGCGTCATCAGCTCCGTGACGACCGCCTGGCCGACCTCGCGCTCGCTGCGCGCCCGGGCCAGCCGCACCGAGAGCGAGTGCAGCATCTCGAGGTGCTCCAGCGGGCGCATGGCGGCGCCGTTTCGGCGCACCGGGGCGGAGGCGGCGGGCGCCGCCAGACCGGCGGCCGCTCCGGCCGCGATCAGCTCGGCGGCGGCCAGCTCGGCGGCGGAGAACTCGTGGGCGGAGCGCACGGACCCCACCAGCGTCCCGAGCCGCTCCCCGCCCACCTCGATGGGGGCGACGACGACGGCGTAGCGGCCGTCACGCCGGCCGGTGCAGCCCTCGGGGCACTCGGACAGGATCGACGCGATCCGGGCGGCGCCCAGCCGGTGCGGGCGCAGGCCCTGGCGCTCCCACCGGGCGATGACCATGGCGGGCGGGCCACCGGCGGCCAGGATCCAGGCGGCGTCGAGGCCGAGGAGCTCGCCGAGCACGCGGCACGCGGTCACGTCGCCCTCGGCCGTCTCCCCGTCGATCGCCTCGTGCCGCGCAGCGGCCAGCGCAACGGTCAAGGAGGTGCCCACTTCGCCCATGAGCCGAGAGCCTAACCGCGGTGCCCGTCCCGCCACCATCCCCGCAACGCGGTATTCCGCGTTCCCACTTTCTGGAGATCCGAGGGCGCTAGAAGATCAGGCTGAGCACGGCGTAGAGGATGGCGGCCACACCCGCCGCAGCGGGGATCGTGAGCAGCCACGCGCCGACGATGTCCGCCGCGACGCCCCAGCGCACCGCCGACATCTTGGTGGTCGCGCCGGCGCCCATCACCGACCCGGAGATCACGTGCGTCGTCGAGACCGGGAACCCGTACCTGGTCGCCACCGTGTAGAGCACGCCGCTTGCCGTCACCTGGGCGGCGAAGCCCTGCGGCGGGCGCAGCTTGAAGATGCGCGTGCCCATGGTGCGCATGATCCGCCAGCCGCCGATGTAGGTGCCGGCTGCCATCGAGGCAGCCGCGGAGGCGATCACCCAGGTCGGGATATCCGACGGGGTGGACGTGTGGCCGGACGCGAACAGCGCGAGCGCGATCACGCCCATCGTCTTCTGGGCGTCGTTCGTGCCGTGGGCGAACGCGAGGAAGCTGCCCGACGCGATCTGGAGGATCCGGAAGCCGCGGTTGAGCGGCGCGGGCCGCACCCGCCGGAACGCCCACAGGATCGCGATCATCAGGAGCCCGGCGATCAGGAAGCCGATGAACGGGCTGGCGATCCCGGGCCAGATCGTCTTGTTCCACAGGTTCGACCAGTCCACCGGATCGTGGCCGCCCCGCGCCAGCGCCGCCCCCAGCAGGCCGCCGATCAGGGCGTGCGTGGACGACGACGGCAGGCCCAGCCGCCAGGTGAGCAGGTTCCACACGATGGCCCCGGCCAGCGCCGCGAAGAGCAGGTGGGCCGTCACGAAGCCCGGCTCGGTGCTGATGAGCCCGCCGCCGACGGTCTTCGCCACCTTCGTCGAGGTGAACGCGCCGAGGAAGTTCATGATCGCCGCGATCAGCACCGCCGTCCGCGGCGAGAGCGCCCGCGTCGAGACCGACGTCGCGACCGCGTTCGCCGTGTCGTGGAACCCGTTCGTGAAGTCGAAGGCAAGGGCGATCGCCACGACCACGACGAGGGCGGCGTCGCTCAACGGTTTTTCAGGTAGATGCTCTCGAGCACGTGCGCGGAGCGCTCACAGCTGTCGACGGCCTGCTCGAGGTGCTCGTGGATGTCCTTCCACCGGATCACGACGAGCGGGTCGTGGCCGTCGCGGAACAGGCGGGCCGTGGCCGAGCGGACGATCCGGTCGCCCTCGTCCTCGAGCGTGTGGATGTCGACGAGCGTCTGGCTGACGTCCTTCAGGCCGTCGAGGCAGCGGATCGCGTCCGCGAGCTTGCCGACGGTCTTCAGGATCACGCCGGCCTGCTCGATCGCCTCCGGCGGCACCTCGTCGACGCCGTACAGGTTGAGCTCGTCGGCCACCTGGTCCATGAAGTCGCAGACGTCGTCGAGGGCGGTGGCGAGGTCGTAGATGTCCTCGCCGTCGATCGGCGTCACGAAGGTCTTGTTCACGAGCTGGACGATCTCGTGGGTGACCGCGTCGCCCTCGTGCTCGCGGTCCTTGATCTGCTCCACCAGATCGCGGCGGTCGGGGTAGTGCTCAAGGAGGTCGAGCAGGAGCTGCGCCGTCGCGACCAGGTTCTGGGCGGCCCGGTCGAACAGCGTGTAGAACTCGCGCGTCTGCGGGATCAGTCGGATCTTGGCCATGGCGGTGGACGGTACAGGATCGGGTCAGACGTGCGGGAGGTCGCGCTCGACGCCGTCTGCGCACTCCGCGTACCCGCGGCGGGCGTAGAAGTCGTGCGCCGGCCGGTTCCCGCCCTCGACCGCGATCCGCACGCGCTCGAGCCCGCGGCTGACCCCGTAGCCCTCCAGCCAGTCCAGGAGCCGGTGGCCGACGTGACGGCCGCGGTCCGCCGGCGCGACCATGACGCGGTCGACCACGAGCACCGATCCCTCGACGCGCGCCGCGGCGTATCCGGCCGGATGGCCGCCGAGCTCGGCCACGAAGACCACGTCGCCGGAGTCGCCGGGCGGGATGGCATCCGGGCCGACATCGGGCTCGCCCATGACCTCCGCGAGCAGCCGGCGCAGCGCCGCGCCGTCGCCGGCGCCGCCCTCGCGCACGACGACGTCACTCATGTCTCCGCCTCACGCCGTGGCCTGCTCCAGCGCCCGCATCTCCTCGGGCGAGAGCTCGACGTCGCTGAGCCCGTCACGGATCTCCTTGACGTAGATGCGGGCATAGTCACGCCCCTGGATCGCCGACAGGATCAGGCCCGACCGGGAGGCATCCATCAGGGCGATGGTGACCGACTGCCTGCCGCCCGCACCCTCGATCGCATCGTACCGCAGCATCGAGCGCCGCTCGAGACAGCGGTCGACACGCTTGCCGATGGCCGCCGCCGCGGCCTCCATCGCCTCGGCACGGCCCTCGACGTGCTCGACCCGGGCCAGCAGCGACATCGCGTACTCCACCAGGTCGTGGCTGTCCGTGCCGACGATCAGCCGCTGCGACTTGCGGATGCGCCGCAGGGTCACCGCGAGGTAGACGACGCAGAGCAGCAGGACGGCGGACGCGGCCGCCGCGCCGATGGCGATGTCGCGTGCCTCGGCGGCGGTGGTCACGACAGCGTGAAGGCCACGGTGAAGCTCGAGACGTTGTTCGTCAGGTTCTTCTCACCGGGCACCTTCTCCGAGGTGACGGTGAGCGTGTACGGCTGGGAGTAGTTCGGCGCCGTCTGTGACGACGCGAACAGGCCGGTGAAGTGCACGGGCCCGGTCGAACCCTTGGCGATGCGTGGGATCTGCGCGTTCTTGATGATCGCCTTGCCGCCGCCCACCGGCTTCAGCTTGAGCTGGACGTGCACGCCCACCTCGGAGAAGTTGCCGCTGTTCTTGATCGTCGCGACGAACACGAGCTGGCTGTTGCCGACGATCTCGTTGCGCGGCCCCGGCTCGAGCGTCTTGCCCGACGGAGAGGCGACGACGGAGACGACCTGGGTGCCGTGGAGGCCCTTGACCGCGCCCGGATGGAGCGCCTGCAGCGCCTGGCCGATGCCCTTGGGGGTGACGAGGTCGAGATCGGACGTGGCCAGGAACTGCGACGTCGGCACCCCCGCGGCGCCGAGCTCCTTGAGCGCGCCGTTGGCGCCGTCGGCGAAGAAGTCGGCGTACACGTAGTCCGACGAGAGCAGCTGGCCCATGCACTGGTTGAGGTACTGCCCGGCCGCCTGCGCGTGCTTCACCTTCCAGGCGGTGCCGAGGTTCTGCGAGAAGCACTCGAGGCCGGTGACGCGCAGCTGGAGCGCCTGCAGCAGCGCGGGCTGGTAGGGCTCGAGCTGCTTCGTCGGCTTGAGGGCCGCCGCGGTCGCCCGCACCTTGCGCATGCTCGCGAGCTCGTCGTCGATCCGTCCCTGCATCTGCTTGACGCTCGCGCTGCGCAGGTCGAGGGTCTGGTGGAACCCCGCCGCGACGGCGTCCGACGGCTTGAGGACGGAGGTGGTCAGCGTGCCGACGTAGTCCTCGTTCGAGCTCTTGGCCGACGATCCCGAGCAGCTGCGGGCGAGCAGCACGAGCACGATGATGACCACCAGGATGCCGACCGCGAGGCCGGCGAGCCGCCGGTACTCGAGCGCCGGCAGCGACCCCGCTCCACCGCCTCCGGGCAGGCCGGGCATGCGCGGGAGCTTCGGCATCTGCGGCGGCCGTCGGCCGGCGCGCGGCGGGCGCCGTCGCCCTGCCGGCCGCGGCTGGCGCGGCCGAGCGCCGGTGTCGGCCTCCGGGGCACCGCCTCGCGTCCGCTCCTCGCCGTCGCCGGCGGGGCGGGTGATGGCGGTGTCCTGGGTTCTGCTCGGCTCCTCCCAGTCCTCGTCGAAGAAGTCGTCAGGAGGCACGTGCGGACCCTACCACCGGGTTCGGATGCGGAATTGGAGGAATCCAGGCGGTTCCGGCCAATCAGTGCCCCGTGGCGCACCCGGCTCCCGCAACCGACCCCGCGAAGCTCGAAGGCCGAGTCGTCGCCGGCCGCTACCGCCTGAGCGACGTGCTGGGCAGGGGCGGGTTCGGCTCGGTGTACACCGGCCACGACAGCGCCTCCGGCGAGGCGGTGGCGGTGAAGGTCTTCAGCCGCGAGGACGGCCTCGCCCCCCGCGCCGACCGCGAGGCCCGCACGGCGCAGAAGCTCGACCATCCCAACATCCACGAGGTGGTCGGGGTCGCCCACGACGACGAGCACGCGTACCTGATCTCCCAGCTCGTGGTGGGAGAGCGCTTCGACCGCAGCGGCCTCTCCGAGGAGCAGGCCGTGCGCGCGATCGCCGCGGTCTGTGACGCGCTCGCGCACGCGCACGAGCGGGGCGTCGTCCACCGCGACGTGAAGCCCGCCAACATCCTGGTCTCGAACGACGGCTCGGTGCACCTCACGGACTTCGGGATCGCCCGCGACGAGGACGCCCGCGAGCCCACGATCGACGAGCGTCTGCTCGGCACGCTGTCCTGGATGGCGCCGGAGCAGGCCTCCGGCCGCCGCGCCACAGGCGCGACGGACGTGTGGTCGGCGGGGCTGACGCTCTACGCGACGCTCACCGGGCGCAACCCCTACCGCGCCCGCAGCCTGGGCGAGCTGCTCGACAACCAGAGCCAGCGCGCGGCGCCGCTGCACCGGCTGCGGCCCGACCTCCCCCGCGACCTCTCCCGCGCGCTCGAGCGGGCGATGCACCCCGATCCCGGCCGCCGCCCGGACGCCGCCGGGCTGCGCGACCAGCTGCTCGCGGCGATCGCGGAGCCGTCGGTCGCCGCCGCCCCCGGCTTCGCGCCCGAGGCAGCCCCCGTCCGCGAGCGGCTGGCGCTGCCGTTCAGCGGTCTGCGCGACCGCGGTGCCCCGGCGGCGTCCGCGCTCCTGACGGGCCTCGCCGTCGCGTACACGCTGACGGCGTTCCCGATGTACCCGCCGGCGTGGACGATCCCCGTGGCCGTGCTCCTGGGCGCACTCGCCTGGCGCCGGCCGCTCGCGGCGCTGACCGCGGGGGCCGCCGTGGCCGTGCCCGCGTTCTGGAACCTCGCCGAGGCGGCCGGGCTCACGTGGATCGGGCTCGCAGCCGCCTGGATCTGGACGTCACGTCACAACCCGGGCCGCCGCTGCCTGGCGCCGCTCGCCGCCGTCCCGCTGGCGCTGACGGGGATGGGGACCGCAATCGTCCTCGTCGCCGCGACCGCGCCGACCCGGACACGGCGAGCGGCGGAGGCCGGGGCGGGCGCGATCGTCGCAGCCGTGTGCGGGGGCTGGGCGACCGCACACGGATCCGCGGCGCTCGCGGGCGCGAACAGCCCCTCCGCCTACCTGCACCTGATCGGGCGCGACCCGGCGCTGGCCGCGACCGGTATCGCCATCGTCGCCTTCGCCGTGCTGCTGCCCTTTGCCTGGTGGGCCGAGCGGCGAACGCAGGCAATGGCGCTCTGGGGCCTCGGTTTCGGGCTCGCCGCAGCCGGCGTCCCGCACCTGCTCGCGAGCGGCGACATGGGTATCGGTGCGGGGATCGCGGGGGTCCTCACAGGTATAATCCCCGTCGTCTGGGCGGTCGCCGGACGACATCCCGAGCGCGGCGCCTGACTCGAGCACACCCCGCCTCGGCTGCCCACCCGTGAGCGTTTTCCGCGACATCGAACGGAGGATCGGGGGCCTTGTCGAAGGCCTCTTCGGTCGCACGTTCCGTTCGTCGGTGCAGCCCGTCGAGCTGGCCCGCAAGCTGGCCAAGGAGATGGACGACCACCGCACGATCTCGATCCACCGCGTGTACGTCCCGAACGCGTACACGATCTACCTGAACCCGGCCGACCGCGAGCAGTTCGCCGCCTACGAGTCGCAGATGTGCAACGAGCTCGCGGAGTACCTGGTCGAGCACGCCCGCCGCGAGGGCTACAGCACCGCCACCCGCCCGGTCGTCACGCTCGAGTCCGAGCCCGATCTGACCGTGGGGATGTTCGGCATCGCGGTCGGCGCCGAGGACGGCGGCTCGGAGGAGCGCCCCGGCCCGTCCGCGACGGTCGCCGTCCCCGAGGCGCCCCTGGATCCGCCGGCGCCCGGCCCGCCGCTCGACGTGCCGCCCGTCATGCCCCCGATCCCCGACCCGCCCCTGACCGGCGCGACGATGGTCTACGCGCCGCCCGAGCCGGAGCCCGAGCCGGAACCGGCCCCGCCGCCGCAGCGCGAGCAGGCCGTGGTCCTGTGGGAGGGGCGCGACGTCTCGCTCGACCAGGGCGTCACCGTCATCGGCCGCTCGAGCGGGTGCGACATCGTGGTCGACGACCCCAACGTGTCCCGCCGCCACGCCGAGATCCGCCGCCTGGGCGAGGGGTACTCGCTGGTCGACCTGGGATCGACCAACGGCACCGAGGTGAACGGCCAGCGGGTGGGCGAGACGTCGCTCATGAATGGAGACGTGATCGGCGTGGGCACGACCAGGCTCACGTTCGAGCGTCGCCTTGGTTAAGCAGCTCCTGCTGCTCCTCCAGGTGGGCTTCGTCGTCCTCCTGTACCTGTTCATCTGGCGCGTGATCCGGGTCGCGTCGCGCGACATGGCGGTCGGCCAGGAGAGCATGGTGCTGCGCCCCGTGCGGCCCGCCGCGAAGGCGGAGCCGGCCCGGACGGCCGGCCGGCTGGTCGTCGTCCAGAGCCCGGAGCTCGAGGCGGGGACGAGCATCGAGATCGGGCGCGACCTGGTGGCGGGCCGCGACGCCGACCTCGACATCCCGCTCGGCGCGGACGGGTACGCGTCGGGGCGGCACGCCCGTTTCGGCCGCGCCCAGGACGGCGACGTGGTCGAGGACCTGCACTCGACGAACGGGACGTACGTGAACGGCGACCGCCTCGTCGGCCTCCGTCGCCTGGTCGCCGGCGACGTCATCACGATCGGCCAGACCCAGCTCACGTACCGGGCCGGTGCATGACGCTCGCCATCGTCGACTCGGCCGGCGTCACCCAGACGGGCAACGTCCGCCGCTCGAACGAAGACTCCTACCTCATGCGCTCGCCCCTGTTCATGGTCGCCGACGGCATGGGCGGGGCGCAGGCGGGCGAGATCGCGTCGCGCATGTGCGCCGAGGCCTTCGCCGCGGCCGACCTGCTGCAGGGGGCGCCGGCGGACGTGCTCCGCGAGACCATCCGGACCGCCAACCGCCGCATCCTCGAGCGCTCGCGCTCCGATCCCGACGCCTCCGGGATGGGGACGACGGTCACCGCCGCGCTCATGGACGACTCCGGCACCATCGCCTTCGCCCACGTCGGCGACAGCCGCGCCTACCTGCTGCGCGACGGCAGCCTGCAGCGGCTCTCGGACGACCACTCGCTGGTGGGCGAGCTGGTGCGCAAGGGCGAGCTGTCCGAGACCGACGCCGAGCACCACCCGCAGCGCAGCGTGATCACCCGCGCCCTGGGCACGGACGAGTCGGTGGAGGTGGACTCCTTCGACGTGCGGACGCAGGACGGCGACCTGTTCCTGCTCTGCAGCGACGGCCTGAACACCATGGTGCCGGAGCCGGCCATCGCCGACATCCTGGCCGAGGGCGGCGCGGCCGCGAAGGTCGCGCGCGACCTCGTCCGGGCGGCGCTCGCCGGAGGCGGCGAGGACAACGTCACCGCGATCGTCTTCCGCGTCGGCGAGTCCGTCGCCGGCGCGGAGCCCGAGGCGGACGCCGCGGCGCAGGACGGCCGCACCCACATCCTGCCGGCAGGCCTCGACGACGACGACCGCGACGACGGCGGGGGCGGGCCGCGCGCCCGCACCATCGTCGCCCTGATCGGCGCGGGCGCCGTCGCGCTCGTGCTCGCCGTCGCGGCGGTCGTCGGCCTGCGCGAGAGCCACTTCATCGGGGCCGACACGGCGACCGGACGGGTCGCCGTCTACCAGGGCGTCCCCGTCGACCTGCCCTTCGGCGTCCACCTGTACCACGTCGTCTACGAGTCGACGATCAGCTACGCGACGCTGACCGCGCGGGAGCGCAAGACACTCTTCGACCACACCCTGCGCAGCGATTCCGGCGCGATGTCCAAGCTGCACCCGTACGAGGTCGCGAGCCCGTGAGGTCGGCCCGCCTGCGCGAGCTCGTCAACCTGGTTTTCGTGGGGATGCTGACGGCGATCGGGTTCGCCTCGGTCTACACCGCCCGCCAGAACCAGATCTCGAGCACGTCGCTCGTCTACGCGGGCGTCTTCCTGGCCCTGTTCGCGGTCGCCCACGTCGGGGTGCGCGCCGGCCTGCCGAACGCCGACCCGTGGCTGCTCCCGCTGGCGGCGCTCCTGTCCGCGCTGGGCCTGACAGAGATCTACCGGCTCCAGCCGACGCTCGCCCGCGACCAGTCGGTGTGGATCGTGATCGGCCTGATCGGGTTCCTGGCGCTGATCTTCCTGCTGGGCGACCACCGCCGGCTGGCGGCGTACAAGTACTCGCTCGCAACCGTCGCGGTCGGACTGCTCCTGCTCACCATGGTCGCCGGGACGACGGTGAACGGCGCCCGCCTGTGGCTCCGGATCGGCGGCGTCCAGGTGCAGCCGGGCGAGTTCGTGAAGCTCCTGCTCGTCATCGCGCTGGCGGGCTACCTGCGGGAGAACCGCGAGGTGCTGACGTACGCGCGCCGGCGCATCCTGGGCGTCGACATTCCCGCGGCCCGCCACCTCGGCCCCCTCGCGCTGATGGCAGCCGCCTCGCTGGGCGTCCTGGCGGTGATGAACGACCTCGGCTCCGCGCTGCTGCTGTTCGGCATCTTCCTCTCGATGATCTACGTCGCCACCGGCCGCCACCTGTACACGGTGCTCGGGCTGGGCACGTTCGCCGCCGGCTCCCTGCTCGTCTACAAGGCGATCCCGCACGTGCGCGAGCGCTTCTCGATCTGGATCGACCCGTGGTCGCACGCCCATACGAGCGGCTACCAGGTGGTGCAGTCGGTCGAGGCGATCGCCGACGGCGGCGTCTTCGGCACGGGCCTCGGCCGCAGCCTGCAGGTGATCGGCCACGGCCAGACGATCATCCCTGCCGTCCAGACGGACGGCATCTACGCCGCCTGGTCGGACGAGACCGGCCTCGCCGGCGCGGCGGGCCTGCTCCTGATCTACCTGCTCTTCGCCTACCGCGGGTTCAAGATCGCCACCCTGGCCGACGACAGCTTCTCGAAGCTGCTCGCCTGCGGGCTCACGTTCTCGTTCACGCTCCAGGCGTTCCTGATCGTCGGCGGCATCACCCGGCTGATCCCGCTGACCGGCGTCACGCTGCCCTTCGTGAGCTACGGCGGGTCGTCGATCGTGTCCAACTTCCTCATCCTGGCGCTCCTGCTGATGGTGTCCGATCGGGCCGCGACGAGGCGGGTGACGTGAACCGCCAGATCACAACCCTCTTCCGCCTCGCCGCGATCGGGATCGCGCTCCTGATCACGATGACGGCCTACTGGCAGATCTGGGCGGCCTCCTCGCTGGCCGACCGGCGCGACAACGCCCGCCTCGTCTATCGCCAGCTGCAGATCAAGCGCGGGCTGATCCTGGCCTCCAACGGGAAGACCGTCCTGGCGCGCAACGAGCCGGTGCACCGCGACGGGCTCACGCTCTACACCCGCCGCTATCCCTTCGGGCCGCTCTTCGCCCATGCCGTCGGGTACAACACGGTCGGCGACGGCCGCACGGCGCTCGAGCTGGCCGAGAACCCGTACCTGACGGCGTCGAACTCCGACCTCGCCACGGTGATCTCGAACATCGGCTCGACGCTGCGCGGCGAGACGGTCACCGGCGACAACGTCATCACCAGCCTGTCCGTGCCCGCCCAGAAGGCCGCCCAGCAGGGGCTGGAGGGCCAGGGTCTGACCGGCGCCGTCGTCGCCCTCCAGCCGAGCACGGGCCGCGTCCTGGCGATGTACTCCTCCCCGAGCTTCAACCCGACGAAGGTCGACCAGAACTTCTCGAAGCTCACGGCGAAGGGCGGCGCGCCGCTCCTCAACCGCGCCACCCAGGGCCTGTACGCGCCGGGGTCGACGTTCAAGATCGTCACCGCCACGAGCGCGCTCAACGCCGGCTACGGGCCGCAGCAGCTGAACATCGACGCCGGCGGCCACTGCATCGTCGACGAGGGCCACCAGCTGTGCAACGCCGGCACCGAGAGCTTCGGCACGATCGACCTGAACGTCGCCCTCACCAACTCGGTCAACACGTACTTCGCCCAGCTGGGCGAGAAGCTCGGTCAGCGCCGGGTCGAGGACACGATGCAGAAGTTCGGGTTCTTCCAGCTGCCGCCGTTCACCTATCCCACCGACGAGATGAACGCCAGCGGGATCTACCAGAACGGCCGCCTGCTCGGGACCAACTCCCCAATCGACGTCGGGCGAGTGTCAATTGGCCAGGAGCGCCTGGGCGTGACGCCGATGCAGATGGCCACGGTGGCGGCGACGGTCGCCAACCACGGGGTGCGGATGGCCCCGCGGCTCGTGGACAAGGTCGTCACGCCGGGCGGGAGCAGGGTCTACACCGGCAAGCCGCAGGAGGTGGAGAAGGTCATGTCGCCGGCGTCGGCCGCCGAGCTCACGAACGACATGCGCAACGTGGTCGACGAGGGCACCGGCACGGCGGCCAACGTGCTCGGCCTGAACGTGGCCGGCAAGACGGGAACGGCCGAGACGGGCGTGAACGGGCTCAACACCGCGTGGTTCATCGCCTTCGCCCCCGCGGAGAAGCCGAAGATCGCCGTGGCGGTGGTCGTGGAGCACACGCCGGAGTTCGGCGGGCAGATCGCAGCGCCCATCGCCGCCAGGGTGATCGAGGCGTACCTCGGGCTGGGCGTGGCAAAGTAGCGGCTTCGTGAACGCCTTCTCCCTCATCGGGCAGCTGTTCGACGGGCGGTACATGATCGAGCGCCAGATCGGGTCCGGCGGGATGGCCGACGTCTACCTCGCCACCGACCAGTCGCTCGGCCGCAAGGTCGCGATCAAGATCCTGTCCGACCGCTACGCCCGGGACGCCGCCTTCGTGGAGCGCTTCCGGCGCGAGGCCGCGGCCGCGGCGAGCCTGCGCCATCCCAACATCGTCACCGTCTACGACCGCGGCGAGGCGATGGAGACGTCCTACATCGCGATGGAGTATCTGGACGGCCCGACGCTGAAGGAGGAGATCACCCGCCGGGCGCCGCTGCCCGAGCCGGAGGCGGTCAACTACGCCACGCAGGCGCTGGCGGCGCTCGAGGCCGCGCACCGGCAGGGCGTCGTCCACCGCGACGTGAAGCCCCACAACATGGTGCTGACCGACGAGGGCCGGCTGAAGGTGACGGACTTCGGCATCGCCCGGGCCGCCAACACGCAGCAGATGACCGAGGTGGGGTCGATCGTCGGCACCGCCCAGTACCTCTCGCCGGAGCAGGCCCGCGGCCTCGCGGTCGGCCCGGAGTCGGACATCTACTCGATGGGGGTCGTGCTGTACGAGATGCTGTGCGGCGACCTGCCGTTCACGGGCGAGTCGGCCGTCGACATCGCGATGAAGCAGGTCTCGGACGCACCGCCGCCGCTGCACCGCAAGAACCGGCTCGTGTCGCCGGCGATGGAGCAGGTCGTCATGCGAGCGCTGGCCAAGGATCCCGCGCTGCGGTTCTCGTCGGCGAAGGGGATGGCCGAGGAGCTGGCCCGTGTCAGCCGCGGCCAGTCCGCCTCGGCGGACACGCAGCAGGCGACCCGGGTGATCGCCGCGGGCGAGGCGACGCGCGTCGTCGGCCGCCAGCCGGAGGGCGCGACGAGCGTCATGCGCCAGCCCCCGCCCCCACCGCCGCCCGAGCGCCCGGCCCCGCGCCGCAGCGCCTGGCCGTGGGTGCTCGTGCTCGTCCTGCTGATCCTCGCCGCGGTGGCCGGGTTCGTGGTCTACACGATGCTCTCGGGGAACGACAAGACCGTGCCGGACACGGTGATCGGGCAGACGTGCAAGCAGGCGCAGGCGACGCTGAGGGCGGACGGGCTCAAGGGGCAGTGCAGCACTGCGACCTCGAGCGTCCCCGACATCCACAAGGTCGTGTCCACCGACCCCTCGGTGGGCTCCAGCGTCGCAAAGGGCTCAACCGTCGTGCTCAAGGTCGGAATCGGGCCGAAGGCGGTCACCGTCCCGCATGTGAAGGGGCTCTCGGTGACCGAGGCGAACACGCTGCTGACGAGCAAGGGCTTCACGGTCAACCCGCAAAACATCAACGTCAACTCCCCTGCGGCGCCGCTCGGAAACGTGATCGGGAGCATCCCGAAGGAGGGCACGCCGCAGAAGGTCGGCACGGAGGTCACGCTCAAGGTGGCGACGGGCTCGGTTCAGATCGCCGACATCAGAGGGAAGTCGTGCGACGACGCCACGAAGGCGCTCCAGAAGCTGACGCTGAAGCCGACCTGCCAGAGCCGGCCGAACCAGGCGCCGAAGGACACAGCGTACGCCACGTACCCCAACGCCATCGGAGCGGTCATCCCGCAGGACTCCCCGATCACGATCCTGATCTCGAGCGGACCAGCGCAGGCGCCGCTGCCCAATGTCGTCGGCCAGAGCTCGGGCGACGCCAAGCGGGCCCTGCGAGACGCGGGCTTCAAGGTGAAGGTGACCCAGGAGGTCGAGTGCATCGACCAGAGCAAGGACAACATCGTCCAGAGTGAGAGCCCGAGCGGCCCGACGGCCCCGCGCGGCTCGTTCGTGAGCATCACCGTGGCGAAGTTCCGCCCCAACGACCCGAGTTGCGGCGGGCCGCCGTCGACGTGAGCGAGGTCGTCAAACTGCGCATCGCCGTCCTCTCGGGCGGCCGCAGCTCCGAGCACGAGGTGTCGCTGGCCTCGGGCGCGTCGGTCGCGGCGGCGCTCGATCCCGACCGCTACGACGTCGTCGGCGTCACCATCGACCGGGACGGCTCGTGGCAGCTGGAGGCACCCGCGGCGGAGGGCGAGCGGCTCGCGCTCGATCCCGGCTCGAACTCGCGCAGCGTCATCCCCCGCGCCGGGGGGACGCTCAGTCAGGCCCGCGCCGTCGGCCAGATCGACGTCGTCATCCCGATGCTGCACGGCCCCTACGGCGAGGACGGGACGCTGCAGGGGATGCTGGAGATGCTGGGCGTCCCATACGTCGGCTCCGGCGTCCTGGCCTCGGCGCTCACCATGGACAAGGCGATGGTCAAGGTCGTGCTGGGGGCGAACGGCATCGCGACCGCCCGCAGCGTCACGCTCGAGGCCCACACCGTGCTCGACACCGACGTCGAGGCGATGCTCGCGGCGGCCGAGATCGCGCTGCCGTGCTTCGTCAAGCCGGCCCGGCTCGGCTCGAGCGTCGGCATCAGCAAGGTCACCGGCATCGACGAGCTCGCGCCCGCGCTCGACCTGGCCTTCCAGCACGACTCCAAGGTGCTGATCGAGGCGATGGTGCACGGGATGGAGGTCGAGTGCGGCCTGCTGGGCAGCCACGACCCGCTCGTGAGCGTTCCGGGCCGCCTGCACGTCAACTCCGAGTGGTACGACTACGCCGCCAAGTACGAGCCGGGCGGGATGGACCTCGAGGCGCCCGCCGACATCACCCCGGAGCTGACCGAGGAGGTGCAGCGGGTGGCGCTGGACTCCTTCAAGGCCTGCGGGTGCGAGGGCATGGCCCGCATCGACATGTTCATCACCGACGCCGGCGACGTCGTCGTGAACGAGATCAACACGATCCCCGGCTTCACCGAGACGAGCGTCTACGCGAAGCTGTTCGAGGCGACGGGGATCGGCTACTCGCAGCTGCTCGACCGCCTGATCGAGGCGGCGCTGGAGCGCCACCGCGAGCAGCAGCACCTACGCCACTAGAAGTCGAACGGGGTGATCGCGTCGGCGTCGAGGGCCGCGCGGAAGCGCTCGAGGTGCTCGGCCATGTTCTCGCGCGTGATGCGGTCGAGCTCCTCGGTCAGGTCGCCCGCGCCCGCGAGCAGCACGTCGTCGTAGCGCTCGACCTCGGGCTGCTCGTACACGTCGCCACCCGCCCAGCGGCAGTCGGGGCAGCGCACGTCGAGCTCCCAGCGCATGTCCTCGACCTCGCGCCAGTCGAGCGGGTGCACCCGGTCGGAGCCGCACTGCGGGCAGAGCTCGATCCGGCGGACGTGAAGCCGCGGCTCCGCGGTCGCGCCGGCCTCGTCGGCCTTGACCGTGGTGGTCTCTGCCCACCCTGTCTGGAGGTAGACCAGCTCCACCACCTTGCCGCTGGGGAGCGTGATCCGCTTGACGTGAAACTCTGCCATTCCTGCCCTGTGCTATAGATGACCTGCGAAATATCCTCCCGTGTATTCGGACGGTCGCGGCCGCGCTTGAGCACCTCGCGAAGAGGCAGCGCTGGAAAGGGCTGTATGGCGGAGTGGCGGCTCAGCCGCCGAAGTCGGACGTGATGTAGTAGGCCGCGTAGCCGGCGTACTTGCCGGAGTGGGCGCCGATGCCGACGGCCTTGAAGTGCCCGTTCAGCAGGTTGGCGCGGTGGGGCGGGCTGGCCTTCCACATCTTCATGACCTTCTTGGCCGTGACGTTGCCGACCGCGAGGTTCTCGCCGATCCAGCTGCCGCGGTATCCCCAGTAGCGGATCCGCACGGCCCAGCTGGTGCCGCTCGAGCTCGAGTGCGAGAAGTCGCGGTGCACCGCCATGTCGTTCGAGTGGGCCTGGGCGGCTCGCTCGAGCTTCAGGTTCAGGTGGACGGGGCCCCTGCCGTACTCGGCCCGGAAGTGGTTGATGCGGCGCTGGAGCGCAGACCGGAAGGCGGGCACCGATGTGAAGGCCGATGCGGTAGTGGGTATGACAAGAGCGAGAACGAACACCAGCGTCAACCCTGCTACACGAAACCTCACGGACCCCTCCTTGCGCCTCGAGTGCGGAGACCGTACTCCTGCGCGCCGGGGGACGCTCCACCGTTAACGGAACCCTTCCGGACTCCTTAAGTCCGGCGAATTCTCTTAACAATTGTTGTCCCGGGGCGGGGCTATCCGGCTGTCGTGGCGAGCCTCGGCGCGCCCACCGCGCCCTCGACGGCGGCGCCGAAAATCTCGAGCGCCTCGTCGATCTGCTCGTCCGTCGCGACCAGCGACACCAGCACGCGGACGCAGTTGCCGTAGATGCCTGCCTTGAGCAGGATCAGCCCCGAACCGAGCGCGTGCTCGAGCACCGCCGAGGCGATGTCCGGCGCCGGCGTCTTCGACGCCCGGTCGGCGACGAACTCGACCGCCAGCATCGGCCCCAGGCCGCGCACCTCGCCGATGTTGTCGTGCCGCGAGGCCCACTCCTCGAAGCGGCCGCGGATGCGCTCGCCGATCTCGGTGCCGCGCGCGAGCAGGCCCTTCGACTCGATCTCGTCCAGCACGGCGATGCCGGCGACGCAGCCGAGCGGCGAGCCCACGAAGGTGCCGCCGATCGAGCTGTCGGGAGCCGCGTCCATCATCTCGGCCCGGCCGAACACTCCGGAGATCGGGACGCCGGCGGCCATCGACTTCGCGATGGTGATCAGGTCGGGCTCGATGCCGAAGTGCTCCACCGCGAACAGCTTGCCGGTGCGGCCGTAGCCGGACTGCACCTCGTCGCAGATCAGCACGATCCCGTGCTTTGTGGCGATCTCGCGCAGCCCCTGCACCCACTCGGCCGGCGGCACGACGAACCCGCCCTCGCCCTGGACGGGCTCGAAGACGATCGCGGCCACCGACTCGGGCGCGACATGCGTGACCAGCATGCGCCGCAGCGCGGCGAGCGCCTCGCCGGCCGGGTCGTCGCCCTCCCACCGGTACGTGTAGGGGTACGGCGCCCGGTAGACCTCGGGCGCGAACGGGCCCATGCCGGCCTTGTACGGGTGCTGCTTCGACGTGAGCGACATCGCCATCAGCGTCCGCCCGTGGAACGCGCGGTCGAACGCGATCACCGCGGGCCGCCCCGTGGCGTGGCGCGCGATCTTGACGGCGTTTTCCACCGCCTCGGCGCCGGAGTTGAAGAACGCCGCCTTGTTCGGGCCGGAGATCGGGCTGCGGGCGGTGATCCGCTCGGCCAGCTCGACGTATGACTCGTACGGGACGATCGTGAAGTCCGTGTGCAGGAACCGGTCGATCTGGGCGTGCAGCGCCTCGGACACGGCCGCGTTCGTATGGCCGACGTTCAGGCAGCCGATGCCGCCAGACCAGTCGAGGAACGTGTTCCCGTCGACGTCGGTGACCACGCAGCCGTGGGCGTGGTCGAGCACGATGGGCGTGAGCAGACTCTTCGCGTCGGCGACCACCCGCTCCTTGCGGGCCACGATCGCACGCGACTTCGGGCCTGGAATCTCGGTGCGCAGATCGACCGTGCGTGGCATTGGCTCCCCCTCCCCCTGGGCAGAATTCCGCAGCGGGCAGGCCGGTGCCGGTCGCCGCTCTCGATTCCAAAATAGCAGACGCCCGCTCGTTTACAATGCCGCGAATGGTGCTGTCCGACCGGACGATCCGCGAGGAAGTGGCAGCCGGGCGGATCGGCATCGACCCGTTCGACGACGCCATGGTGCAACCGGGCAGCATCGACGTCCGCGTCGGGAACGCGTTCCGGGTCTTCCGCAACTCCCGCTACGCCTACATCGACGTCAAGCGGCCCATGGACGACCTCACCGAGCTCGTGACGGTCTCCGACGACGAGCCGTTCATCCTCCACCCGGGCGAATTCGTGCTCGCGGTCGTCGCCGAGCGGGTGACGCTCCCGGCCGACATCGTCGCGTCGCTCGACGGGAAGAGCTCGCTCGGGCGGCTGGGGCTCGTCGTCCACCAGACCGCCGGGATCATCGACGCCGGCTTCGACGGCCACATCACGCTCGAGCTCGCGAACATGGCGAACCTCCCGATCACGGTCTACCCGGGCATGCGCATCGGCCAGCTCAGCTTCCACACCCTGACGACCCCCGCCGAGCATCCGTACGGCTCGGGCCGGCTGGGCAGCAAGTACCAGGGCCAGGCCGAGCCGACGCCGAGCAGGTACTACCTCAACTTCGATCCCGGGTACAAGCGATGAGGGTGCTCGTCACCGGGGCGAGCGGCTTCGTCGGCACGCACGTCGCGGAGCGACTCGAGGCGGACGGGCACGAGGTCGTGCGGTTCTCGCGCCGGACGGGCGGCGACGTCACCGACCCCGCGTCGCTCGCGTCCGCCGCGCAGGGGACGGACGCGATCGTCCACCTGGTGGCCATCCTGGACGGCACCCCGGCGCAGTTCGAGGCCGTGAACGCGCAGGGCCCGGCGAACGCCGTCGCGGCGGCGAAGGCCGCCGGAGCGCGCCGCTTCCTGCACATGAGCGCGCTCGGCGTCACCGCGGAGCACGCGTCCCTGACGGGCTACTGGGGGAGCAAGTGGAAGGGGGCGCAGGCGGTCACCTCGAGCGGCCTCGACTGGACGGTGTTCGAGCCGAGCTTCGTGTTCGCCCGCGGCGGCGGCGCGTTCGCCGAGTTCGAGCGGCTCGTGCGCATGCCGGTCACGCCCGTGATCGGCGACGGCCGCTACCGCCACCAGCCGGTGTGGGCCGGCGACATCGCGGCCGCCTTCTCGCGCGCGCTCGGGCGCCCGGAGACGATCGGCAAGCGCTACGAGCTGGGTGGCCCGCAGGCCTTCACGTTCGACGAGCTGCTGGACGAGATCGCCCGCAACACCGGCCGCCGGCCGCACCCCAAGGTGCACCTGCCGGCCGGGCTGATGCGCGCGCAGGCACGCGTCCTGCTGCGCCACCTGCCCCCGCCGCTGCGGGTCACCCCCGACCAGATCACGATGCTGCTCGCGGGCACGGAATGCGACATCGGCCCGATGCGGGCTGAGCTCGGCATCGACCCCGCCTCGATGGCCGAGGCCTACACGCGCTAGACGGCGGGCGTCGCGCGCAGCGTGTGCAGCCCGGCCTCGACCCGGACGAGTTCGTCCAGGAGGGCGCCCGCGGCGCGTTCGGTCACGTCGGTCGGGTGGAAGCGCCCGTCCTCGATCCGGCTCGCGACAAACGGGATGTAGACCGCCTCGTAGACGGGCACCATCTTCACCGCCGACACGATCTGCTTCGTCATCTGGACGGCCCGCGTGCCGGCCGCGATCCCGCCGTAGCTGACGAACCCGACCGGCTTGTCGTGCCACTCGTGGTGGAGGTAGTCGATCGCGTTCTTCAGCGGCGCGTTGATGCCGAAGTTGTACTCGGGCATCACGAACACGAACGCGTCGGACGCGTCGACCGTCTCGCTCCAGGCCCGGGTGTGGTCGTGCGTGTACTCGCGGAAGCGCGGATGTTTCGGCTCGTCCATGAAGGGCAGGGCCAGCTCCGCGAGATCGGTGGCCTCGACGTCGAGCCCGCCGTGTGCGCGGGCGACGTCGATGAACCAGTTGCCCACCGGGAGGCCGACCCGGCCGGGCCGCGTGCTGGCGATGATGATCCGAAGGAGGGGCATGGACGCAGGCTACCCCCGATCCTTGCGCGCTCAAACTCGAGCGACAGGCCCCTTAAAATACAGCGGCGGGGCGCACAGGCCTTGACCTGTGGCGCCCCGCCGTCGGTGATATCGCTTGGATTGGGTAGCAGGCGATTGCCGAGCCCGCGCACCTAGGAGGTGGCGGAGGCTATCCCAACGCCGGCTGCAGCGATTCCCCGTGGGTTCAGGGATTCGCCCCTACCCGCGAGCA